>JBEGTX010000273.1:0-11911 GCA_041179165.1 Pseudomonadota bacterium | reverse complement strand
GTGGCGCCGTGCGTCATGTTGAAAGCGCCTTTCCAGCTCTTGGCGAGCGGCGTGCGGGCGGTGGAGACGATGAGGGCGTTGGTCATGGTGTTTCTCTCTCTCAAAAATCAGGCGGGGCGTGAGGGCACAAGGGCCTCAGAGGAACCAGAGGACTCGGCTCGCGCGGGTTTGTAGATGCTTTGGCGGGGCTTGGCGAACACGCGGCGCACCATCGGTTCGAACTCCGAGATCGGCAGCGTTTCGGCGCGTGCATCGAACGCGGGGTTGTCGTACAGGCCGCAGAACTCTTCGGTGCGCGTGAAGTGCTCGTGACCACGGTACTGCTCGCGCATGTCGCGGTCGAGGCCGAGGTGGTGGAAGAAGTAGTAGCCCTGGAAAATGCCGTGGTGCTGGACCATCCAGAGGTTGGCCTCGCTCACGAAGGGCTTCAGGATGGCCGCTGCGATGTCGAAGTGGTTGAACGACCCGAGGGTGTCGCCGATGTCGTGGAACAGCGCACACACCACGTACTCTTCGTCGCGGCCATCGCGCAGCGCGCGGGTGGCCGTTTGCAGCGAGTGGGTGTAGCGGTCGACCGGAAAGCCGCCGTAGTCGCCTTCCAGCACCTTGAGGTGGGCGAGCAGGCGGTCGGGCAGCTGGCGCGAAAAGCCCATGGACTCTTCGCGGATCAGCGCCCAGTCGGCCGCCGTGCTTTGCTCCATCGAGGTGAAGGTGGCGCGTGCGTTCATTGGCAAGTCTCTGGTGGATGACTCGGGTGGATGACTCGGCAGGATGACTCGGCTGGGTGACTCGGCAGGGCTCAGCTGAAGGTCTTGCCTTCAGCCGCCAGGCGGGCCAGCAGCGGGGCTGGCGTCCAGAACTCGCCGTCGTCGAGCGGGTTGCGGCTGAAGCGTTTCATGGCCGAGGCCACGTTGTACAAGCCCTTGGAGTCGGCATAGTGCATCGGGCCGCCGCGGTGCAGCGGGAAGCCGTAGCCGCTCAGGTAGACCATGTCGATGTCGGATGCGCGCGAGGCAATGCCCTCTTCGACGATCTTCGCGCCCTCGTTCACCAGCGCATAGACCAGGCGCTGCACGATCTCTTCATCGCTGATCTGGCGCGGCGTGATGCCGAGCGAGGCGCGGTGTTTCTCGAGCATGGCGGCCACCTCGGCCGACGGCTGCGCATCCCGCTTGCCCGGCACGTAGTCGTACCAGCCGGCATTCGTCTTCTGACCGTAGCGGCCGGCCTCGCACAGCAGGTCGGCCGTGCGGCTGTAGCGCATGCCCGGCTGCTCGATGTAGCGGCGCTTGCGGATGTACCAGCCGATGTCGTTGCCGGCCAGGTCGCCCATGCGGAACGGGCCCATGGCAAAGCCGAACTTTTCGGCCGCGCGGTCGACCTGCTGCGGCGTGGCGCCTTCGTCGAGCATGAAGCCGGCCTGGCGGCTGTACTGCTCGACCATGCGGTTGCCGATGAAGCCGTCGCACACGCCCGAGACCACGCAGGTCTTCTTGATCTTCTTGCCGAGTGCCATGACTGTGGCGAGCACGTCCTTGGCGGTCTTGGCGCCGCGGACGACTTCGAGCAAGCGCATCACGTTGGCCGGGCTGAAGAAGTGCATGCCGATCACGTCTTGCGGGCGGCGCGTGAACGAGGCGATCTTGTCGAGGTCGAGCGTGGAGGTGTTGCTGGCCAGAATGGCCCCCGGCTTCATGACCTCGTCGAGCGTCTTGAAGACCTGCTCTTTCACGTTGATGTCTTCGAACACGGCCTCGATGACGAGGTCGGCATCTTTCAGGTCGTCGTAGCTCAGCGTGGTGCTGAGCAGCGCCATGCGCTGGTCGAGCTTGTCTTGCTTGAGCTTGCCCTTCTTGACCTGGGCATCGTAGTTCTTGCGGATGATGGCCACGCCCTTGTCGAGCGCTTCCTGCTTCATCTCGATCATCGTGACCGGCAGACCGGCGTTCAGGAAGTTCATCGCGATGCCGCCACCCATGGTGCCAGCGCCGATGACGGCCACGCGGGCGATCGTGCGCACGGGGGTGTCGGATGGCACGTCGGGAATCTTGGAAGCTGCACGCTCGGCCAGGAACATGTGACGCTGGGCGCGGCTTTCGTCTGTTTGCATGAGCGCGGTGAACGCGGCCTGCTCGACCTTCATGCCCGCCTCGAAGCTGCGGCCCACCGAGGCGGCCACGGCTTCCACGCATTGAAGCGGTGCGGGAAAGTTCTTGGACATCGCACCCACGGTGTTGCGAGCGAACTGGAAGTAGGCATCGGCATCGCGGTGGCGGGCCTTGAGGTTGCGCACCAGGGGCAGCGGACGAACGCTGGCCACCTCACTCGCGAATGCCAGCGCAGCCGCCAGCACGTCGCCCTCGACCAGCCGATCGAACAGCTTTTGGCCGGGCATGGCAGCCAGCAGCTCGGCCTTGATCGGCTCACCACTGACGATCATGTTCAGCGAGGCCTCCACGCCAAGCGCGCGGGGCAAACGTTGCGTGCCGCCAGCGCCGGGCAGCAGGCCCAGCTTCACCTCGGGCAGTGCAACCAGCGTGCCGGACGACACCACGCGGTAATGGCAAGCCAGGGCCAGCTCCAGGCCGCCACCCATCACCACCGAATGAATGGCTGCGACCACCGGCTTGCTGCTGCGCTCGATGCTGTCGATCGTGTCCAGCAGGTTGGGCGCCGCGCCCGCCTGATCGGTACCGAATTCCTTGATGTCGGCGCCGCCGCAGAAGGACTTGCCGGCGCCCGTGATGACGATGGCCTGGATGGCCGGGTCGAACTGAGCGGCTTCGACCGCCTCCGTCACGGCACGGCGCGTGGACAGGCCGAGCCCGTTCACGGGCGGGTTGGTCAGGGTGATGACGGCGATGGAGCCGCGGGTTTCGACATGGGCAGTCATGGAGTTTCCTTGCTGGCAAGACGGAATCTGCAGACCAGATGGTGCGCCGCAGCGCGATCAGATCCGCAAAAAATAGAACGTTCGTTCGATTCTAGGACGATGCTGGGCCGCGTTTGTCTCGGCTGCGACAGCTCAGGGTTTTTACTGAGTTTGTCGGCGTGTCAGCCTGCGGGCAGCCCGCTCAAGCTGCCCGGTAGCATGCGCTCGGCCGCCGCCTCAGCTGGCGCTTCCCGAGTCGAACACATGGTCTTTGAATTGCTCTCGCAGCCGCAGCTTCTGCAGCTTGCCTGTGGCCGTGTGGGGCAGTTCATCGACGAACACGACATCGTCTGGTACCTGCCATTTGGCAATGCGGCCCTCAAAGAAGCCGATCAGGGCCTCACGCGTGAGTTCGGTGCCGGGGCGCTTGACGACGATCAGCAGCGGCCGCTCATCCCACTTCGGGTGTTTGCAGGCGATGGCCGCGGCCTCCTGAACCGACGGGTGCGCCATGGCGATGTTTTCGATTTCGATGGAGCTGATCCATTCGCCACCGGACTTGATCACGTCCTTGCTGCGGTCGGTGATCTGCATGTAGCCCTCGGCATCGATGGTGGCCACGTCGCCGGTCGGGAACCATTGGACCCCGTCGACCGTGATGAGCGGCGACTCGTCGCGCTGGAAGTAGCTGTCGATCACCCAGGCTCCGCGCACCACCAGGTTGCCTGCGGCGACGCCGTCCCAAGGCAGGGGCTGCTCGTTGTCGTCGAGGATGAGCATGTCCACGCCATAGACCACCCTGCCCTGCTTTTGCAGCAGCAGGCGGCGGTGCTCGTTGTCGATGCCCGCGTGGCGCGACGTGAGCTTGGCCACAGTGCCGAGGGGCGACATTTCAGTCATGCCCCAGGCGTGGATGACCTCGAGGCCGAACTCGTCTTCGAGCGTGTTCATCATGGCCGGCGGGCAGGCCGACCCGCCAATCACCGTGCGCTTGAAGGTGCTGAACTTGAGCTTGTTCTGCAGCATGTAGTTGATCAAGCCGAGCCACACGGTGGGCACGCCGGCACTGAAGGTGACCCTCTCGCTCTCGAACAACTCGTAGAGCGACTTGCCATCGAGATGCGGGCCAGGCATCACAAGCTTGGCGCCCACGAGCGGCGCCGAGTACGGCAGACCCCATGCGTTGACGTGGAACATGGGCACCACCGGCAAGATGACGTCACGCGCCGAGCCCCCGAGCGAATCAGGCAAGGCCGAGGCGTACGCATGCAACACCGACGAGCGGTGGCTGTACACGGCGCCCTTGGGGTTGCCGGTGGTGCCCGAGGTGTAACAGATGCTCGACGCGGTGTTCTCTTCGAACGTGGGCCAGGCGTAGTCGCCCGCCTCGGCCGCCAGCAGCTCGTCGTAGCAGAGCAGGCCTTGCAGCGTGGTGCTGGCCGGCATGTGCGCGCGGTCGGTCATCAGCACGAAGTGCTTGACGGTCGGCATCGCGGCAGCGAGCTTTTCAACCAGCGGTAAGAAGGTCAGGTCGAAGCAGAGCACCAGGTCCTTGGCGTCGTTGACGATCCAGGTGATCTGCTCCGGAAAGAGACGCGGGTTCACCGTGTGGCACACCAGGCCCGAGCCCGAGGTGCCGTAGTAGATCTCGAGGTGGCGGTAGCCGTTCCAGGCGAGCGTGGCGATGCGGTCGCCAGCCTGCGCACCCAACCGCGCCAAGGCCTGAGCGAGTTGGCGCGAACGGAACTCGGTGTTGCGGTAGTTGGTGCGGTGCAGGTCGCCCTCTGCACGCTTCGACACGATTTCGGTGTCGCCATGGTGACGTGCAGCATGAACGATCAGGGACGAGATCATCAGCGGCGTGTGCATCATCTGGCCGGTCAGGTAAGACATGAAACTTCCTCGAGAAATTGAAGGCGATGAGCCGATGATAGAAAGCCGATGCAGACCCGCGTGAGTCCTGTTTACCCTTAGATGATTTAGGACACCCGTGCATCGCTACACTTGCGCATGAGCCTTGTTTCCGACCCCGTGGCCGCAGCGGGCGCGCTCGGCGCCACCTGGTCCAACCGCTTTGCTGAACTGGGCGATCCTTTTGTCACCCGCGTGTCCCCGCAGGCCTTGCCCGCCCCGCACTGGGTGGCCTGGAGCGAGGACTGCGCTGCGCTGCTCGGGCTGCCCGCCGACATCCGCCACGAACCTGCCACCCTCGCCGTGCTGAGCGGCAACGCCGAAGGGGCCGGCATGCTGCCGCTGGCGAGCGTCTACAGCGGCCACCAGTTCGGCGTGTGGGCCGGCCAACTCGGTGATGGCCGTGCGTTGTGGCTGGGCGAGATGGACACGCCATCAGGCCCCATGGAAGTGCAGCTCAAGGGCGCCGGCCTCACGCCGTACTCGCGCATGGGCGACGGCCGCGCCGTGCTGCGCTCGTCGATCCGCGAGTTTCTCTGCTCGGAAGCCATGGCCGGCCTCGGCATTCCAACCACGCGCGCGCTGTGCATCACCGGGTCGCCGCAGCCGGTGCGCCGCGAAGACATCGAGACCGCTGCCGTGGTCACCCGCGTGGCGCCGAGCTTCATCCGCTTCGGGCATTTCGAACATTTCGCACACACCGAGGCCGACACCGAGGCGCTCAAGCGTCTCGCCGACTTCGTCGTCGACACGCTCTACCCCGATTGCCGCAACGCGCCTCAGCCCTATCTCGCCTTGCTCGACCAAGTGACGCGGCGCACCGCCACGCTGATGGCCGACTGGCAATCGGTGGGTTTCTGCCACGGCGTGATGAACACCGACAACATGTCCATCCTCGGGCTCACCATCGACTACGGCCCCTTCGGATTTCTCGATGGCTTCGACCCGGGTCACGTCTGCAACCACTCCGACAACCAGGGCCGCTACGCCTACGCGCGCCAGCCGAACATCGGCTTCTGGAACCTGCATGCGTTGGCACAGGGCTTGTTGCCGCTGCTGGGTGAGCCCGATGACGCACTGGCCGTGCTCGAGGTCTACAAGACGGCGTTCCCTGAAGCGCTGATGGCCCGCATGCGAGCCAAGCTCGGCCTGCTCACGCAGCAGCAAGGCGACCAGGCGCTGGTCGACGGTCTGCTCAAGCGCATGGCCGCCGACAAGACCGACTTCACCATCCTGTTCCGCCGTCTGTCGCTCTTCCGCAGCGAGGCCGGCGCCCGCAACGACGAGTTGCGCGACCTGTTCATCGATCGCGAAGGCTTCGATGCCTGGGCAGTCACCTACGGCGAGCGTCTGCGCGCCGAGGACAGCGTGGACACCGAGCGCGCCTTGCAAATGAACCGCGTGAACCCCAAGTACGTGCTGCGCAATCACTTGGCCGAGGTGGCGATACAGCAAGCGCGCGAGGGCAATTTCAGTGAAATCGACCGCCTGCTGAAGCTGCTCGCGCGGCCGTTCGACGAACATCCAGAGCAGTCGGCCTGCGCCGACTTTCCGCCCGCGTGGGCGAACCAGATCGAGGTGTCATGTTCCTCATGAGTGCAAACAAATCTGCCAGCGACAAACCCCGCGAGGTCGAGAAGACCGACGCCGAATGGCGCGCCCAGCTCGACCCCATGCAGTACCAGGTGGCACGCCATGCGGCCACCGAACGCGCCTTCACCGGCAAGTACTGGGACCACTTCAAGGAAGGCCACTACAACTGCGTCGGCTGCGGCACACCGCTGTTCGAGTCGGGCACCAAGTTCGATGCCGGCTGCGGCTGGCCGAGCTACTGGGCGCCCATCAACAGCGAGGTGGTCGAGCGTGTGGTCGACCAGAGCCACGGCATGGTGCGGGTGGAAGTGCGCTGCAACAAATGCGGCTCTCACCTGGGCCATGTGTTCGAAGACGGCCCCCATCCGACCGGTGAACGCTTCTGCATCAACTCGGCAGCGATAGACTTCACGCCTGAATGAGCCACCGGTCCCTGCGATGAAACTGCTTTTCGATTTCCTGCCCATCCTCCTGTTCTTCATTTCCTTCAAGTACGGAAACAGCAACAAGGAGTGGGCCACTCAATTTGCCAACGAGCATTTCGGCTTTCTGGTGTCCGGCGGTGTGGTGGGCCCCAACGAGGCGCCCGTGCTCATCGCCACCGTGGTGGTGATGCTGGCCACGCTGGCCCAGATCGTGTTCATGCTGGTGCGCGGCAAGAAGGTCGACATGATGCTGTGGATCAGCCTCGCACTCGTGACGGTGCTGGGTGCCCTCACTGTGTGGTTCCACAACGAAACCTTCATCAAGTGGAAGCCCAGCGTGCTGTACTGGGTGGGCGGGCTGGCGTTCTGGATCAGCCAGATGTTTTTCAAGAAGAACCTGTTGCAGGCCATGATGGGCAAGCAACTCGAGTTGCCCGATGCCATCTGGGCACGCCTCAACTTCATCTGGATCGCGTTCTTCACCCTGCTCGGCCTGCTCAACATCTATGTGGCCTACAGCTACCCGACGTCGGTGTGGGTCGATTTCAAGGTGTTTGGTGTCACAGGCATCATGTTCCTGTTCATCGTCGCCCAAGGCGTGTACCTGATGCGCCACGTGCAGCCGACCGAAGAGCCCGCACCCACCAAGGACACGCCCTGAACATGGCGGTCTCTGCATCTGACATCGACACCTGCCTGCGCGATGCCCTCGCCCCCGAGGAGCTGTCCATTCGCGACGACAGCCACCTGCACGCGGGCCACGCTGGCGCCCGCGAAGGCCGGCATTTCCACGTGCGGCTCGTGAGCGCGCGCTTCGACGGCCTGTCGAGGGTGGCGCGCCATCGCCTCGTATATGATGCCCTGCACGTTTTGATCCCGCAGGGCATTCATGCGATTGCCATCGACGCCCGCACGCCGAACGAACGCTGACATTCCACTGCCGCTGCGAGGCCTGGCTGAGGCCACATCGCCTTGCGGCGCCGCACACCCCTTTCGTCATCCCTCCGACATTTCCGTTGAAAGACGCCCGCCCATGAAGATGCTTTCCGCCTCCGCGCCCGCCGGTGCACCTGTGTTCGCCCGTGTTTCCGTGATTGCCGCTGTGGCCGCGGGACTGTTGAGCCCGCTGGCCGTGCTGGCCCAGGCCAAACCCGCCAAGGCCAAGGAAGTCAGCGAGACCCTCACCACCGTCAACGGCCGGCCCGTGCCTCGCGCCCGCGTCGAGTCGCTGCTGCAACAAGCCATGCGCGGGGGCCAGCAAACCCGCTCGACCGAACTTGAAACGCAAGTGCGCGATGAAGTCGTGCTGCGCGAAATGTTCGCCCAGGAAGCCGTGCGCCGCGGCCTGGCCACCTCGCCCGGTTACATGAGCCAGATCGAACTCGCACGCCAAAGCATCCTGATCCGCGAACTGTTCAACGACGAACAAAAGCGCAACCCGGTGACCGATGAAGCCATCAAGGCCGAGTACGACAAATTCCGCGCGCAAGCCGGCGGCCAGGAGTTCCGCGCCCGCCACATCCTGGTGAAGAAGGAAGAGCAAGCCAAGTCCTTGATCGCTCAGATCAAGGGCGGCGCCAAGTTTGAAGAACTGGCCAAGAAGCATTCAGACGATCCAGGCTCCGGCCAGAACGGCGGGGACCTCGATTGGGCCGACCCAGGTTCTTACGTGCCTGAGTTCGCAGCCGCGCTCGTCAAGCTCAAGAAAGGCGAAATGACCTCTGAGCCGGTCCAGTCCAAGTTCGGGTACCACATCATCAAGCTGGAAGACACCCGCTCGGCTCAACCGCCATCGCTTGAAGACGTGAAGCCACAGATCAAGCAGAAGCTCGACCAGGACAAGATGGTCAAGTTCCGCGAAGAGATCAAGAACAAATCGAAGACGTCATACAAGTTCGCGACTGCTGAATAAGAGCACCCTTCGTCAGATCAGGGCGCCTGAGGGCGCCTTTTTCAATGGCGTCCGCAAGCCGTGTCAGCCGAAGCACGACCGTCGGCGTTCGTGCCTTCAGTCGGGGCTGGCCGCTTGCGCCCGCGAGAAGGCTTATTTGGATTTGAGTGCCCTGGCTGTCACTTGCTGAAGCATGGTGATGATTTCAGCGCTGGACATGGCGACGCCGGTGGGCTTGAGCCAATACCGGTATGCCGGGTGCGTGCGCTGCACGACCGCCAGAGCACCGGGCAAAGGTGGGCCGGGGTGCCAATGGTCCAGGTTGCCAGCGGTGGCTGTGTTCAGATTGGCCTGCCCGACGGCGGTGACGATGCTGTTGCAGACCTGCGCAATTTCGGCGGGCACCAGCGTCTTGGCGCCCAGCAAACCGAACAGCTTCTCACGCAGCTTCTGCAAGTCGCCTGCAGGCGTTGCGGCCGGGGTGCCCGCGTAGTCGACATCGTCGATGGTGAAGTCCATGCACTCGCCACCCGGGTCATCGGCGCGGTTGTTGAGGCCGAGCGCCAGATTGGCGGGCAGGGAGAAGATTTCTTGCTCGATGGTTTCCAACGCCACCAGCTGATGCGGCTTCGGCCGCACACCGGCCTTGCATTCCGCTGCGGCCACAGCGAAGGCTTTCAAGACAGACCCGTCACGAGATGGGCTCAGTTTCATGAGCGCGTTGACGACCTGGGGCTCTGCTGTGCCTGCCAAGACCTGATTCAAGGCCCCGCGCAGATGCTTCCAGGGAATCCGGTGATCGACCTTCATCACGAAATGGAGCATGTTCACGCGGCCCGCCGTGATGAAGTTGGGACGGGCCGGGGTGTCCGCAAAGGTTTTAGTCAAGTATTGGTAGGGCATGGCAGTGGTTCCAAGGTTGATTCAACCGGCCTGAAACTACGGCCGCTCTGTTGCGGGGGGTGAAGTGGGTGAAGCGGCAGGAAGTATGCCGTCGCATCGCACGACACAGTGCGTTCGGGTGAAGACTTTGTACGCGTCGCGAGAACGTTCAATCGGCCAGAACAGCGCCAGCGTCCAGCCGCCCTGCCTCGATGCGCAGCTGTCTGTCGCAGCGCGCAGCAATGGCGCGGTCATGAGTGACGAGCACGAGCGTGGTGCCGGCTTCACGGTTGAGCTCGAACATCAGCTCCATCACGCGCTCGCCGGTGGCGAAGTCGAGGCTGCCGGTGGGCTCGTCGGCCAGCAGCACCGCGGGCTTCACGACGAAGGCACGTGCCAGCGCCACACGCTGCTGCTCTCCGCCCGACAAGAACTTCGGGTAGTGCGAGAGGCGCTCGCCGAGGCCCACGCGCTGAAGCATTTCGGTGGCCAGGGCACGGGCATCGCGCCGGCCTTGTAGTTCAAGCGGCAGCATCACGTTCTCGAGCGCGTTGAGGTTGCCGAGCAGCTGGAAACTCTGGAAGACAAAACCCACCTTGGCCGCCCGCACCGCGGCACGCGCGTCTTCATCGATGCTGAACAAATCGACGCCGCCGAGGCGAACTGTTCCGGAGCTGGGTGTGTCCAATCCGGCGAGGATCGACAGCAGCGTGCTCTTTCCGGAGCCCGAGGCGCCGACGATGGCTGCCGACTCCCGCGGCTGCAGGGTGAAGTTGATCTCGTGGAGAATGGTCAGCAGGCCGCTGGTGTCCTGCACTTGTTTGGTCACACGTTCGACAGCAATGATGGGTTCTGACATGGGTGATGGAAGTTGACGATGACCAAGAAGGCAATGACCGGAACCATGGCCGCGCGCCGCGCAGCCCTGTGGCACTGTACCGTGTTGGCCCTGGCCTGTTGCGCACTGGCCTCGACAGCCGTGCGCGCCCAAGGGACACCCTCCCCGGCCCTCTCACCCACCACCCCGCCGCTGGTGCTGGTGCTCGGCGACAGCCTGTCGGCCGAGTATGGCCTGGCGCGAGGCAAGGGCTGGGTGGCATTGCTCGAGCACAAGCTGGCGGCCGACAAGCGGCCGGCCACCATCGTCAACGCGAGCATCAGTGGCGACACCACATCGGGCGGCCGTTCGCGCCTGCCGGCCTTGCTCAAGCGCCATCGCCCACAAGTCGTGGTGATCGAACTCGGCGGCAATGACGCCTTGCGCGGCCTGCCCCTGAAAATGACCTCTGACAACCTCACTGCGCTGGTGCGCAGTTCGCGCGAGGCCGGCGCCAAGGTGCTGCTGTTGGGCATGCAGATGCCGCCCAACTACGGCCGCCAGTACGGCGCCGACTTCGCCGCGCTGTACGGCAAGGTGGCAGCAGCAGAAAAGGTGTCGCTCGTTCCCTTCATGCTGAAGGGCGTGGGCGATGTGCCGAACTCGGAAGCGCTGTTCCAGGCTGACCGCATCCACCCGCTGGCGCAAGCGCATCCCATCATCCTGAGCAATGTGCTGCCGGTGTTGGTGCCGCTGTTGCGCTAGTCATTGCGCCAGGTTCATGGCGTTGCGCTCGCTGTGCGGCATGGGATGAGGCTCGGTGAGGCTCGGCCCGAATCGATCGGCGCACCCCAATCCGCTCGCCATCGGCATAGGGCGCCTCCATTCCAGGAGGCACCCCTGCCACACCACCCGGCATGCGGGTGCGCACCGGGCGGTTCGAGAGCTTGAGGTCAGGAGAGCCTGGGCATGCCCAGGCGATCGAAGTAGGCAATGGTCAGTACCGTCTTGAGCAAGCCATTGCTGCTGCGCCACCAGCGGCGTGAGCTACCCGCCACCCGTTTGACCACATCCTCGCTTGCTCCCAGGGCCTTCAGTTCACGGTACATCGTCGTTCCGCGTTTCCAGTGCCACAGCTGGATGGCCCTCAGCCGGTGGCGCATCCATTCGTCCAGCTCTCGCCAGACTCTTGGCCTCTGCGACAGACCGAAGTAGGCCTTCCAGCCCAGCACGTACGGCCGCAGTCGCTCGATCACTTGTTCCAGGCTGCGCCCGCCGGTTCGGCGAGTGAGATGCCGGATCCGGGCCTTGAAGTCCTGCCGCGGCTTGTCGGCCACTGCGCACTTCACCTCCCGCCCCGCGCCTCCAGCACCTTGTCCACCTCGTCGAGCAGCACGTTGGCCAACAGCGGGCTCAGCGGTCCGCCTTGCGGCGTGCCCATGTGTCGATCCACTTCCACCCCGCCATCCATGATCCCGGCATTCAGGTACGCCCGCACCAGCCGGATCACTCCGGCATCG
>JBEGTX010000272.1:0-36905 GCA_041179165.1 Pseudomonadota bacterium | reverse complement strand
CATCGCGGGTGCATGCCTTGTTCACGGCGCTGGGCTACCCCGACACCGTGGCCACCGAACTCACCGCCTTGTGCACGACGGCCACGCCAGAGCCGGTGTTGCGCCGGCTGTTCGAAGCAGGCAGTCTGCGCTGGGCCCAGCTGCCGTGCCTGCGCGAGCCGCATCTGCCACAAGGTGCCCCGACCTCGGCAGCCCTCGCGAACCTGTGCGCCTTCCGCCTGGACCTGCGGATCGACGGGCTGGCCCACGCGCTCGGCGCTCGCTACACCCGCTACGCCGACGACCTGGTGCTGTCTGGTGACTTGCACCTGATTGCAGCCATGCCTCGCATCCGTGCGCGGGTCGCACGCATCGCGGCCGAAGAAGACTTCTCGCTGAACCCGCAAAAAACACGTTGCCTGAAGTCGGGCAGACGCCAGTCGGTGTGCAGCGTCGTGGTGAACCAGCACCCCAACCTGCCCCGGCCCGAGTTCGACCGACTCAAAGCCATCCTGCACCAGTGCGTGCAACAAGGACCGTCGTCTCAGAACCGCGATGGCCATCCCCCTTTGGCCGCAGCACCTGCAAGGTCGAGTTGCATGGGCCTTGCAACTCAATCCAGCCAAAGGCGAGCGGCTGCGGCAGGTGCTGAGGCAAATCGACTGGCGCCGATGCAGCTTGTCACTGATCCCCGGCCGACACGCTTTCCCCATCAACTTGTGCAAACACCTCGCGCGCTGCCGCGAGTCCGTTGAGCGCGGCCGGAAATCCTGCGTAGACCGACATCTGCATCAGCACCTCGACGATCTCGTCGCGGGTGACCCCGACACTCAGCGCCGCACGCAAGTGGACCTTGAGTTGTGGCACCGCATTGCCCAAGGACGTACACAAGGGCATGCACAAGGGCATGCAGCGCCCTCATGGGCAGCCGTCTCCGCAGAGGCTGCGTTTTGGCGTCGTGCGTGGGTGCCTTGCTTGAATGTCTTGGGCAGGGTCCAGCCCCAAGGCCTCAATCGATCCAGCGCACGAGCATCGCGAACAGCTCTTCGGGATCGAACGGTTTGGTGATGTAGTCGTTCATGCCCGCCTCGATGCAGGCCTCACGGTCTTTGTGCGTGGCGTGCGCCGTCATGGCGATCACGGGCAGATGCGCGAAGGTCGGAATGTCGCGAATGCGGCGCGTGGTCTCGTAGCCGTCCATGATCGGCATCTGCACGTCCATCAGCACCGCATCGAAGTGCGCCATGCGCAGCAACTCGAGCGCCTGCTCGCCATGGTGGGCCACCGTCACATGCACGCCCGCCACACCGCGCAGCAGCTCGGTGGCCACCAATTGGTTGAACTCGTTGTCTTCGACCAGCAAGACATGGCGGCCCTGCAACTCGGTTCGCAACGGGGCCGGTGCCGTGCTGGTCGCAGTGGCCACCGGGGCGGACACCTCCGGCGGTGCGAAGGGGCGTCGTTCGCCATCACCAAAGGCGGACACGATGGTGTCCAACAGGGAGGAGGTGGTCACCGGCTTGGTCAAGCACGCCTCGAAGCCTTCGTCGCGCACTCGGCGAGCCAACGCCTCGTCACCATAGCCGGTGATCATGATGACAGGTGGCTGGTGGCTCATCCGGGCATGCCGCCGCAACAAGCGTGCGGCCTGGAAGCCGTCGGTGACCGGCATTTTCCAATCGAGCAGCACCAGGTCGATGCCGGGGTTGGCCGGGTCGTCGAGCCACCGCAGCGCCGAGGCCGCAGAGTCTGCAAGGCAAGCTACACAGCCCAGGTCTTCGAGCAGGGCCTTGAAGATGTCGCGTGCATGAATGCTGTCGTCCACCACCAGCACCTGGAGCCCTTGCACCCGCGGCCATGCCGGCAACTCAGGCGCTGGCAGAAGTTCACCCCGGCCGAAGGTGGCCGTGAAGAAGAACTCACTGCCGACGCCGAGGGTACTGAGCACGCCGATCTGACCGCCCATGGCTTCCACGAGCTGCTTGCTGATGGCCAGACCCAGCCCGGTTCCACCATACTGCCGGGTGGTTGAACTGTCGGCTTGCGTGAAGGGATGGAACACCCGATCGATCTGCGCCGCACTCATGCCGATGCCGGTGTCGTGAACTGAGAATCGCAGTGTGCAATAGGTGTCGTCGACCGCCACTTGCTGCACCGTCATCACCACGATCTCACCTTCTTCGGTGAACTTGACAGCGTTGCTGCACAGGTTGATGAGCACCTGGGTCAAGCGGTGCGCGTCGCCCACGAGCTGCTGCTGCACCAGCCGCCCGGTGTTGAGCATGAGTTCGAGCCCCCGCTGCTGAGCCTTTTGTCCCACGATCACGGTGACCCGCTGCAGCACGTCGTCCAGGCGGAACGCCCTGATCTCGAGATCGAGACGTCCTGCCTCGATCTTGGAAAAATCGAGCACCTGGTCGATCAGCGCCTGCAATGACTCGGCGGCCATTCTGGAGTTGCTGAGGTAGTCGCGAAGTTTGGGACTGAGTTCACTGCGCAACGCCAGATCGGTGAGACCGACGATGGCATTGAGCGGCGTCCGGATTTCATGGCTCATGTTGGCAAGGAACTCGCCTTTGACCCGCTCGGCCACCTGCGCCGCTTCACGCTGCTCGTTGAGGGCACCGATGGTGGCCTTCAGCCGGCGCCGCATGTTCTCGACATCGGCCAGAATCTGGCCGAATTCATCGTCGACGCCGATTGCAACAGGCGTGTCGCAGTCTCCGGCACCGATCCGAACCAGGCCTTCACGCACATCGGACAAGCGACCGATCAAGGGACGCAGCCACCAGCGGTGGGCCAATGCCCCCACGCCGGCCAACAGCAGCAACATGAAACTGAGCTGCATGAACTGCGTAAAGCGAAGCTCCTCCACGCGCTGCATCAGCTTCACTTGCATCAAGTTGAGCGCAGCCTCTTCCAGTTCGTAGGCGCCGTTGATCGCTCGGGTGAAGGTCTCGATGTAGGCCGAGGGCGCGGTGCGAACCGGATGGCCGCGCACCAGCCCATCTTGAGCCAGCGCCAGCGCGGTCTGCGTGGGCGTGGTCAAACCCGTCAACGGAGCCGCCAGGACCTGCCTGAATTGAGAGTTCGCATCGAAGGATTTTTCGAATGCGGCCAGGGCCTGCTCAAGTAAAGCACGCGACTGGTTACCTTGGCCCATGAGCACGGCACGACGCTCGGCGGTGAAGTCTCCTGCCGCCAACATGCTGGCACCTTGCGCCCGCATTTGGCCGAGCGATTCGATGGCGTGCGGCAGTTTGGTGAGCGCAGCGCTCATCAGGTGATAAGTGTCCGAGTGCGGATCGAGAATCAGGCCAGAGTCGTCCAACAGCAGATCAAGGACCTTGAAATACAGCCCGATCAGACGGGTGTGCCGCTCGATGTTCTCGGTCACCGCGACACCCGGGGCGCCCAGCCCGCGTGCAAGCCCACGCCATTCGTTCACCGCATCGCGCCAGACCGGCACCAGGCCTGCTGTCGGAGGGCGGCTTTCGATCAGTGCATCGAATTGGAGAATCGCTGCGTCAACCTCTTTGCGCTTGGCCTGGTGCAATGCCAACGCCCCCTCGAAGCCCCCAAGCCAGGCGGACGACAAGCCGCGATGCTGTTGCGTCTGTTGCACGAGACGCATCAGCAACCGTGCGGGCTGCACCCCCTCTCGCTCGCGTTCTGCCGCGACGATCAGCCGCTGCGACAAGGACAGGTGCAAATAGAGCGGCACACAGGTCGCTGCAAGCACCAGCATCCCGAGGAGCAAGAGCTTGCGTGAAATCGACAATCGGTGAACGAAGCCCATGATGTTTATAAAAGGGTTCTTGGGGCGCACGCCCCATACCGCTCTTTGAGCCCCCCCGAGCCCGACGTCGCCCTGTTGACTGTGCCCCCGAAGCGCTGCCGCCACAAGCGGTCGCGTAGCCAAGATTTCACCGATTGACAACGACGACCACCACACGGGACAGTCATGCCAATGGGGAGCCGGCTCGGACGGTTCCCGCGTTGGCCCGTGAGGAGTCGTCGTCCAAAGCCCTTTCGGTACAGGTCTTCCCCGGATCTGTGTCGTTCGGTGCACCCTCCATGCGCACGGGCCATGGACGTCCGCCAGCAGGGAGGAAAGTACCCGATGTCCGTTCGCTGTTCAGGTCCTGCCATGGCACGCCATCTGGCGTGCGCCGTGTTGTCGGGTCTTCTTTTCGTCAGCGGGCTTCCGCCTGCGACAGCCGCCTCTCCCTCAGCGAGCACACCTGTCGACTCGGCAGCCTCAGTGCCGCTGGCGGCCGCGCCGGCGGCATCCGCAGGCCCCCCATCCGGGACGGAGGGCCCGTTCCTCAAGAAGCGCGTTCTGGTGCTGAATTCGTTCGGCTACGGGCGGCCTTCGGTCGATCGCTACATATCGCGCATGATCGGTGGCTTGGGTGCAGGCGGTGTGAGCACTGAAAGCGTCTTTGTCGAGCACCTCGACCTCAACCGCCACGACGATGCGAACTATCGTGCGCAAAAGCGCGATCTGCTGTTGCTGCAGTACCAGTCCAAACCGCTGGACCTCATCGTCGTTACCCAGCAGCCTGCCTTGACCTTTCTGCTGAACGACCTCAAAGCGCTTGCGCCCGGCGTGCCGGTGATCACGATCAATGCCGCCGTGCCTGCCAGTGCGTCCGGACTGAATCACAAGTTCTTGCAAGTCACGCCTCACCTCGATGTGCGAGGGAGCGTGGAGCTTGCGCTCAGGCTCCTGCCGGCCACCCAGCGCGTGGTGGTGGTGGTGGGCACAGGGCCGAGCGACCAGGCCATCAAGGAAGAAGCGCGAGACGCCCAAAAACTGCTGCCGCGCCACCTCTCGTTCGAGTTCACCGACAACCTGACGGTGCCCGAGATGCTGGCGAAAATCGCCACGCTGCCAGCCAACACGATCGTGCTCGCCGGCACCACCAACCGCGATGTCACGGGCACGCCCTATGTGCCCTTCGATGTGGGCAATGCCATCATCCGCGCCTCCAATGTGCCAGTGATGAGCGTCTTCGACGTCTCCATCGGTTTCGGGATCCTCGGCGGCTCGGTGCTTCACATCGACCAAGGCGCAGTCGACACCTCCAAGCTCGCATTGGCCCTCCTCAAAGGCGAAATGCTGCTGACCGATGCCGTGCAGTCGCGCCCGCCCAAGCCGGTGACCATGGTCGACTGGGCCCAGATGCAGCGGTGGAAGACGGCGACCGACAATCTGCCCCCCGGCACGATCATCGTCAACAAGGAACCATCGCTCTGGGACCAGCACCGAACCGCGCTGCTGGGCATTGCCCTTACCTTCTTGTCACTGAGCCTGCTGAGTGCCGCACTCTGGCGACAGAATCGCCGCGGCACAAGAGCCGAGCACCGCGCGATCGAGAGCGAGGCTCGCCAGCGCACGCTGGTCGAGCACGCCCCCGAAGCCATCGTTGTGATCGACGATGACACACGCACCGTGGTCGATGTGAACCCCAAGGCGGTGGAGCTGTTCGAGCGTCCCATCGAGGACTTGCGAAACCGGCCCATCCAGTCGCTTTACGCCGCGTCCCAGCCCGACGGCCGGAGCATCGAGGACAGCATTCGAGCACACGCTGTGGCGGTGTTCTCAGGCCAGTCGCTGTTATTCGAACGGGTGATCGTGCGTCCGGACGGCGACGAACGTCTGTGTGAAGTTCGCCTGGTACGGCTGTCGCAGACCTCGCAACGGCTGCTGCGGGCCAGCTTCATCGACATCACCGACCGCAAAGCCGTTGAGGCCGAGATCAAGTCGCTGAACACCGACCTCGAGGGTCGGGTGAAAGAACGCACCGCGCAGCTCCAGGCCGCCAACGCCGAGTTGGCGCTGGCCCGGGACGGCGCCGAGACCGCCACGCGTGCCAAGAGCGAATTCCTCGCCAACATGAGCCACGAGATCCGCACACCGATGAACGCCATCATCGGCATGGCCGACCTGGCCTTGCGCACCGACATGACCCCGCGCCAGCGGGGCTACCTGAACAAAGCCAAGTCGGCGGCGGCCTCGCTGCTGGTCATCATCAACGACATCCTCGATTTCTCCAAGATCGAAGCCGGCAAGCTCGACATGGAAGACCGCCCCTTCCGCCTCGACGAGGTGCTCGAAAAGCTCACCTCGGTCGTCGGCTTGAAGGCCCAGGAACGCGGCTTGGAGTTGCTGCTGAGCACAGCCGATGGCGTGCCACCTGTGCTGATCGGGGATGCGCTTCGGCTCGAGCAGGTGCTCATCAACCTGTGCATGAACGCGGTGAAGTTCACCGAGAACGGCGAGATCGTTGTTGTGGCGGTCAAGACCGTGTTGTGCGCGGAGGGCCGCGTCACGCTGCGATTTTCCGTGCGCGACACCGGCATCGGCATGAACGAGGACCACCTGAGCGGCCTGTTCCAGCCGTTCAACCAGGTCGACGCCTCCATCACGCGCCAGCATGGCGGCACCGGGCTGGGGCTGGCCATCTGCAAGAAGCTGGTTCAGCTGATGCATGGTGAGATCGGCGTGAAGAGCCAGCCCGGCAAAGGGAGCGACTTCTTCTTCACTGCCGACTTCGGCGTGGCCACAGCGGCCTCCCCACAAACACTGCTGCCCCCCGCTCACCTGCGCGGCCTGCGCATCCTCGTCGTGGACGACAGCCCCAACTCGCGCGACATTTTTCAGCATCTGCTGGAGAGTCTGGGCTATGCGGCTGCGCTGGCCAGCTCGGCCCAGGCCGGCATCACCGAGTTGCAGCGCGCAGCCCACACCGCGCCCTATGACCTCGTGCTGCTCGACTGGAAAATGCCTGTGCTCGACGGCTTCGGTTTCGTGGCAGCGATGCGCCAGACCGCGCTCGTGCGCACGCCACGCATCGTCATGGTCACCGCCTACGGCGACGATGCGCTGGTCCGGCGCGCGTCGCAAGAGGGGCTCGATGGCTGCGTGAGCAAGCCGGTGACCGCACCGGCCCTGCTCGAGGCCATCACGCAGGCCTTCAGCGACACAGCCAACGCAGATGCCACGCCGGCCCCTGACGAGGGCAACCCGGACGAGCCTGCCCCGGAGCTGCGCGGGCGACGCGTGCTGCTGGTCGAGGACAACGAATTCAACCGCATGGTGGCCAGCGAGCTGCTCGCCGACGTGGCTGGCATGGCGCTCATCACCGCCCACAATGGGCAGGAGGCGGTCGATCTGGCGCAGACGCAAGCCGTCGACGTGGTGCTGATGGACGTTCAAATGCCCGTCATGGACGGCTACCGCGCCGCCGCGATCATCCGTCAGCTGCCAGGCCTGGCCGACCTCCCCATCATTGCGATGACCGCCCATGCGATGTCCGGAGACCGTGAAAAGAGCCTGGCCGCCGGCATGAACGACTACATCACCAAGCCCATCGAGCCGGCACGGCTGTTTGCCACCCTGGCGCGGTGGGCCCGGGCGCGCCCTGCCGCCGCGACGAGCTCACTGAACGCCTCGTTGCCTGCAGCGCACGCCCCCTCATCAAGCGACGTCAGGGGACCTACCACCGCACTGGCTGCCGACGCCGGCATCTCGTTCGAGCTGGGCCTGCAGCGCTGCCTCAACAAACCCGAGCTGTACGACAAGGTGCTGCGGCGCTTCGCCGACATGAAGGGTGGCCGGCCCGCCGACATTGCTGCCGCGCTCGATGCCGGAGACCTGAGAGCCGCGTCCAACGCCGCCCACAACGTCATTTCGGCCGCAGGCACCATCGGCGCCGAACCGCTCTCGCAGGCCGCGCGCGCCCTGCAGATCGCCATCGACACCAGCGACACGGCACAATGGCCGGACCTGCTCAACAACTTCGAACAGCGACACGAGCGGGTGAATTCGGCACTGGCTACCTATCTGGCGGGTCATCCCGCATCCACATCCACACCATGACCCACGCTGTGCGCGTTTCTCGGCAACCCCGCAATTTTTCGTCGTGCGTGACGCGCACACCTTGGCCCCTGCGCACTGGCGCATACTGAACCCTTTCCCATCGAATCGAGCATGGACGCAACCAAGATCTTCCGGCACAAGGATTACGAAGTGGTGTGCACGGCAAAGGCCATCGATGGCGGGCGTTTCGCGCCCCTGCTGGTGGTGTCCAAGCAGGTGTGGCCCACCCGCCCCCGCGAAATCGCGGTGGCCCGAGGCGAGTACCTGAGTGAAGCCGATGCCCTGGAGGCCGCAGAGGCCCAGGGCATCGAGTGGATCACCAACTACGGCTGACTTGGCCGGGGCGCGCGTCCGACAACGCGAGCTCCCCTTGAAAACACGCTGGAATGACAGCCGATTCGGCCAGTGACGCCTGAGTGCTTGACAGTTATATGACACTAGTCATATAACTGAATCACCTCATCACTTTGGTGGCCTCTTCATGAAATCCGTCATCACCGCCTACGCCCGCTCCCCCTTCCACTTTGCCCGCAAGGGTGCACTGGCCAACGTCCGCCCCGACGTGCTGGCCTCGCAGGTGGTCCGGGGTCTGCTCGCCCGCACCGACATCGATCCGGCCCTGCTGGAAGACGTCATCCTCGGCTGTTCGTACCCCGAAGCCTCCCAAGGCAGCAACCTGGCGCGCATCGTCGGTCTGCTCTCCGGGCTGCCCCACTCGGTGGGTGGCATGACCGTCAACCGCTTTTGCGGCTCGTCGATGCAGGCCATTCACATCGCGGCTGCCCAGATCGAAGCCGGCATGGGCGATGCGTTCCTCTGCGTGGGTGTGGAGTCCATGAGCATGGTGCCGCAGGGCGGCTTCAACCCCTCGCCCAATCCCGAGCTGCTGGCCCACACAGCCGCCTACATGCCCATGGGCGAGACCGCCGAGAACGTCGCCCAGCGCTGGCATGTCTCTCGGGCCGACCAGGAGGCCTTTGCCATGCGCTCGCACCAAGCCGCAGCCCTGGCCCGCGAGTCGGGCCGATTGAGCGACGAGATCATCCCCATCACGACCGACACGGGCGATGTCGTGTCGCAAGACGGCTGCATTCGCCCCACCACCTCGCTCGACGCCCTCGCGGGTCTGAAGCCGGCATTCCGCCCCAATGGCGTGGTCACCGCAGGCACCTCGTCGCCGCTGACCGACGGTGCCTCGGCGGTGCTGGTCACGAGCGACGAGTTCGCTGCACGCCATGGTCTTCGCCCCCTCGCGCGCATCCGCTCGTTCGCCAGTGTGGGCGTGGACCCCGCCGTGATGGGCATCGGTCCGGTGCCGGCCACGCTGAAGGCACTGGCCCGTGCCGGCTTGAAGGCCAGCGACATCGACGTGGCCGAAATCAACGAGGCGTTTGCTTCGCAAGCGCTGGCCAGCGTGCGCGACCTGCAACTGAATCCAGACATCGTGAACATCGATGGCGGTGGGCTGGCCATCGGCCACCCGCTGGGTGCCACCGGTGCACGCATCACCGGCAAGGCCGCTGCCCTGCTCAACCGTGTCGGGGGGCGTTATGCTTTGTCCACCCAATGCGTTGGCGGCGGACACGGCATCGCCACCGTGCTGTAACGACTCTGAGCGGAACGCCCCCGTCTCAGTCCCCCCCATGAGCTCTGGGCCGGCCGGACGCCGGCCCAGAGCCGCCCCCCACCCCCAAGATGGCACAAGGAAGTTTTTCATGAACATCAAAGACGCAGTGGTCCTGGTGACCGGCGCCAACCGTGGCCTCGGCCATGAATTCGTCAAGGCTCTGCAGGCCGGTGGCGCCAAGAAGATCTATGCGGCCGCACGCGACCCTGCCAGCATCACCGTGCCTGGCGTGCACGCCCTTCGCCTAGACGTCACGAATGCAGAGGACATCGCCGCAGCGGCCAAAGCCTGCCCCGACCTCACGCTCCTCATCAACAACGCCGGCATCGCCAGCGGGGGGTATCTGCTCTCCCCGAAAGCGGCCGATGTCGCCCGCCAAGAACTCGAAACGAACTTCTTCGGCCCGCTTGCACTCACGCAGGCTTTCGCGCCCACGCTCAAGGCCAACGGCGGTGGCGGCATCATCAACGTGCTGTCGGTGGTGTCCTGGGTCAGCATGCCCGGCAGCGGCACCTACTGTGCCTCGAAGTCGGCCGCCTGGTCGCTCACCAACGGGCTGCGCGGCGAACTCAAAGGCCAGAACACCCAGGTGCTGGGTGTGCACGTGGGCATGATGGTGACCGACATGACCAAGGGCATGGAAGGCCCGAAGATCCAGCCCGAAGAAGCCGTGCGCCTGACCCTCGAGGCCCTGGAGCGCGGTGACGACGAGGTGCTCTGCGACGAGGTCACCCGCCGCGTGAAACAAGGTCTTGGAGCGCCCCGAGGCGTTTACCTGGGTGCTCCCCGGGGCTGATACGCAGCGGTCTTTACCTCAACGTGCGCCGTGCGCCCGTGTGCCCTGGTTTCAGCCAGCCGCGGCGACGGCTCCCACGATGCTCCTGCAGGCCATGCGCTTCAAGCCGTGTCGACCGTGGCTCTCCCACCGGCCGCGTACAGTGGCAACTTTGCACCCCCGCCCGGAGACCGGCACGACATGGCCACCACATCCCGTAGCACCCTTCATCGCGCCGCTTCGGCCTCGCTCACGACCTGGGCCCTGGCCTGCACGCTGACGGCTGCCGCCCAGCCCGTGCAGGTCGGTGCAGACGCTTGGGCCACCTGGGACACGATGGAGCACATCATCACGATTCACCAGCCCGCACCCGCCCTGCCCATTCGTCTGCGCGCGCCGTCCACGCTGCGCGCCGACCTGAATGCCGACGCCGGCACGCTGTGCGGGCTGGACACCGACATGGTGTGGCTGCTCGACCTCGCGTCTGGTCAGATGCTGCGACACGACCTCACAGACGATGGCAATGTATCGCGACCCAAGGTGGTGGGTACACGGGGCGGCGCTTGTGCAACCCCGGCCTCCGACACGGCGCTGCAATTGCTCGGCCGCACAGGGCGGCCTGTTCGTGTCACGCTCACCCTGCCTCCCGGCATGGAGGCCTTCGGATGGAAGGACCTGCTGTACGACGACCAGACGGACCGCATCATCGCGATCGGCCGCTCAGGCTTCGCCGTCATTCCCGCCTCTACGCCTGCGGCGAGCGTTGCCGTGAAGGCGGTGATCGGCAGCGTGAAGAAGGGAACCATTGAAGACACTCACTTCTCCGGCTTTCTGTGTTGCGCCGTCCTGAGCGCAGACGGAAACACGCTCTACAGCACAGCAAGTGTCGGAGACGAGGACCAGAGCGGCCACACGGCGGTGGTGGGTGTGGACCTGGCGAGCGCACGCTACCAGCGCCTCTACATCCCGTTTTCGCCCACTTGGCATACAACGGGCCGCAGCGTGTCAAGGTTCAGCAAGCCCCGCTTCGAGCTGTCGGGCGGCAGCGACGCGCCGCTCCACGCGGCCAAGGGCAGTCCCTACCTCTACGTCCATGGGTTTCACGAACTGGAGGGCCAGGAGACGACGCGCAGCCTGCTGCGCATCCACACCGGCACCGGGCTGGTCGAGCCTGCGCCGAACATCGCGAGCAGCGACGTGACCGGTCTCAGCGCATCCGGACGCTGGCTGCTCGTGCAGAAGGACAACGACGGCACGGTGGTGCTCGATGCCGTCAGCGGAAAAGCCCAGTCGCATCACGAGGGCTCGGTCATGGCAGTGGCCCACGCGCGCCATCCGTTGTCCAAGCGAAAAGCATCCACCGGCCGCCCGGGCACCAAACCGCTCGCCTTCAAGTCCGACCGAATCGAGCGGCTGGGGCTGCAGGGCAGACTTGCCGAACTGGTGGGCCCATGGGCGCGTCGCGCGCCGAACTTCGGCGCCTTCAAACAGACTTTGATGGACGTGTCGCTGAGCGTCAAGGACCCTGCCACGAGGGCCCGGACGTCGGTCGGCAGCGGCGAAATCCTGAGCCACTTCCACCACGCCTTCGTGAACCGGCCGGGTCCGGCCAGTCCGCGGTTCGATGAGAAGAATGCCGAGTCGTCGGCCGCTTGGCAGGCGTTCATCCAGGACTGCGAAGCGTTTTCTGGCACCCATGCACCGGACTCGGGGCTGATGTTCGCGCACTGCGTGCTTTCGCCTTTGTGAACCCCGCCCTGCCAAGCTGCTTGGCAGGGCACTGGTCCGGCCGACGCCTCACCTCGACAACAGGATGTCCCTGGCCACGACGATCTGCGCCGGGTTCACCTGGCGCAGGGTCAGCAGCACGCGCGGTGCTGCCGGACCACTGGCGCCATCCGCATCGATCTGCACGCTCGTTGCGCCGCTGACGGCCACGAAGCGAACCACACCATCGGCCACAGCGTTGGTGCCCGCATAGCCGATCGACACGAGCAAGGCACGCAGGTCCAGGCGGTCTTCGCCCGGCATGAAGTCGGTGACCGCGTCACCGGCGTCACGCAGGCTCAGATAAACGATCACGTCTTGCCCGCCTCCGCTGGTCAGCAGGTCGGCACCCTCGCCGCCGATGATGACGTCGTCACCAGCGGTGCCCACGAGCGTGTCCTTGCCTGCCGTGCCCATGATGGTCTTGACCAGGCTCAAGCCCAGCACCACCGGATCGTGGTCCGAGGACCGGTAAGGCGTAGCCGAGTAGAGATCCTGCGGTTTGAACTCGAGGTTGTAGTCGATGACAAATGGCTCGTCGGCATTGATGTGCCACTCGACGGCACCGGTCGTGCGCGCGCTGAGCGACACGCTGGCGATGGCGCTGTCCAGTCGGCCCGCAGCACCGTCGAACACGTACGAATAGCCATCGACGTTGAAACGGCCGATCTGGTCGACGAAGCCGTTCGAGGTGAGTTCGTGGATCGGGTCTTCAAAGGCATAGGCGTTGAAGTCGCCGAGCAGCAGGATGTCGTCGCTTCCCGACGTGGCCTGGACGGTGCTGACGAAGTTGCGCAAGGCCTGAGCCTGCAGCACGCGGCGCGCGTTGAAGCAACCTTGCAGGTCGCCCTGATCGGCATCCGCACCCGACGCACCGGCACAGCCCTTGGACTTGAAGTGGTTCACCACCACGCTGAACTTCTCGCCGTTGAGTGCGGCAAACGACTGGGCGAGCGGCGGACGGTTGTGCACGGCTGCGGCATCGCTCACCGAAGCCCCCACGCGGGACAGGCGCGATGGCTTGTAGATCAACGCCACCTTGATCGCGTCGGTGCCGGTGGCAGCGCCCGTTGTGGGATCAGGCACGGCGGCATACAGCGTGCTGCCCATCTTGGCGTTCAGCGCATTGACCAGGTCTTGCACGGCCGTGGCGCCATTGTTCTGCATCTCCATCAGAGCCACCACGTCAGCATTGATGGCCGCCAAGGACTCGACAATCTTCGTGCGCTGACGCACAAATTCTTCAGCACTGTTGGCGCCACGGCAGTCGTCAAGGGTGTTGCTCGGTGCGCAAACATTGCCGCTGCTGGCCAGTGTCGTGAAGTAGTTCAACACGTTGGCACTGGCCACCTTGATGTTGCCACCCACGGCGGGTGGAAGCATCGTTCGGGCATTGGCCCGCACGATCACGGGAGGCTGGGTGGGATGGAGGCGGTAGCTGCCCGCGCCGGCGTTGCTGGCCGTGACCAGACCGTAGTCGACCACGCCGGTGAGCGTGTCGATCGTGTCACCGGCACGCACGGTGTTGCCTTCGCCGATGAAGGGAATCGGATTCGGGTTCTGCAGCGAGCTGCCGTCGTCCAGCACGATGGCGCGGGCCGCGTTGCCTGCGGCCAAGGCCTGCGCATCGGCACCCGGGCGGAACACATTGGTCGGCGTCTTGAGCCGGCCGCCGGCCGACAGCGTGAGCTGGCCGTAGCGGCCCAGGAAGTAGTTCTGCGACACGGTGAGTTGGCCGTCCAGCGTGACCAGCATGCCTTCATAGGCTTCGAGCGCATCGGCAGAAGCCAATGGCAGGCTGAGCACGATCGGCGTGATCACGTGGCCGCTGCTTTGAACCACCAGACCCGTCGGGTTGGTGAGTTCAGTGACGGTGCGTGCGGCGGTCACCGCATTGCTCGCCGCGCCGGTGTTGAATTCGACCACCACGGCGCTGAACTGCACCATGTTGCCCACGCTGACCGTCGGCGCGGTGCTGGTGAAGACCAGAATGCCGTCCGAACTCAGCGGGTTGCCATCACCCACAGGGTCTTGAATGTAAAAGCCGTTGTTGTTGACCTTGGTGACCACACCCCGTGTGGTCACAGTCTGGCCGACCAGCGGACTGGCCGCGCCCGTGCCTTGGATGGCCGGGATGGGCGTGATGCCGCTCACCGTCACGGCGAAGGTGCAAGAAGCTGTCTGGGCCTCGTTGTTCGACCACTGCAGGGCCAGGTTGTAGGTGGCCGGGCTCACGCTGGATGCGACCTGGAAGCTCGCGGTGGCGGAGCCGCCGTCGGCCGCGGCCGGGGTCACGCCACCCACGCTGAAGCCGGCCGGCAGGCTGCCCAGCACTGACATGTTGTTGACGATGCTGTCGGCATCGCTCGCCTGGGCGTTGACTACGGCAGCCGTACCGGCCGCCACGCTCACGGCGGGGCAACTCGGCACGATGGCCAGGTTGGTTCCGCCTCCACCGCACACCTGCACCGGGCTCGCGCTGTTGCGCGGGCCGGGGGTGGCTGTCGCGAAGTCGCTGGCGTTGTTGTTGGTGTCGATACAGCCCTGTAAGGCGCGCAGCAGGCCGAGCGTGTTGCTCGGGGCAGCGGCGACTGCACCTTCAAAACCCGTGGCGGTGCCGAAGCCGACCAGGTCCACGAGTCCGGCGCCGCTCGGGTTGCCACCGCTGAGCGCCGTGATGTTCGACACCAGCGCCACCTTGCCATTGGTGGCACTCATCGCGATGCTGCCTGCGCTGTCTGCCGCCGGCAGATCCTGCGAGCCGCCCGCCCCTGCGGCCTGTTGCACAAGGTGGTACTGCCCAGGTTGCAAGACCACACCGGTCAATGGCGTGACCGCCCAGGCCGTGCCGGCTGCACTGCCGTACTGCACGGACCATCCGTTCAGGTTCACCGGCGCGGTGCCGGCGTTGAAGAGTTCGATGAAGTCCCGGCGCCAGACGGCGCCGGTGTTTCCGCCGCCGCCATAAACCTGGCTGATCACCACCCCTTCGACAGAAGCCAGGCTGGCAGTGGACACAAGCGCCCCGATCAGGGAACAGGCAAGTCGATGAAGCTTCATGGAATCAACCAGATTGGGATCACGGCAAGGCGTGCCGCGAAAACCCAGAGCGTGCCCGTGGCGGGTGACATGGTCGTGGGATCACACCGAACGTCGCATGGATCGTACGGACCATGCCGTGGCCGGTTGCTTGGCCGGCTTCACTGAGGCGGAATCGCTCCCGCCACACGCTGGGCTTCGATCTCTGTGCGAAGCCGCTCGGCCTCGTTTTCCCTTTGCACACTGGCCAACCCGACAAACGGTTCGCGCAAGGCGGCACTGCCCTGCGTGTCGCCGCGCCGATACCCGTCGAGCAAGCCCATGCCGATGGCGTAGAGGTCACGATTCTTTTGCTCGGCCCGGCCCAGCGCGTCAGTGGCGCGAGACAGCAGCTTGCCGACACTTTGTACGGCTTGTGTGCGTTCGGCCACCAGGCGCCGGCTCTCGGCGAGCTCTTGAGTCAGCACGTCGATGCGCGCCTGCGCGGTCTGCTTGTCACGCTCGCTTGCGCTGCGCAGCGTGTCCAGTTCGGCTTGCAGCCGCTGCCGCTCGGCCTGGGTCTTGCCCAGCTCGGCGCGGGCCGTGCGAGCCTGTGCCTGCGAACTTCCCACCTGCTCGCTGACGCGTTTGACCTCGCCATCGAGCCGCGTCTTTTCGGCAGCCAGACTGGCCTTCTCTTTTTCCAGGCTGCTGTGCTGTTGCTGGACTCGCTGCAAGGCCTGTTGCGAGCGGCGCAAGGCCTCGCGCTCGCGTGACGCTCGTTTGTCATCTTGCGCGCTGGCTGGCAAGGCCATTGCACAGGCCAGCAGGCCCATGCCGATCAGGCGCATGCCAGTCAGGCGCTTGAATGGGGAAAGCATGTTCATCGTCGCTCCTGGGTCACTGCTGCATCACGCTCAGAAGCGCGAATTGATCTCGACCTGCAGCACGTCGATCTTCAACGGTGCGCTGCTCAGGTTGCCGCTCAGCGAGCTCGGGTCACCCGGCACCATCAGAAAGCGGCTGCCGTCATCGAGGTTGCGGGTGCTGGTCCAGCGCACGCCCAGCGACATGCCGCGGTCGATGGCATAGCCGCCGCCCACACTGAAGCCCTTGTAGTTGGTCCCGCCCAGATGCCAGGTGGTGTCGGTGAACGCATCGACCCAGGCGTCGCGCTCGAACTTCCGGTAGGCGAGAAAGGCCTGCCAGTTGCCCGGCTCGGCCAGCTTCAGCGACCCCACCTGCGCGCGCAACTGCACGCCCGTCGTCTTGGCCGCGAGGTCGTCCATCGACGTCGTGCCCGCGCGCTGCCGGATGTCGGCCAGATCGAAAGCGCTGTTCTTCACATAGTCGAAGCTCAAACCCACCTGCACCGGATCGAAGTGCGTGAAGGTGACCCCCGCCGACAGGTTGAACGGCTTGAACTTCGAGGCCAGGCCCCACACCGGCGCAGCCGTGCTGCTCGGATCGTTGAGGTTGATGAGCGTGTTGCCACGCTGCCGCACGCTCGATGGATACTGGCTCGTCTGGTAGGGCACCGTGCCGGCGCGGGAGCCGCCTGGAGGCGGCTGTGACTCGCGCACCCCTTCCACGTTCTGGAAGTCGTAGTAGCCGAGGCCCACGCGCATGAGGGTGCGGTCGTTGACGTACCAATCGGCACCCACTTGCAGGCCGTGCAGCCACTTGTCGCCCTTGGTCAACGCAAACTCTTCCAGCGGGAAGCTGCCCGCCACGACAAAGCCCATGAGCCCTGGTGCCAGGTCGCGTTCGGCGCGCGCCGTCACACCATCGAGCGAGAGATCGTCCGGCCACAGCAGGTCGGTTCCGAAAAATGGATTGGCAATGCGGCCGCCTTCGAAACGCAGGTAGTGACGCGGTTCCCAGCGCACGAAGGCGCGGTCGAGGCCGAGTGCAGCGCGGTTGAAGTTGGTGCCGAGCGTCTGGCTTTGCGAGGCCTGGTTGTTGACACCGCCGGTCGTGATGCGAAGCCCGGCCGCCACGTCTTCAGACACCTTGGCCTGCAGACCCAGCCTCGCCCGCAGCGTCAGGCGCTTGCGTGAGTTCTGCGTGTTGGTGAGGTCGGGGGACCATGCGGGCGAGTCGACTTGCGTGCGGTAGGCTTCTGCCGGCAGGTTGCCTTGGTCGAACACGTCGCCCTGGGCGCGCAGGCGGATGTCGCCGTCGATGGTGATACCCCGCACCCAGTTGGGCACCTGGCGCGCATCGGCCCAGCGCTCTTCGCGCGCGGTGTACAGCACGTCGTTCTTGACCTCTTCCTTGATCTGCGCGCGCAAGGTCTCCGATACATACGGCACCCGCACCACGCCGCTGGCGGCGGCTGCGGCAGGCTGTGGTGCCGCCGGGGCGGCAGCAGTGGTCGGGGCAGCGGGTGCGGCAGGCGCCTGAGCAGGTGCCGGGGTCTTGGCAGCCGCCTGGCGCAGCAGTGCATCGGCACGTTCGCGGCTGATCAACCCCTGCTCGACCAGCGCCTGGATCAGGCTCTGCGTGGTGGCGCGCAGCTGCTCGAGCTCCTGCTGTTCCGCCGTGGGTGCGGACCAGGCCGCACCAGGAATGAACGCGGCGAGGACCAACGCCGCGAGGAGAGATGGTTTGAACATGGAGTGGCTCATGGGAGGGGCAATGAAGTAGGGTTTTTCGGATTCGTGTCAGCCCTGCGGGCGAACCGTCAGGCGAAAGCGCATGGGTTGAGCCAAACCGGCTGGAGGCGCCAGGCGAAGCACACGCTGGGCGCCGCCGAGCGCATGTTCCATGTCGGTGTCGCGTGTGGTGTCGCCGCTCGGTGAGACGGCATAGCGCTGGATGCGCCCATCGGCCTCCACCCAGATCGCGAAGGTGGCGGTGAGCTCACCCGCTTCGGGTCGGAGGTGGCGTTCGATTTCATCGCGCAGCTGCTGGCGCGCGGCGTTGGCGTAGAAGCGTTCCTGGGCCCGGTCGACCGTGGGGGCGACCGGGGACGACGCCCCCACCATGGGGGCTCCACCCGCATAGTCCTTGCCCACGCTGCCGCTTTGAAACATGCTCGGTCCGTCACCGGCTGCACCTTCCATCTTGATGGGGTCGTTGGCGGGCGGTGGCGGCGCGTCTTGCGGCTTGGGCTGCAACTCCGGCATCGCCTGTTTGGGTTCCTCTTTGGGCTGCTCTTTCTTGGGCTCTTCCTTCGGAGGCGGAGGTGGCGGGGCATCGGGGAGGATCGATATCTTTGCCGTCTGGCGCGCGGGTGCATGGCTGCCCGCAGACAGCTTGCGCACCATGACGGTCAGACCCCAGACCACCCCGATCAGCACCAGCGCAATCACCACGCGCTGGAGCCAGACCTTGGCCGGGGTTTCGTCGAGGGAGTCTTCGGCGAGATGCATGGCTCAGGTCCCGATGCGGGTGGTGACGAGGCCCATGTTGACCCCCAGCTTGTTGCACAGGTCGATGACGGACACCACGCGCTCGTAGTGGGCTGCGCCATCGCCTTTGATCGCAACCGACATCTTCGGGTCGCGCGTCTTCGCCTCGCCCAGCCGGCCTTCGAGTTCCGACTCGGACACGCCCACACCGTTCAGCAGCAGCGTGCCGCTGGCGGCCACTTGCACGATGAGCAGCTCATGCTTTTCGGTGGAGGGTTTATTCGAGGGCTTGGGCATGGCGATCGACAGGCCTTGCACCGAAGCCGTGGTCATGAGAATGAACACGACCAGCAGCACATAGGCCAAGTCGAGCATGGGCGTCACGTTGATCGTGTCGTAGGGTTTGGTGTCGGTACCGACCTGAATGGACATGGTGTTCTCCGCAGAGCGTTCAGGAAGCGCGCTTGGTGACAAGCCCGATTTCGGTGATGTCGAGCTTCTTCATGACGTTGAGCACGTCCATCACGACTTGGTATTGCGCCTTCGCATCGGCCTTGAGCACCACGGGCAACGCCGGGTTGGCCGCCTTGTACTGGCCGAGCGAAGAGGCGAGTTGCTCCATCGACACGGGATAAGCGTCCAGGTAGACCGCCCCATCGCGTGTCACCGTGACCGCACGGATCTGCGGCTTGGCCAGGCTGTTGGCCGCCAGCGTGCGTGGTGAGTCGACCTTCATCCCTTGCACCGACGCCGTCGTGAGGATGATGAAGGTCACCAGCAGCACATACGCCAGATCGAGCATCGGCGTGATGTTGATGTCGTCGTAGGGCTGGTTCTCAGCCTGGATGCTGACGGACATGGCTCAGCGCTGCCCGTAGGTTTCGGCCACGCGGGTCACGAACTCGTCGACGAAGATCTGCATGTCCGACGACGTGTTCTTGATGCGCGATGCCAGATAGTTGTAGCCGAAGAGCGCCGGGATGGCGACAACGAGACCGGCCACCGTGGCCAGCAGCGCCGATGCAATGCCCGGCGCGATGGCGTTCACGTTCACCTCACCCACAGCGGCAATGGCGGCGAAGGTGATCATCACGCCGGCGACGGTGCCCAGCAGGCCGAGGAACGGGCCGCCCGAGATGGCAATCGTGAGCAACACCATGTGGGAGTTCAGGTGGTGCGACTCGCGCACGAGGTCGGCATCCACCGACGCCTTCACGGCATCGAGCGAGGCACCGGAAAGCTTCACGTCGCTCGTGCCCACATCACGCTTGTTGAGTTCGCGCACGCCGGCCAGGTAAAGGCGGTGGAGCGAAGAGCGTGGGTGGGTGGATGCGTCTTCAAGGTGGAGCAGGTCGAGGCTGGCCGCGCGGAAGCGGCGCAGAAAGCTGCGGTTGTCGCGGTCGGTGCGACCCACGAACAGGAACTTGTTCACCATCACCCAACAGGCCAGCACGAACATCAGCGCAAGGATGATGATCACCACCCACGCATCGGTGGTGAGGTTCTTGATGAGGATGTTCATGTGACCGACCTCGCCGCTGGCGCTTTCGGCTTCTTCGGCGCTTTCCTTCACGCTCGCCACGAGCTTGCCAGCGGCGCCTTGCGACGCTGCCGACAGCAAGAGCCATTCGGCGCTGCGCTGGTCTGGTGAGATCTGGAGTTCATCGAGCAGCCCGGTGTACCCGCCGCCCACGGCCAGCGCACCCTCGACCGCAGGCAGCACGGCATCGGCCTCGGCGGCCTTGGCACCGTTGATGTACAGCAGCGCCTTGCCGGCCCCCACGCTGAGGGCCACATGAGCCCATGTGGCCGCAGGCAGTGTTCCTCCTGCGAGGCGCGTGTCGCCGACCTCTGCCGCCAACTGGCCGTTCTGCAGCGCCAGCTTCAGGCCGCCCCATTGGAGCAAGGTGCCACTGGCTACCGTCTCTGGCTTGATCCACATCGAGGCCGTGACGGCCGAGGATGCAGCAAGTTTGAGCTTGTCGTTCGCCGGCCAGCTCAGGGCGGTCCCGGTGAACTTGGCACTGCCCCCCAGCAGGCCGTTGGCCTCGCGCGCAGGCACGTTGTCGGGCCCGGTTGTTGCGCCGGCGACCGTGTCGCGTGCGGGGCCGTCGGGCTCGGCGAAGTGCACCACCATCAGCGGCCCGTTGGCGAACACGTTGACGGCCGCCTCGCTCGTGGCCTTGGCGTTGCCTGCGTAGACATGCAGCACGTTCTTGTCGCTGCCTGGCAGCAGGGACTGCACCGGCACCCACAGCACGGCCAGTTCGTTGACGCCGTCGAATCGCTCGACGGCAAACGGCACGGGCGTCTTGTCGTCGGCGGCGACCACCCGCAGGTCGGAGCCATCTTCATTGGCCATCGTGAAATCGAAGTTGCCCGAATGCAGGCGCAGAGGCACCACGAGGCCGCTCACCGCCTCCTTGGTTTCGACGCCGGTGGCGCTGGTGTTGAGCGTGACCTTGGCGCGGGTGGTCCAGTCCTTGTTCCACCAGGCGTGTGCCATAGCGGGCATCAAGGCGACAGCGCCTCCGAGTGCCAAGCTTGCCAGTGTGTTGCGCATGTTCTTCATGTCTGTCCTGATTAAATGAATGTGTCTTGTGGGCCCGATCGGCCTGGGTCAGTTCTTGTCGCCGAAACCGAGGAAGTCGAGCAGCAGCGTGCGGCGCGCGCGGCGGCGCTTGCGCTTCTCTTCTTCCGTCTCTTCGGCCGGGCCGAGTTGCCCGGCGGCCGTGGCCGACTGGGCCGATGCGGCGAGCCCTGCGCTCGGGTTGCCGCTCGGTGGCGGCGGCGGTGCGCCGACCGCGAGGCCACCCACGCTGAGGTTGTCGCCTCCGCGAATCGTCACCGCGCCGAAGAAGGCGTTGCCTAGCGACTTGATGCCTGCGTCGCCTGCGTTGATCTCGCCTTGTGGTGCATAGAGGTCGAGGTTGCTGTCGGCATCGAGCACCGCGATGCCGCTGCCGCTGAACGACCCCGAGGTGTCGATCACCACGCGCCCCTCGGCGTCGAGGCGCAACACCGGCGCAGGCGACCCGGTCACCGTCTTGGCGCCGCGGCCGGCATCGATGTTGCCGTCGGACGACCACAGCAGGATGTCGCCTGCCAGCAGGCTGAACACACGCGACTGGTTGACCTCGAAGTTGTCCTTCACGACAGCGGAGATGTCGCCTCCCGCCACAGTCAGGATGCCGAGGTCGGCCGCGCGGGCCGATGCCCCACCGGTCAACGCGCCAGCATTCACGCCACCGCCTGGAGTGAGCAAGGTGATGTGCCCCTGCTGCACGGTGCGGATCTGGCTGGTCGGCAGCAGGATGTCACCGCTGCGGGCACGTTCTGCAAAAGGGAAGATCGCATCGATCGCCAAGTAGCCTCGGCCATACGCCGCGTCGCGCTCTGCGCCCGACTGGGTTGCGGCCTCGCGGCCGAAGCGCCGCAGATCGCCGACCAGGGCCTGGTTGAGCCACACCACCTGGCGCTCGATGGGCAAGGCTTCAAAGCGGGCCAACGCAGCCTCGGTTGTCAGGCCGGTGGTGCCCGTCACACGATGCACGTAGGCCATGAAGCCGGCCTGTGAGGCCTTCGCGTCTTCGGAGCTGTCTTGCGATGCCACCTGGGCCGTGAACGCATGGCGAACGTCTGCGGGCAGTTCACCGAACGCATGGGTCAGCATCGACCCCACCGCGAGCTTGCGCTGCCATGCGGGCAAGGCTTCGAACTTCGTCAAGGCCTGGGCTTCATCGGTGGCCGCTTGCAACGGCAGCCCGCGAACGAAGGACGTCACGCCGCGCCGATAGGCCGCATCGCCGAGCACGGTCTTCAAGGTGGCAAGCTGCTCAGACAGGGTGCTGCGGTCGAACGACTGGGCTGTCGCGGTTCTGTCGGTCGAAGGATTCAGCAGGGCGAACACGTCACCGGCGTGGTCGATCAAACCGGCCCCGCCCAGCAGACTGAAGCCTTCACGTGTGGCACGAAGATAGTCGCCACCGTCGGCCCGCAAGCCTGCCACCAGCGTGATGTTGGCACCACCCACAGGCAGGATCGTGCTGTTGTTGCGGTTGCCGCTGGCGGTGACACCCTGCCCGCTGCCGAGATCGATGGTGCGGCCGGAGAGCAGCACCAGGTCGCCTGGGCCGGCCACGTCGATGCCGGCAGTCAAGGCGCCGGCGGCCGTGCTGGTCGAGATGTCGCGGCCCGCCTGGACCAGGCTGATCTCGCTCAGAGCACCTGCATTCATTCCCTGCGCATCGAGGCGTTGAGGCTGGTGCTGAATGTCGATGCGCCCGCTTTGGTTCAGTCGCACGTCTTCACCCGCAACAACGCGCACCGGACGCGCCGACATCAGCCTGCCGGTGAGCGACACCGAACCTTCGGTGGACGCAATGTGCACCGGAGACCGGTCGCTGCGGTCGGCGCCGCCTGCGTGGCGCAACTGGGCCTCTGCAAGGGCTATAAGTTCGTCGCTGGCTGTGCCAAACACGGGCGCTCGCGGCGCGCGTGTGGCTGTCACCGCCAGCGGCCCGAGGGTCACGTCTTCCTGAGCCAGCAACTGAACTTGACCGTTGGCGCCAGGAGTCACGATCAGCGCCTGGCCCTGGGCGAACGTGAGCGAGCCGACGGGCGCAGCCATTCTCACTGAGCCGGGCAACTGGCGGCCGAGCGCTGTCGTACCTCCGTCCTCACCTTGCGACAGACTGATCGGTTGTTTGGCCGCCATGTATTGAATGGATCCGGCTGCACTCTGGACCTCCAGACTGGCCGCGTCGGACAGTCCCTTGATGACCGTCGCGTCGCCCCCGCCCAGCGTGTTGGCGCTCACGGCTTGGGTCAACCCGGCACTGCGAACACTGGCGAGGTCGATGCCCGTGCCCGCCTGCACTTGGACCGTGGTCGATTCATGAACAAGCTGCAGGCCAGGGTCGCCAGCGGTCCCGTCACGGCGAACACCGCCCTGTGCCTGGACCGTCAGGTGTTCGCCCGATGCGAACAAGAGCCCGTTGACCATGTCCCGGCCTGCGGCCACGGTGACGTTGCCGCCGCCGAAGCGGCCGCCGAAACCACCGGTGGCCTCATCGGCCAGCAAGCCGCTGCTCGCGGCCGAAGCGTGCACGTTCAACAGGTCGCGACCCGCATTCACATGAACGTTCCCGCCCCCGAAAGTGGCAATGCCTTGGTTGAACAGGTCATATCGCGACCACCAGCCCTGCGCTCCGAAACGCTCGGAACGCCACCACCAATCGGTGACATAGGGGCGTGTGGGATCCATGGCGCTTCCAACCACATCGCGGCCGGCGCCGACCGACACGGCACCGCCGCCGGTGAGCAGTGGCGACACCGAGGCGTCCTGGTTGATCAGGTCGTCGGTTGGGAGTTCCACCGGCACAGGCACGGGCACGCCCGTGGTGTAGAGCGTGGCGCCCGAATTCAACAGGCGAACGTCACGGGCGGCGCGCACGTCAATGCTGCCTGTGGTGGTGCGCACGGTGACAGCAGGGGCTGAGTCTGAGCCCGCCTCGTCCACGCGGCCGATGATCACGTCGCCGGTGCTGTCTCGGCGAACGGCCAACACGTCCGACGACGCCAGGTCGGCACCGCCCGTCAAGCGGATGGACCCACCGCGGTCGCTGCTCGCCGTGTCGACCATGGCGCCGGGCACGAAGCCCGAACTGATGCCGTGGGCCACGTCGAGTTTGCCTGCTGCACGCAGCGTCACCGAGGCATCGCCAATGGCAGGCGCCGAGGCACGAATCTCCGAGCTGGCGGCAGGAAGTTTCCAATCGCCGGACAGCTTCAGATCGCCGGTGGCACGGACCTCGATACCTGCCCTCACGACGACCGATGAGGCCAGCGACGGATTCATGGCCGTCACCCGGGTGACGATGTTGTTCACATTGACGCCATCGGCCCCATGGAAGGCATCCGTGTCGGCCTGCACGCTGTCGATGCCGAGCCGGATCGGGCCCGCGGGAGTCACCGGCGTGGGAGCGGGTGGCGGTGGCGCAGGTGGTGTGGGTGCTGGAGGCGTCGGTGCCGGCGGCGTAGGTGCAGGTGGCGTGGGTGCGGGTGTGGAGCCGGTCGGTGGAGCCGGAGGCACTTGGTCGCCGGTGGTCGGACCATTCCCCGTCGATGGTGCGCCCGGTGCAGGCACGGGGACTGGCGCAGGCGTGGGGGCCGGCGATGGTGTCGGCGCCGGGGTTGGGGCAGGCGGTGTCGGCGCAGGGGTGGGCGTCGGTGCAGGCGTCGGCACTGGTGCAGGTGTGGGGGTCGGTGCAGGCACAGGTGCCGGCGTCGGCGTCGGCGTCGGCGTCGGCGTTGGTGCAGGCGCTGGCGCGGGCGGCGTCGGCGCCGGCGCAGCGCCGGGGCCCACGGGTGGCACTGGCGGGACCTGATTGCCGGTGGTCGGACCATTGCCGGCTGACGGTGTCTCGCCGTCTGTCTCGGCGAGAAGACCAACGGCAGTTCGGCGGCTGTTGAGTTGGGCCACGCGCATGGCGGCCTTGGCTTGTGCCCGGCCGACTGCAGCCACTTCGTCTGCAGACGCTGCAGTGGCCAAGGCACTGACCATCACGACGGGTCGGATCGGCGGAGCCGGAGGAATTTGACTTCCCGTCGTGGGCCCATTGCCGACGGATGGTTCCCCCGGTGCAGACACAGGAGGGGTTGGCACAGGCGCTGGCGCTGGTGTTGGTGTTGGTGTTGGCGCTGGTGTGGGCACTGGAGCGGGAGCTGGCTCAGGCGTCGGTGCTGGAACAGGTGCCGGGGTTGGAACGGGCGCAGGGGCGGGCACAGGGACCGGAGAGGGAGCGGGTGTCGGCTCAGGGGCTGGAGCAGGCGCGGGCACGGGTGCAGGTGCGGGCGCCGGAACAGGCGCAGGGACCGGAGCGGGAGCCGGCTCAGGCGTTGGAGCAGGTGCCGGCACGGGCACAGGTGCTGGCGTCGGTTCAGGCGCAGGTGCGGGAACAGGCACAGGTGCCGGCGTCGGTACAGGCGCTGGTGCTGGGACGGGCACAGGTGCCGGCGCCGGAACAGGGGCTGGCGTCGGCACGGGCGCCGGTGTGGGAGCGGGGCCGGTCGGTGGTGCTGGCGGCACCTGATTCCCTGTCGTCGGGCCATTGCCGACTGACGGCTCTCCTGGCGCGGGGGCGGGTGTCGGTGCAGGTGCTGGCACGGGAGCAGGTGCTGGCGTTGGCGCGGGGGCTGGCGTTGGCACAGGCGCCGGCGTCGGACCTGGCGCGGGAACCGGTGCTGGAGCAGGAACCGGCGCAGGCGTCGGCACGGGGGCTGGCGCGGGCGCTGGCGTGGGAGTTGGCGCGGGGACCGGTGCCGGTGCCGGTGCAGGAACCGGTGCAGGTGTCGGCGCCGGTGTCGGCACGGGGGCTGGCGCGGGCGCTGGCGTTGGTGTCGGAGCAGGGACCGCTGCCGGTGCTGGAGCAGGAACCGGCGCAGGTGTCGGCGCTGGCGTCGGCACGGGGGCCGGCGTGGGAGTCGGCGCGGGGACCGGTGCAGGAACGGGTGCAGGAACAGGCGCTGGCGTCGGCGCTGGTGTGGGGACGGGGGCCGGCGTCGGTGAGGCACCAGGACCAGTGGGCGGCGCTGGCGGCACTTGATTGCCTGTCGTCGGACCATTGCCGACTGACGGCTCTCCCGGCGCGGGAGCTGGTGCGGGCACCGGAGCAGGTGTTGGCGCAGGCGCTGGGGTTGGCGCGGGAGCCGGAGCCGGGGCCGGCGCAGGCGCAGGCGCAGGCGTTGGTGCTGGTGCTGGTGCTGGTGCTGGTGCTGGCGCTGGCGCTGGTGCTGGTGCTGGCGCTGGCGCTGGTGCAGGTGCAGGTGCAGGTGTGACGGCCTCTGTCTCCCCCGGTTGCACTTCAACCACCTGGTCATAGACCTTCACGGCCTCGATGTCGATGCGCGAGGCCCCGGTCACGGTGGCAGCGATCGGCGCAATGGCCACGTCGGTGCCGCCGGGTGTGCTGTCGCTGATTCCGGTGCGCGGTGCGCGCAGCAACAGGCTGCCGCCGCCCGACAGGTCCACGCGGGCACCCTCGTTCAGACGGATCTCCCCCGCCGATGTGTTGAGCTTTACTTGCCCGCCACGGCCGGCAGCCCCATGGGCATCGACCACGGCGCCTTGGCTGATTTGCAGGTTACCGCCCGCATTGAGCGCGACCGAACCGCCGGTCGTGCCGCTCGCATCGAGCCGGCCGGCCACGGTGAGCGATCCCTGATCGCTGGTGAGGGTGATGTCGCGAGCCTGGATCACACTGCCAGCGGCCAACACCTGGTCGCCCTGGCGGTTGCGCACGGCCACCTTGTCCGCGAAGTTGCGCGACGCGCCTTCGGGGGCTGCGAGCTTGCTCGCCAAGGCAGCGAGGTCCAGCGCTTGCGCGCTGTCGATTTCGAGTGCGCCGCCGCGAGCAGCCGCCACGGCCGTTCCCTTCACGTCGCCCGTGAGGGTCACACTGCCTGCAGGCGCAGACAAGCGGAGCGAGCCTGCATCACCCGCACCAGCAGCAGACACGTCGATTCGCGCCCCCGTATCCACGGCGATGGAACCGGCCTTGCTGTCCACCTGCACTTGACCCGCTGCAAGGTCGATGTCGACACCGTCCAAGCGGTGGGTGCGACCCGTGGCGCGCGTGACCGAGCCTGTGGTGAACCGCACGCCATCGGCCGCAGCCGTGCCGGTGGACGCCAAAGCAATGTCACCCGCGGGCAGGTCGATCACACCGCCCTGCTCCACGCTGTTGCCCGTCAATTTCAAGCGGGCCGCCGACATGCTGCCGCCCGTTGCCGCAGGCTGGGCCGGCACTTGCGACAGCGTCAGCGCACCGCCTGCAGTGATGGTCGCGTCGGCCACGCTGGCCGCCACCACACGCTGGCTGTGCAGCGTGAGGTCACCGGCCGTCGTCAGTCCACCCGTGCCGCTCAAGCGGATGTCGCCCGCGGCCTCGAGCCGCGCGGTGTTCACACCGCCGAGCGCCATTGCGCCAGGGCCGATGGTGATGCTGCCGTCGCCGCCGGCTTGTCCCCCGGCACGCACGTTCAGGCCCGCCTGGCCGGCCAGCGGCGTGGCGGTCTGGCCGGTCGTGTTGGTCAATCGGATGTCACCCGCCAGCACGTTTGCGTTCGCGCCTTCACCCGTCACGCGCACCTGCGCTGTGTCGAGCACGAGCGAGCGTTGTGTGTCGGAGCCCACTTGGCTGCCCGCAGCCAGGTCGATGGTGGAGTAGCTGCGCAAGGTCAGGCCTTGCGCGCGATTGAGCTGCGATGCGAGCTCCGGCGTGAGCACGAGAGACTGCGCGGTGGCACTGCCCTCCCCTGCAGCGGCGCCTTCACGGCCCACCACCACATGGCCTGCGCCGATCGTCACCTGGCTCACGTCGATCGAGCTGCCAGCACCCAGCGTGGTGCTGCGGCTGCTGTCGAGCACCAGGGCGCCCTTGGGTGCCGACAGGCTCACCTGCTCGGCCACCAAGACATCGCCCGCCGCACGGCTTGCGCCGGTGCGGGTGAGGGCTGCTGAGGCATCGCCGCTGAGGCGGATGGCCGCGCCGTCGCCCTGCACCTGGTAGGCGCTGACACCGGTGGTTTCGGTGGCTGCCAGCTGCGCGCCCGAGGCCAGCTGCACAGCCTGTTGGCCCGCCAGCACGAGGTCGGGGGTCTGGAGCTTGCCCGCATCACCATTCACGGTCACGCGCTGTGCACGAACCAGCAGTTCGGTGCCTGCGGCCGAGTCGGCACCGCGCGTGGCGCCGAGCACCACGGTCTGCGCGCCCATGGCGTTGATCTGGTCTGCGCTGAGCCAGAGGCTGCCGTCCGGTGTGGCTGCAGCAGGCCATGTCCCGACCTGAATCTGGTCGGATGCAAAAAACGCTTCGCCGCCTCGACCGACGAGTCGGCCTTGCGCATCGCGCTCCGCGTCGAAACGGATTTGCCCCGCCATGCTCGCCTGGCGGGCATCGACAGTCAACGCCCCCGCGTCGCCGGAGAGGCGCGGTGCGACCGCATCACGAGCCTCGGCTTGCGCGGTGAAGAAATCGCTGGTGGTGGTCGTGCGGATCTCGGACGACCGGCGGGCCACGGCCGCCGGGGTCACAAGCCAGTTGCTCGTGAGTGCATCGTGGAAGCCGGTGTTGGCATCGCCAAGTACCGCGCCCACGAGCGCCGAGCCATCGGCCTTGGCCACGGCATGGCCGAGCGCCAATGCGGTGCCACTGCCGGCAGGCTTCACAAGGAATGCGCCCGGCAACAGCGCGTAGCGTGCCGGCAGCAAGGTGTAGGTGCCGGCAGGCAAAGGCCCGCCCTCACCCACCGTGATCTGGCGGCCCAGCCGAGGAGCTGTCAGCGACAACGCCGGATCGAACGGCGCCGGTCCCTGCAGCGTCGGGATGACGGCATACGCGCCATCGGTGCCGAGGAACACATCGGTCGACCCGCCCGGACCCGGCACGAATTGGTAGCCGATCTGCGAGCCACCGCCCGACAAGTCGACCACCGCGCCTTCGGCGACATTCACGGCACCTTGAGCGGAGACCAGGTTCACCGCCTTCACAGGCGGTGCGGCGATCGAGAAGACCGAACCCGGCGCGGACCAGCGGTCTCCCGAAGGCGCGCCGAATGGCACATCTTGTCCTTCAGCCGAGACCGAGGTCAGGCTGTCGGCCGAGAGCGTGAGGTTGTTCGTGGCGTTGAGGGAGATGCGGCCCTGCGGCGCGCGCAACACACCGCCTTGCACGATGTTGGCAGCATTGATGTCCAACGAGCCACCCGTCACCAAAGGTGCGGGTGCGGGCGACAGCGCGCCTGCTGCGTCCCCCGCTTGATGGGTGAAGAGGCGATCGGTTGCGATGGTGACTTTGTGGCCCGCCGCATCGATGGTGTACTTCACATCGGTACCGGGGTAGATCTGGCGCGCCATCAATTGCACGTCGGCCTGCGTGAGCAAGAGCCCCGTCGCGTCACGCGCGTGGGTGAGCTGCAGGTCGCCACGGCTCGTGAGGTCGAGCTTGCCGATGCCTTGGGTGGCCAAACGCCCGTCCACCACGAGCAGGTCGGCAGAGGCTTTGAGTTCGCCGGTGCCTGTGGTGGCGACGGGAAGCGGGCGCGCCAGGGCCCCGCCATCTTCGCTTCCACGCAGCACCAAAGTGGCCGCATTCACCGATGCTGAACCATTGGCACCAATGGCCCGCGACTCAAGCTGGAGCGCGCGCGGCAGGTTCAGCGCAACGCCGTCCTCCAGGCTGATCTTGTCCTGCGCTTTGGCGGAAAAATCTGCAGCGCCCGATTCGCTCACCAGCTGCGCCGACACCCGCGCGACACCGGTCAAAGCGGAGGGAGCGGGTGTCGGGCCTGCGGCGAGGGTGCTTCGATTCCGGGTGATGAGCAGTTCGCGAGAAGCCGCTGCGACAGCGGGTGCCTCGCTGTCCCGCGCTGCCGTCAGGGTGACGGCGAGCGAACCGCCCGCAGCCCGAGAGGATTCAGCCTGTCCGTCGAGCTTGCCCCCCCGCGCATTCACGCTGCCATCGAGCAGCATGTCTCGGTTGCCTGAGACCTGCAGGCTGCCGCCGGTGCTTGCCACGACTTGGCGCTGAGTGTTCACTGCACCATCAGACCGCACAGGCACATCCAGCTCGGCCGCAGCGCCGCTGACATCGATGCGACCGCCGGCAGCCCACTCAAGACGATTCGGCATGGCAGAAGCCGCGTTCAAGGTGACCGTGCCGCCGTCCAGCACACGGCCTTGCTGCAAGCCGTTGCCCAGCCCAGGCGTCATCAACGTGGTGCCGGAGACATCGATCACGCTGCGCGAACCCAGGCGCATCGATGTGGGCATGGCATACGCGCTCCCTGCGTCGGTCTCGCCACGGGTCAACGCCAGGCTCACGTTGCCGCCATGGCTCACCAGTGCGCCGTCCAGTTCGAGCGAGGTCGCAGCAGACAGGTTGATCTTGCCCTGGGGATCCAGTTCGATGCGGGCGCCTTCGCCCACGCGCAAGCGCCCTTCGGCAAGGGCGTTCCCCAGGCCTGACGAACTGAACGACAGGTTCACTGCCTGTGCTTGCTGTGTGGGCGACGTGCCCACCCGCACCAAATCGGCCGTGTTGCTGCCGGTGGCAGCCAGCCGCGCACCCGACAGGGCCTGCCAGCGATCCTGATGGGCAGACAAGTTCACGCCATCTGCCAGCTCAAAGAACACCTGGCCATTGAGCCCGAAACTGTTGAACCCGCCCTGGCTGAAAAACCCTGTGTCGAGGCTGAGCCCTGCCGCAGGCGCAGACACATCGCCGTCACCGATGCGCACCGACTGCGTGGTGATGTTCAACGAACCGCCGCGTGCCAGCGAGTAGCCACGCAGTTCGCCTCCCAGGTTGACCTTGCTGGCTTGCTTCACTTCAATGCGCGACGACGTCCCCGACGTCAACGAAATGGTGCCCGCATTGGCCCCACTGACCACCCCAGCCGTCGACACATTGGCCCCGCCCGACACGTCGATCACCGTGCCCTGGCCGAGATTCACATTCGCGCCAGCGCTGAGCGACACGCTGCCACCGGCGGTGTTTGCCACACTTGAAACACCATCGCGCAGCTGATTGACAAACCTGCCGGTCGTGTTGATCCGAACACCGTCAGCCACACTCACATCCTGGGACTTCGACACGGCGGTCACTGCACCACCAGCGCTGTGCACGCCAGAGTTCACAGATACTGCGCCATCTTGGGACCAGAGGTTCAACGCGGTTCCGTCGTCAAGCGCAAGCGCAGCGTCAGCCGCTAGGGTCATGTCGTTTTGCGTCACCAAGGTGATGCTGCCGAAGTGGCCGTCCATCAGCTGCCGCGCCGAGATGCCCGACAAGGTGCCGACGGACGCCGACGCCGGTTGCAACCAAAAGGAGTCGCTCACCGACGGCACGGCGCCGCCCACGGTGAGCTGATTCACGATGGCTTTGGAATAGTTTTTGTCGTAAAACTCTTTGCCATTGACGGCCGCACCAACGGTCAGGCTACCAGCCACGGCGCGGGCATCTTTCCCAGCTTGCTGTCGCTGGCCTTGAGCCGCTGCAGCCGCCAAGCTCCCACTCAGCACAGCCGTGGGCGCCACGATGGTGATGGTGCCGGCATTTCGGCCATCGACATAACCGGCCTCGGTTCGGGCCGATCCACGGCTTCCCCAGTTGACCACGGGGCCCCAGCGGTCGTACTGCGCTCCCGAGCGAATGGCATTCAGCGCGCGCGTGTAGACCAGATCGGCCGGCGCATTGTTCATGCTGTACACGGTGCCGTCTTCTGCCACCAACTGCGTGGCACGCACTTCGGCCTGGGTGTAGGCGACCCGGCCGCCCGACACATCGATGCGCGAACTCTGGTGGGTGACCACCGCGCCCTCGGCCTGGAGGCTGACCGTGCCGCCGCTGGACAGGCGCTCACCTGCGTCACGCTGAGTACCACTGCGGTAGGTCGAGAGATTCCCCAGGATGGCGGAGTCCTGCCGCACATCCACCGTCACGCGATTGCGCGCCAGCACGCCATCGCGCTGCAGCGGGGCATCGCGCAGGTCGTTACCGCCGAGCAGTTCGGTGGTGACGAAGTTGCGAGCCGCACTGACCGTGGTGTCGGTGGTGCCGCTCACATCGATCACGGTGTCACGTCCGAGCACCACGCGGGCGCCCGCATCCCGTTGCTCAAGCACATTCGTCAAAATGCTTTCGCCTGGATCGCCTTGCGTTGTCACAGGCGTCGCGGCAGCCACCACGTTCACTCGACCACCATGCGCCACGACGCTCGCACCGTCTTCCAACGATACGGTGCGGCCCGACAGGTCGATGCGCGAACGCACGAATGTGGCGTTGTCATCGCTCGTGACCGGACGGCCGCCGGCGTCGGTGGCCGAGGCACGCACCTCGGTCACGCTGCCGGCACCCAGCACAAGCTCGCCCGTGACCAAGGCGCGCTTGTAGGTTGGTGACTGAGATTCCCCGTTGGCAGGCTCCTTCGTCCCACCGGCGGCACGCAGCAGAATAGAACCGTTCTCCGCCACGCTTGTCGTGGCGCTGATGCGGCCCGACTGGTTCACCGCCAGGCCGACCAGCGTGGTGTTTCCACGCGGGGTGCTGATCACGCCGCCAGGTGTGAACACGCCAGCTTCGTTGATCCTGGCACCTTCATTCCACACGCTGCCGCCCTCGCCGTTGGAGGCACTTCCCACCTCGACCAGCAGGCCGCGCAAGGCAGGCACATTGGTGTTGACTTCGGAGGCGTACAGCGTGTCCGTGGTTGGCAACTTCAGGTAGACGGACTCGCCTCCTGCGAGAACGGTTTGCCCACCGGGCGTCGCGATGGTGCCCGCGTTCTCCACGCGCTTGGCGAACAGGAACACACGCCCGCCGTTATCGGTGACGATATTGGCACCCGATTCCACCCGCACGAAGTTGCGTGTGTCGACGAAGTTCTCCAGCGAGCCCTCGTACTTGAACGCCGGCTTGTCTCCCAAAATGGAGTTCACCAACCCACTCTTGAACTCAGCGTCGCTCAGGTTCAAGGTGGTCGCCACCAACGCGCCCACATTGACCTGCGCACCCCGGCCGAACAAGATGCCGTTCGGGTTGTACAGATAGATCTCTCCACCCTTGGTCGCACTCAGCTTGCCGAAGATCTGGCTGGCCGTGGCGCTGTTCACCCGATTGAGCGCGCTGCTGCCTTGAAGCGCCATGTCGAACAACACGCTGCTTTGCGCACCGATGTCGAAGCTGGCCCAGTTGTAGATGGCGCGCTGGCTGGTCTGGTCGATGCGCATGTCGACACCACCTGCGGCATTGGGCACGATGCCTGGCGTGGCCGCGCCGGTCCCATGCACACGCCAGCCCACCCCCATCTTCGGCACGGCATTCACCGGTGGCGGCGCCATGACTGGCACACGCGACTGCCCCTGCACCATCAACGGCAAGGCCAACACCAGGGCCGCCACCAGTGGCTTGAGCACCAGCCGGGCAGGTTGATTCAGCCGGTGGCGGGTGTGGGCACGAGACAGCTTGGACATGATGTGACTTCGATGTAGGGGTAAAGAGCAAGGCCGAACGTCAGAGGCTCAGAGCCTCAGAAGCTCAGCTTCACCCGCGCATGGGCGCGGGGGCGTTTGTCAGGAGATTGCGCGGTGGCCTTCTGCGGCCAGGCCACATCGATGCCCGCGTCGAGGGACTTGCGGCGCACGAGCCGCAGGCCCACCCCGGTGCCCAGCAGCGAGGTTCTGCTGGAGGCCACCGAGGTCGACGCCACCGTCTCGGCACGGGCCACATCGACGAACCCGAGCACGGACAAGTCGGTGAGCAGCGGACCGCCCGGGGCATCGGGCTTCCACCAGCGCGGCGCAAAATTAGGGCTGCGCCATTCGAGCGAACCGAGCAAACCGCGGTCGCCACTGGCTTCGCCTTCAAGGTAGCCGCGCACCGTGTCCGCGCCCCCGATCGCGAACTGCTCGCTGCTCGGCAGCGGCTGGAACGACAGCAGGCTGGTCAAACGCAGGCCCAGGCTGCCGCCCCACAGCGCGTGGGTGTGGCGCAGGTCCAGGCGCAGGCTGGAGAAGCCCCCGTCACCGCCCGCGCCCTTGCAGGCGAATTGGTCTTCCGGGCCCACGCTGCCATCGGCCCGGGGGCAATCGTCCACCTCGCGCTGCAAGATGCGCCGGAAGGCCGCCACGAAGGTGGCATTCAACTGCGTCTGGCGGCCGTCGGCCGACCAGTTGCCGCCGTAGCCGAGCTGGAACGGCAGGTAGCGCAGCGGTGTGGAGATGCTCTGGTCGCCAAAGGCCAGGCGCTGATCGACCGACTTGTAGTCCACGCCCCACGTCAGGCTGTGGGTGCTGCTCTCGCTCGCACCGAACGGCACCACGTAGCGCAGGCCGAGCGTGGTGCCCTTGCCGAGCACCGTGGTGCTGCCCAGCGTTTCCACCGTGCTGTCCGAATACACGCCGTAGCCGACCACCGTGTTGCCGCTGTCCAGCGGCACGGCATAGTTGGCCACCAGCACGGTCGACTGCGACGGCTGCGTCGGGGCCGTGATGGCATTCAGCGTGACGCTGTGGTCGCGCTGAAAAAGATTCTCATAGCGCAGCAGCGCATTGAGCCGCCACGGGTCGGTGAAGGCCGCATGGTCGTTGTTGAGCTCCAGGCTCGCTGACACCGGCAACTCGTCGCTCACCTTGAGTTCCACCTCCACCGCACCAGGCAGCACACCGGCCTTGAGCACCGGCTGCACGCGGCGCGACTCGCTGCGGTTCACCAGCGCCAACTGCCGCTGGCCTTGGTTGAAGTTGGGCACCTGCCCTTCGCTGAACTCCGGCACCTTGCTGCGGATGTAGCCTTGCGAAAAGTAGCGCGAGCCCGTCACGCTCAAGCGCTGCACGCGGCCCTCGAGCACCTTGAGGCGCACGGTGCCGCTGTCCACCCGCTGCTCCGGCACGTCCACGAACACGGTCAGGAAACCTGCGCCCTGATAGGCCTTCTCCAACGCCACACGCGCGGCTTCCACATCCGCGAGCAAGCGCTTCGGGCCCAGGAACGGTGTGACCGCCGCCTCGATCGCCATGGCCGACAACACCGTGTTGCCCTCGACCTCGTACTCCATGATGTCGAAGCGCAGTTCGTCGGCTTGCGCAGCGGGGGCAGATGCCGCCTCGGCCGGCGCGGCCTGAGCCATTGCTTCCGAGACAGCGCCCGCGCTCAACAGCAGCGACACCAGCACGGACAAGTGCAGTGATCCATGGACTGCAGCAGGAGCGCCCGAAACCATCCGGTTCCGAGCGGAAAAGAAAAATGAATCAAGCGTCGCAGTCATGGCGGCCATGGTGGCAAACGGAGGTGAATCGCTGATGAACTGACGTAGTCCATTGGCTCTATGCAGGGGCGTCGCATGACATGTGAGGTGTCATGCAAAAGCGGAACGCGCGCCGGAGCGCGCGTTCACGTGGGGACCCAGCGAAGGAAGATCAGTCTTTGCGGCGGCGCTTGAGCCACACACCCAGCAGGCCTGCGCCGAAGAGTGCGTAGGCCGACGGCTCTGGGACGGCGGACACGGGTGCGAACGACATCGCCACGTAGTCCGCGAACTCGGCCTGTGGCCCCGTCGTCACGTTGGTCGTGAGGCCGGCCTGGTATTCGGTCAATGAGGCGCGAGCAAAGCCTGCCGTCGTGACGGCCTGGCCTTGTGCGAATGCAGGGGCGAGCGTGTAGCTGAGCACGAACTTGCCGGTGGTGCTGTCTTCGATGAAACCCCAGTAGCCATCGCCACCGAGGTTGTCGAATTCATCAACCGCCACGAAATCAGTGGAATCGTATGAAGAGTCCGTCACGGAATAGAACCAAGATGATTTCCCCACAGGACTGGTCAGGGCCACGTCCATCCCTCCCAGGGTCGGGATTCCCCCTCCTCCGCCGCCGGTGGTCTCGAAGTAGCCTGGCTGGCCTTTTTCGCTCAGCGCGCTGCCGTTGCGAGCGAAATCTACAAGCATCCCCGTTTCGTGAAAATTGTTCGGATTGCCTGCATCTCCATTGAGCGTCGCCAGCACATTCATTGAAAAGCTCGCCGATTCAGCGAGGAAGTCGACGTTTCGAGCGCGAAGAAGATTTGCATACGCAACACCCACCGTACCGTTCTGGACGGTCGATTGCGCAGTGAAATAGGAATGCTGGTTGCCCGGGTCGAAGCCCCCGTAGTTGCCAAAGGCCGCGACGGCCCAGCGAAGCTCGGTATTGGCCGTTCCCTTGTCTCGCAGCAACTTGAACGGCGCGTCTGTCAAAGGGTCGACATTGATGAAAAGCTGATACCCCGCGTCCGATTGAGCGGTCTTGAAGAACTCATCGGCGTCAATTCCCAAGTCAAGAGAATAGGACGCCTCTCTGACTGGATCCCAGACGAAGAGCACCAGTTCTGGCGACAGTCCATCAACGGACACCTCAGCCCATGCGGACGGCACAAGAGCCATGCCCGCGGCAGCGAGCGACGCCGTTCCGATCAGTCGGCGGAGTTGGCGGAGTCGAAAATGGATGGAGCTCATGTCAAACCTCATTGGAAGCAATGCGTGGATTCCGCCAATGGCATTCGTCGAACGGAATCTGAACTGCAGAAATGGGAGCCTCGACTGAGAGGCTCCCGTCACTGGACAAGGGCGCCGCACGGCGGCCGCCCCTGTTCAAGCGGTCTTACTTGGTGACGCGCAGTGGAGCGCAGCTGTTGGCAGCCAGACGCGAGACGCGCGAACCGAAGGCGGCAACATCACCGACTTGATCCACGTAACCGCCGGTGTAGGAACTTGGCGAAGCCATCACGCCTTGCTGGGTGTCGACGTCGAGCTTGGCCAGTGCAGCAGAACGACCGGCGTTGCTGCGGATGGCGGCCAGGAACGCTTCCAGATCGGAACCTGGGGTGGCGCGCTCGGTGTTCCATTGCATCGTCGACTCATACACCACGCCATAGTTGCCAGCCTTGGCTTCGTTGCGCGTTGGT
>JBEGTX010000271.1:0-4642 GCA_041179165.1 Pseudomonadota bacterium | reverse complement strand
CTTTTCGCAGCGGATGCCGCCGGTGCAGTACATGGCCACGGTCTTGCCTTCGGCCTGCCACTGCGCGGCGTGGGCCTCGACGTAGCGCGGGAAGTCACGGAAGTTGGCCACGCCGGGGTCGACGGCGTTCTTGAAGCGGCCCAGGCGATATTCGAAGCTGTTGCGGTTGTCGAGCACGACCACGTCGTCCTGCGCGAGGAGCTCGCGCCAGGCCTGGGGGCTCAGCGCATGGTCGGTGAGCGGTGCGGCCTGCGCATCGGCGATGCCCACGGCCACGATCTCGGGTTTGCGGTGCACCTTCATGCGGGCGAACGGCACGGTCTTGCAGGCGCTGCGCTTGAAGACCATGCCCGCGAGCTGCGGGCCGATGCCGGGCACGGCGAACAGGTTGTGCTCGAAGGCATCGAGCTGCTCAGCGGTGCCGGCCAGCACGCCGTTCAAACCCTCCTCGGCCACGAGAATGCTGCCGGTGAGTGACAGCGTGAGCTCACGCAGCTGCGCAGCAAAGCCCTCCGGATCGGGCACGGGCACAAAGCGGTAGAAGGCGATGTGGAACAGCGCAGGAGCGTCAGGGGATGGCGTCGTCGTCATGGCGTGATTGTCTCAAGCTTCGGCACCTCGTGAAGGCGCGCCCTGAAACGACACCGTGAACACAAGGCCGGCGGCAAGGCCATTGCCTTCGCGGCTTCGCCTGAGCGGTGGCCGTGGCTAAACTGTTTGGGTCGGCTCTCCGTGTCCACGTCTGCAGTGCATGCGCTCGGTGAGCCCCATCTGACCTCAGGACCTCCGGCATGACCACACGATTTTCCATCGCCCTCCTTCTCGCCGCCACGAGCACGCTGGCCCAGGCCGAAGCGATTGGCGAGGTGGACACCGTCTTCAAGCTCATCGGGCCCGACCACAAGATCGTCGTGGACGCCTACGACGACCCCAAGGTCGGTGGCGTGAGCTGCTTCGTCTCGCGCGCCAAGACGGGCGGCATCAAGGGCGCCGTGGGCCTGGCGGAAGACAAGTCCGAAGCCTCGATCGCCTGCCGACAGGTCGGGCCGGTGAGTTTCGCGAAGCCGATTCCCGTGCAGGAAGAGGTGTTCAGCGAGCGCATCTCGCTGCTGTTCAAGAAACTTCGCGTGGTGCGCATGGTCGACAAGAAGCGCAACACGCTCGTCTACCTCACCTATTCAGACCGGGTGATCGAGGGCTCGCCGCAGAACAGTGTGAGTGCCGTGCCGATCGACCGGGCCATGGTGATCCCTGTGAAGTAAGTCCTGCTGCGGCCGATGGGTCGACAGGGCCGCACACCGCGATGACGCTCGCGGCCCGTCACGAACCTCAAGGGCTCGCTTGCACCGGCCCCACCACCTTCGCACCCGCATAGACCTCGATGTCGGTGTAGTGCACACATCCGTTGATGCGGGCCGAATGCGCCAGGCGCAGCGTGCCCGCTGCGCTCACGGCCGGCTCGCGCCCCTGGCCCCGCACGCGCCCGGCGATCACCACGGTGCCGGCCCCCTGCACGCTGCCGATCACGGTGGCGCCCACATCGATCACGAGGCATCCCTCTGTGGCCGACACCCGTCCGTGCACGGTGCCCTGGATGTGGACGCAGCGCGCCTCGAAATGCCCATGCACCGTGGCGCCTGCGGGCACCACCAGCGTGTGCCGGCTGTCGAGTCTGGCCTGAAAGCGGATGGCGCGATCCACTTCCGATGTGCCACCGTTCTCAGGCGCTCCACACCACTCCGCACGGTTGGCGAGGTCTGGCGGCGTGGGGCCTGCCGATTCTCGCGTGCCCTTGCCCCCCATCGTCCCTGACGAGGTGAGCTTGCCCGGCGCCACGACCGATTGCAGCACCGGCAGCGAGCGAAGGCGCATTCGCTGGCCAGGCGCAGCCGCATGCGCCACCGCCGGTGAGCTTGAATGTTGCAGCGAATCGGGCGAGGGCCCCTCTGACGGGGCGAGCTGCTGGGGCATTGCCACCGGCGCCAGTTCAGTGGGCATCGGCAGGTCGACGGCCAACAACGGCCGACTCCGCAGCGGCGTGCCGGCGGCCAGCGCGTCACCTCGTTGAAGGTGTGCAGCGCCAGGGAAAAAGTCCAGCGCGAGATCGAGCTTCATGGGCTTACTCCAGCCGAATCACGCCGCGGTCGGTTTCGGCCGACTCCAGGCGCGGATGAATAGACAACAGCACGGCCCCCGATGGCAGCTTCTCGCCCAGACGAAACGGCGTGGGCATGCCGCGCTGGTTCGCCACGATGACCGTGCTGGCATCCTTGATGGCCACCAGCACGTCCCGGCCCGCAACACCGGTACGGCCTGACAAGGCTCCGAACGGTGCGAGCCGGAAGTCGCCGCTTGCAACGGCCTCTTCTGGTCTGGAAATGGGGCGACCGCGTTCTGCAGCACCTGCAACCGGCGTGTCCGTGGAGCGCGCCGGTTTCTTGTCCGCACGAGGCTCACGCTGATGCGAAGCAGCGTGAGCACGCCGAGGCGCCGGATTCGACAGCGCAGCCCCTGCGATCGGCTCATGTCCTCGAGACGCTGCACGCGGCTCGGCCAGGTGTTCGCCTGGCCGAGCGGCTGTTCGACCGCCAGACGCCACAGCAGCCGGCAGGCGTTCAACTGGCAAGCTTGGAGCGGGCTTGGGATTTGGCGCTGCTGGCAAGCCATGCGCCACGGCACTGTCGGTCGGCAGCACAGGCGAACGCGCGGCCTGCAACACGCGAGAAGGCACCAGCTCGGGAGACTCGCCTGCGCCTTGTTTGCCCGTGAACGCTGGAGATGCCCGCACCACAGGCTCCGCGGCTGCATCGCCCCATGCGCTCGCCGGCAGTGGCGCAGACGACTGAGGTGGCGATGAGAGGCCTTCGGGCGTTCCGTCCAGGCTGGAGGCGAGTGCGGAAGCCGAAGGCATCACGCGCCCAGCCTCCTCGGCCGACTTGGGAGGCCTTGCTGCCAGCAGGTTTGGATCCCCGGCGGCCACTGCACCCATGACCCATGGACTCCCTACCGAGATCGCGGTGGTTCCCTTGCCCCCTCGCACCCAACTCGAGACCCAGCCGACCAGCAGTCCCACCAGGAGCAGCACCAACAGCAGCACCGCTGCGGCACCCAGGATGGCAGGGCCGCGGGGTGGCGCGAGCAGGAGGTTTTTCATCCCGCCGAGGGCATCGCGCCAGCGCATGGCCGGGGCCATGGCGGCCACTTCGTGCCAGACTCCGAGCCGCGCATTGAACTCGAGGGCTTGGCCCGCTGTGGCCGTGCCGGCATGGGCCAGCACACCCAGCGGCACCTGCACCTCGCGACGCCATTCGGCGTTCATGCGGCACCACCGCAGCAGCCAAGCACATGGGCCTCAGGCCGTGCGGCACGCGAGACAGAGCGCCAGGCCCTGCACATCAATGCGCAGGGTTCCGGCAGATCAGACACACGGAGAAAGAGGCCCGCCGAACGGCAGGAGTCAGAACGTCTCATGCCGCCATGATCAGACGGATGGTGGCGTCACCGCCCATGAAACAGCGCTCATAAGTCGGGCGCAGGACGCGCGGGATCGGCACCAGGGGCCGATCCCAGCGCGTCTCCAACACGATCCACGCGCGACCCAAAGACAGCGAAGCGACGCAGCCCAGACCGTTTCAGGCCCGCGCCGGGGTGCCTTCACTCGCTGTAGTCGACGTCGCAGAGGGTGTTCAAAGCTCAAGCGTGGAAGCCAGGCCCCGTCCTCCAAGCAACTCGCTAAGGACCGGCATTCCCGGTCCGATGCGAGGCGGCCCCGAAGGGCCTTCAGTCACTCATCGGCTTCGGAGTCGATGTCGCGGTCGTAGTCGGTGAACGACGCTGGCACACGGGCAATCAGCGGCTTGTCCAGGGGACGGCACACGCGGCGTTGGAGACGTTCGAGGCGGTCGGAGCGCTCCAGCGCCTGGAACACTTCAGCCGGATTCATCATGAGTGCAAAGGGATTTGCAAGAAGCTCAGTGGTCTGCATGTCAGTTCTCCAAACGGTGGATCGATGGAGTGAACTGTAGGGACGATCGCCAAGGTGCAGTAGTCGTCCGCCCGCCAAAGCCTGCGTCAGAAGTTGCCTGACAAGCGCGTCATCCTGATCGGCCGAAATGCGCGGGAAACTTCGCGCTTTCGAGGCGATTTTGAGGCGCTTCTCCGGGCGCAGAGACACACTTTCGTGTGGCGGTGGGGGTGAAGACGATCAGGCCGCGCCCGATGGTGCAACGCGGAAGAGTTGCTCGAAATTCGCCGTCGTGGCGCGGGCGATTTCTTCCACAGAACAGCCTTTCAGCTCGGCGATCTGCCGGGCCACATAGGGCACGTAAGCCGGGATGTTGGTCTTTCCGCGGTACGGCACCGGCGCCAGGTAGGGGCTGTCGGTTTCGATCAGGCAGCGGTCGAGCGGCACGTACTGCGCCACGGCGCGCAGGTCGGCCGCGTTCTTGAAGGTGAGGATGCCCGAGAACGAGATGTAGAAGCCGAGGTCGAGGGCCGCGCGAGCAACCTCCATGGTTTCGGTGAAGCAATGGAACACCCCGCGGGCTCGCCCCTTCCCTTCGTCGCCGAGGATGGCAAGTGTGTCGGCCGATGAACTGCGGGTGTGGATGACCAGCGGCAGGTCGGTCTGTTCGGCCGCGCG
>JBEGTX010000270.1:0-4345 GCA_041179165.1 Pseudomonadota bacterium | reverse complement strand
GAGGCCAGGAAGCGGCTCTTCTCGCGGTCGGCGTCTTCGACCAGCACCACCTGTTGGCGAAGGGCGCGCACCAGCGCGTCGTTGTCGAGCTTGGTGCGCAACGCGGTCTGCAGCAGCCGGTACTGCGCGTGGGCGAACACCAGCACCATGGCGGTGAAGGCGAGCGTCAACAGGCCGAAGGTGGTTTGCAGCGGGCCGCGTTGCATGAGCATCATCACCGCCAGCGGCGCGAGGATGGGCAGCACCCACAGGTAGATGGCCGAGCGCACCGCGGCCACCACGTACGCACCCGCGCCCGCCATGGCAAAGAGGGCCACCACCCAGAGGCAGATGAGGTGGACGCTCGGCTCCTGTGGCAGCACGAGGAAAGCGGCCGAGCCCCAGGCGACGGCAGAGGCAGTGAGTGCCACCAGGTAGCGCGTGAGCCAGACGGTGGAATCGGCCAGCGCGGCGCGGCCGCGCCGTTGAAAGGCGCGGGCGATGAGCGCCTGAGCGGCCTGCGTGCCGTGCACGGTGGCCGCCCACACCAGCGTGTTGATCTGGCCGCTCAGCCACCAGTGCGTGATCCAGAGCAGCAGCGCCAGACCAAAGGCAATGGCGAGCTGCTGGCGTGAGCGCGACAGCACCCGTTCAAGCTGCGTCGAGCGAACGCGCTGGCGTCGGCGGTCGAGCGCGTGTTCGAGCGCGGCGTCGGGCGTCTCGGGCGACGCGGGAGCGGCAATGCGGAAGTTCACGTCCGGATGCGCAGCGCGGCAGCCGTGGGAATCATCGGAACAGGCTGATGAGGTGGGAGCGCGACTTCACGTCGAGCGCCAGCAGAATGGTCGAAACGTAGTTCTTGATGGTGCCCAGCGACAGCCCGGTGGCCGTGCTGATTTCCTGGTTGGAACATCCCGAGAGCACAAGCTCCAGAATTTCAAGGTGGCGCGGACCGAGTTCGGCCACACGGTCGTAGCGCGACGAATTGGGAAAGCGCGGAAAGCGCGCCGAAGCCGTGGTGCCATTGGCAATGTCGGCCGCGAGCGGCTTGCCCAGCAGGCCGAGCACGATCTCCGACATCGCGCGCGGCGCCTGTCCCTTGGTCACATAGCCCACCGCACCGAGCGCGCGCACATGGCCGATGACGAACTCATCTTGGGTGCCGCTGATGACGGCCACCTTGGCGAGCGGAAAGGTTTCGATGAAGTGCTTCAGGCCTTGCAGGCCCTTGCTGTCGGGCATGTTGAGGTCGAGCAGCACGAGCGCGATGTCGGGCTGGCCGCGGTAGATCTCGATCGCATCGCCCAGGTTGCCGGCTTCGAGCAGCTGCAGCTTCACGTGTTCGATCAAGCCGAGGCTGGTGACGATGCCCACACGCAGCAAGGCATGGTCGTCGACCACGAGCACCTTGATCGGGGCATCGGCCGCGAGGGCGGCAGCACGCGTCGCGGTGGCGGCTGCCGAAAGGTCGTTCGCGGGCTGGCTGATGGGGCTCATGCTGGAGGGGGCGGTGAAGCGATCAAGAAAAACAAGTCCAGGGACACGGATTGGCAGCGGGGCGACCAACCGAAACTTCGAGGTCTCACAGACCTCACCCGGCGACCGTGCATGGTACGCGGCGCGTGTGACGTCGCAAGCGTGAGTTTCCCGCTCGCGATCCCCCTAATACTAGGGGGGTGTCGGCGCAGGCCTCCCCACGAGGGGTGCATGGGTCCGAAACGGGGCAGGGCAGGGGCGGGGCAGGGGCAGGGGCAGGGCAGCGCACCGCCACCGCGCAGACCTGCCCGATTCGGCGGCTGCACTGCACCGAGGCGATGCGGCGCGAGGACGTATCCTTGGCGACCGGCCCGTTGGGTCGGTTGCTGCTGCGCCGACGCGGGTCCGCTGTCCCTCGTCTTCTGTTTCTTCTGAAAGCCCGCTCGTTTGAAATTCATCCACGCCGCCGACCTGCACGTTGACAGCCCGTTGCGGGGACTCGATGCCTATGAGGGCGCCCCCGTGGCCCGCATCCGCAGCGCCACCCGGCTGGCGCTGATGGCGCTGGTCGATCTGGCGCTGAGCGAGCAGGTCGACCTCGTGCTGCTGGCTGGCGACATCTATGACGGCAACTGGCCCGACTTCAAGACGGGGCTCTTTTTCCGCGAGCAGATGGTGCGGCTCACCAAGGCCGGCATCCTGGTGTTCATCGTCAAGGGCAACCACGATGCCGAAAGCGTGATCACCAAGAGCCTGCCTGAGGCGCCAGGTGTGCATGTGTTCAGCGCGCGAAAAGCCGAGACCGTGAAGCTCGACGCGCTGGGCGTGGCGCTGCACGGCCGCAGCTTTCCCGAAAAGGCCGTGACCGACGACCTGATGCCAGGCTACCCCCCGGCCCTTGCAGGCCTGTTCAACATCGGTCTGCTGCACACGAGCCTCACCGGGCGCCCCGGCCACAACCCGTATGCGCCCACCACGTTGGCCGCGCTGTGCAGCAAGGGCTACGACTACGTGGCACTCGGCCATGTGCATGCGCGCGAGGTGGTGCAGGAGGCCTCGCCGCGCATCGTGTTCCCGGGCAACCTGCAGGGGCGCGATGCCGGTGAGACAGGCCCCAAGGGCTGCGAGCTCGTCACCGTGGAGAACGGCCGCATCGCCAGTGCCGAGCACGTGTCGCTCGACGTGGTGCGCTGGCACCGCTGGGCGCTCGACACCACCGGCATGCAGTCCTTGGACGATGTGGCCGCCGGGTTCCAGTCGCTGGCGGCCGAGCACACTGCCGGCCTGCGCGACCGCCTGCACGCCGTGCGGGTGAGTTTGCATGGCGAGAGCGAGCTCGCACGGCTCGAAGCGGCCCAGCCAGGGTCGCTCGCCGCCAGCCTGCAAGCGGCTGCGCAAGACCTGGACGGTGTGGACGTCTGGATCGAGAAGGTTCAATGCAGCGAGGTGCGCCTGCCACTCGACCGCAGCCTGGCCGCCGCACGGCCTGACGCCGTGGGCGATGTGATCCGCCTCGTGGACGAGCTGCTGGCCGATGACGCGGTGCTGTCGGCCTGGGCCCGTCAGGCGCTCGACGACATGAAAGACCTGCCGCGCGAGCTGTCGGACGCCCATCCCGGCCAATGGGATGCGGCGCAATGGCGCGAGGCGCTCCAGGCCGCCGAAGCCTCGGTGCTCGCCCATCTGGGCAGTGGTGCATCGGGCGCTGAGACCGACGCAGGAGCACGTCCATGAGGCTGCGCCAGCTTCACCTGCTGGCCTTCGGGCCGTTCACCGACCGCGTGCTCGACTTCGGCCGCGGCGAACGCCAGCTCTTCATCGTGCACGGCCCCAACGAGGCAGGCAAGTCGTCCGCCTTGCGTGCCTTGTCCGACTTGCGCTTCGGCATCCCGGCGCAAAGCCCAGACAAGTTCATTCATGACTATGCGGACATGCGCATCGGCGGCGTGTTTGCCGATGGGCAGGGGCGCGAGGCGTCGGTGATGCGCCGCAAGAAGCTGCGTGGCAGCCTGAGCCTCCATGATTTCCAAGGCAGCGAGACGCAGGTGGGGCCGGTGGTGCCGCCTGAGCTCGAGGCTTTGCTGACCGGTGGGCTGACACGCAAGGACTACCTCGCGATGTTCTCGCTCGACCACCAGGGCTTGCGCGATGGCGGCAGGGCGCTGAGCGCGGGCGAGGGTGAGGTAGGCGCTGCGTTGTTCGAGGCGAGCGCCGGGGTGCGCAGCGTGCCCGCCCTCATGGCCAAGCTGGACGAACAAGCCCGGCAGCACTACGCACCGCGCGCGCAGAAGCCGTCCATCAACCAGGCACTCGCTGCGTTTTCCGAGCAGCAGGACACGTACAAGAAGGCCGTCACCAAACCCGCCGTCTGGGTTGACCTGCAGCGGCAGTGCGAGGCCAGCCGTGCCGAGCTCGAACGCCTGCAGCAGGCGCTCGCCGAGGCGCGGGTGCGCGGGGCGTTGCTGGCCGAGCTGCGTGTCGTGGGCCCGCTCATGGACAAGCTGCAGGCGGCGCGGCGTGCGGCCGAGGCCTTGTCCGCGGTACCTCTGTTGGCACCCACGGCGACGACCGAGCGTGTGTCGGCAGAAACCAGCCGCGCACAAGCCAAGGCGCAGTTGCAAACCCTGGGTGAAGAGATCCGCTCAGCGCAAGACGCCATTGCGAACCTGCCTTCCGATCCCCGCGTGCTCGAGCTCGCACCGGCCATCAGCCGACTGGCCGCTGCGGCTGAGGGCATCGATGCCGCAGAGCAGGAAGCTCGGCTGCTGGCCCAGCAGTTGAACGCCGAGCGCGCTGAGTGGGAGCAGTTCGCGGCCCGGATGGACGTCACCCCGCACGCCGAAGAGCTGGTATCGCTCGTGCCTTCGGCGACCGAGCAGGTCTGGATCGA
>JBEGTX010000269.1:0-46442 GCA_041179165.1 Pseudomonadota bacterium | reverse complement strand
CGCCAGAGCTTGGCCAGGATGCCCTTGTTGTTCACGGCGAAGCGGGCAGCGCCGGTGTCGACGACGATTTCGGTGCTGCCGGTGCCGCTGATCAGCACGTTGCGTGGCAGCGCGGCACGGGCCACGTTCGAGCCGTAAGCCACACGGTAGGTCTTGGCCGCACCGAGGTCGGTCACCAGGTGAGTGAGCGCCACCTTGATGGAGCCATCAGGCCAACGCGAGATGGCGTCGAACTGGGCTGGCACTTCTTGCGCGCCGTCACCCGTTTCCAGGCGCAGCTTGGTGATGTCGGTGATGGCACCGATGGGGAATGGCACGCCGGTGCGCAGCGCCGTCTTGTCAGAGGCGGGGCCCGAAGCCAGCGTCAGCGGCACGTATTGGGTGCCGGTCACGGCGACGGGGGCAAAGGCGGCGCTCACGCTCGACGCGGCGCTGAGGGTCACCGTGCACGACGAGGTGCCGCTGCAACCTGCACCGGACCAACCCGTGAAGGTGTAGCCGGTGGCGGGCGTGGCTTGCAGTGTGAGCACGCTGCCTGCGGCAAACGATGCCGTGCAGCTGCTGCCGCAGTTGATGCCGGCTGGCGCGGACGTGATGGTGCCCGAACCGGTGCGGTTGAGCGTCAAGGCCACGTCGGTCGGAACCACGACCACGGGCGAGAAGAGTGCATTCACCGTGATGGCGGCGTTCATCTTGACTGCGCAGGACTGGGTGCCCGTGCAGGCACCACCCCAACCCGCGAAGGTGAAGCCGGTTTGTGGCGTGGCGCTCAACACCACATCGGTGCCGTTGGCCAGCGAGGCCGAGCAGGTGCTGCCGCAGGCAATCGCGCCGGAAGCGGCGTTCACGGTGCCGGAGCCCGAACGGGTGATGGTCAGCGCCTGCATGACAGGGGCGGTGACCACGGGTGTGAAGCGGGCACGGGCATAGGTGGCGCCAGTGACCGTGAGGTTGCAGACCGGGTTGGTGTGCGTGCAAGCGCCCGTCCAGCCAGCGAAGGCATAACCGGTGGCTGGCGTGGCAGTCAGGACCACCGCGGTGCCGGTGAGGCTGTACGAGGTGCAGGTGGTGCCGCAGTTGATGCTGCCGCGGGCCGACGTCACCAGGCCGTTGCCTTCGAGGCTGACGAACAAGGGCAGCCAAGGCGATGCCGCGGCCACGAAGCGTGCCGACACACTGGCAGCGGCATTCACCGTGAGTGCGCAGGTGGACTTGCCCGTGCAGGCGCCGGTCCAACCGTCGAAGGTGTAGCCCGATGCTGGCGTGGCAGTGAGCACCACGGCCGAGCCGGCCGGGTAGGTCTCATTGCAATCGGCGCCGCAGTTGATGCCGGTGCCACTGACCGTGCCCGAGCCGACTTTGGCCACCGACACGGTGTGGGTGATGGCCGCGAACTGCGCGACGGCATTGGTGTTGGCCGACAGCGTCAGGCTGCAGGTCGCGACCGTGCCGCTGCAAGCGCCCGTCCAACCAACGAAGCGCTGGCCGGCTGCTGGCGTGGCGACGAGGTCGACACGGGTGCCTGGAGCGACGCTCTCGGTGCAGTCGGAGCCGCAGTCGATGCCGGCCGCGGTGATGCGGCCTTGACCGACGAGGGCCGTGGTCAGGGAGACATTGGCAGGCGCGAAGGCCGGAACGAAGTTCGCGGTCACGCGGGTCGTGGCGTTCAGGATCAGGTTGCACGATGGGGTGCTGCCGGTGCAGCCACCACCACTCCATGAACCGAAGACAAAGCCGGCGGCCGGTGTGGCCACCAGCGTGAACTTGGTGCCCTGCGGCCAGGTGTCATTGCAATCGCCTGGGCAGCTGATGGCGTTGAACGTGGTGGCGACGCGGCCCGTGCCCGTGCCGATGGCGGCATACAGCACATACTTGGGCGGCTCGATCGGGGCGAAGGTGGCCGTCACCGTGCGATCGGCCGTCATCGGCACGGCGCAGGTGGTGCCGGTGCAGCTCAGGCCGCTGACGCTCCAGCCCGTGAAGGTGTAGCCGGCGGCAGGCGCGGCCACCAGCGTGGCGGTGGCGCCCGAGGCGATGTCGGCGTGGCAGGTGCCGGTGGTGCAGTTGATTGCTGCAGGCTCCACAGCGACTGCGCCGCCATTGGCAGGCCCTGCGATGTTGACGTTCAGGCCGTAGGTGGCCGTGGCTGCCAGGGGCGAGAAGGTGGCCGACACATTGGTCGCATCCTTGACGTCGACCGTGCAGTTGTTCGTGTCGGTGCAGCCGCTCGGCGCGTTCCAGCCCACGAAACGATAACCATCAGCTGGCGTAGCGACCAAGGTGACCTGGCTGCCGGTGGTGACCGTGCCATTGCATTCGGTGCCGCAATCGACGCCGGCTTGCACCGCCTTGACTTCACCGTTGTCGGTGTTGCGCTGGATGGTCAGTGCGACGCTGACCGGCAGGTCGGCGTTTGCAGCCGGCGCGGGGTCGCTGCCATTGCCGCCACCACCGCCGCAGGCAGCAAGTGCCAGCGACAGCAGCCAGGGAGAAACTCGAAGGAATTTGTTCATGACTCTCAATCACATCAATGGCTTTGCAGCCGACCCAAGGCCAAGGAAGAGACTTGCTGTGACAACCCACTCGGAAGCGCCAGTCGTGACCGCAAAACATCAACAGAACCGGCAACCTGCCCGTGTCCTTGCCCAATGAAGTGATTCTGAAAGCAGGCCCAACCCCCCATGTATGTGGATGTCAGGAAGGCATGTGAGCCGAAAGAGCCTGCGGGTAAACCTTACCTGTCACAAAACGAGAGAACCGCTCACTTTTTGTGACGCAGTTCCTCCTTTGGAGGCTTTTTGGTGGCTTTGGGAACACCTCTGGGCAAAGTTGAGGGGTGAATTCGCCTCTTTTTCACAGACCAGAAGTTTGTGTTCATGACAGTGCGAGTAAATGACCGGTGTGCATGAGCATTGCGACACGCATTTTGGGAGTTACAACTCCATTCAGAATGCAAAAGCTACCCGCGTGCGAAAACGCCCCGGCGGCATGCGACGCCGGATTTCTCAAAGTGGGGAGGGACGACAGAACCCGCCCCGGGGCCTGTCAGGCACGCGGAACCCGCGTTCAGCGGGTGCGTTTGCCGCCTTCGTCGTAGATGGCGATGAGTTCGCCGATCACGGCATCGAGGCCGTAGCGCTCGGCCACCCGCTCGCGCGAGCGCTGTCCCATGCGCCGGGCCCGCTCGGGGTCGGAGAGCAAGGCCACCAGGGCTTCGGCCATGGCGGGCGCATCGCCCGGGGGAACGAGCAGGCCGTTGTCGCCGTCGAAGACCAGATCGACGTTGCCGCTGATGCGGGTGGCAGCAACCGGAAGGCCGGAGGCCATGGCCTCGAGCACGGAGTTGGGCATGCCCTCCTGGAACGAGGGCTGCGCATACACGCAGCCGCGTGCGTGCACGGACGGCACGTCGTTCACTTCACCGAGAAACTCGATGCTGCCGTCGATGCCGAGTTCCTTGGCCCGTGCTTCCAGCGTGGCGGCCTCGGGACCGTCGCCGGCAATGAGCAGACGTGCATCGACCTTCTTCACCACCTCGGCCCAGGCGTCCAGCAGCACGTAGACCCCCTTGACCGTGCGCAACCGGCCCACGTACACGGCACAAGGCGGGCCGACGTACGGCACATTGCAATTGAATTTGTCGGTGTCGACCGCGTTGGGGATCATGCGGAGCATGGAATCGGGATAGCCGGCCTTGCAGGTCATCTCGCGGGTGAATTCGCTGATGCACTGGACGTAATCCAGCCGCTTGACCCCCCAGTTCAATGCACGGATGAAGGGCTTGTGTTGCAACGCGGGGTCGAGCAGACCGCCTTCGAACTCCCAGGCTCCGGTGACCTTGATCGCCACCGGCATGGACAGCCAGGGACGCACCAGCCCGGCCACCGCGGCAAGGATGTGCACCGTGTGGATGTGGATGGCATCGAACGATTTGCGGTGGCGCAGCAGCCAGAACGCGAAACGCACGCACAGGAACAGCGAGCCCCACTTGCGGATGTGCGGGTACGGCATGCGCTCGACGGGCGTGCCGTCGACCATCTCGAACTGCAGATCGCCCTTGCGCAGCAGGGGTGCCAGGATGTGGACCTCGTGTCCGCGCGCGCCGAACGCCTTGGCCAGCAATTCGACCTGGCGTTCTGCGCCGCCCATGGCGGGGTACACGCTGTCGACCACGAGCAGGATGCGGCGCTTGGCGCGGCCTTCCCAAAGAGGCGCCTGCACAGGGCTGGCGGGCAACGTGGCGGTGTGTTTACTGAGCGTCATGAGACGCCTCCGATGCTGAAAGGTCTGCGTGGAACCGCTCGGACATCCATCGAGCGAGCAGCTCGGTGGCCTGGACCTTGGACGGTTCAAAATGAAACTCGTGGCTGCCTTGAGGTACCAGCTCGATCGCATAGTGATCGCTGCTCATGGCGCCGCGGAGTTCTCGCAACAAGAACGTGTTCTCGAATTCGAGCCACCGATTGTCGGACGAGCCGAAAATCATCAGGTGGGGGATTTTGGCGGCCTGCAACACACGAAAGCCTTCGATGAACATCGGGTTTTCGTCGTCGAGGTAAGCCGCCTGCGGGCTGGTGGGTTTGCTGGGTGAACGGGTGAGTGCGCTGCGCAAGGTGCGGCTGATGCCCCGGAAGTCGCTCTCGCCGCGCAACACGCGCGCCCAGGCATCGGTGGAGACCAGCTTGCGCACGTAGTTGCCCACGCGCCGGCGGGCCACACGCGCGGTGGGCAAAGGCCGTGTGGCCGGTGGGGCATAGGGCACCACAGGCAGACCCATGGAGACCACGCCTTGCACAAGATCGGGCGCACGCGCCGCCGCGAGCACGCCGGTGACAGCGCCGCCGCACAGGCCGAGCAACACCACCTGGTCGACCCCCAGACGCTCGCGCAGTGCCGACACGCCGAGCAGCACGTCGTCGACGAACAGGCCGGACTCGATGGCCGAGCCCAGGTGCTCTGCCTTGACGGCCGACAGATGGCCGTCGCTCTCGCCAACGCCTAGCGGATCGAGGCGAAGGCAGGGGTAGCCGAGCTCGGCCAAGTGCCGTGCAAAGCGCACGTTGAGCAGGTGCGAGCCGGCCCGGAACTTGAGCCCCGATGGCAGCAGCAACACCGCCGCGCGCGACACCCCGCGCGCGCGATGCAGCAGACCGCGGCGGGTGAGGCCGTCGGGGCCGACGACGTCGAAGACGGATTCGTTCACGACCCTTGCGCCGAGGTCAACGGCTCCGCTGTGCGAGCGACGACATCGCGGCTCATGATAAGAAGTTCATTCGGCAATTCCCAGTAACGGCCGAGATTGTCCCAGAAGGTGGGTGACTCGCAGGTGTGCAGACGCACCGGCCGGCGTTGCGCCAAGGCCGTCAGTGCGGGTGGCATGCCGCGGCCCGCATGCCGGGGGACATGGAGGATGTCGACCTCGATCTCAGGGCGCACCTGCGACAGCAGCTGCCCCAGCTCCATGCCGTCGATCGACGAAGACAGCGCCAGGCCGATGTCGTGGCCCAGCACACTCACGCTGCGGCCGGTGCGAAGCTGCTCGCGCAGCGCAGCGCGCGTTTCGACCACCTTGTTGAAACAAGCGAGTTGCGTGGTCATGTGGGCACGCAGGCAGTCGTCGAAGTATTTGCCCCCATCGAGCACGGGCTCGACCAGCACGAGCCGGCGGCCGTTGATGCGCTCGATCGCCACGGCAGCCAACAGAGCCCCCCCACGCAACGCCAGCAGATTGACAGCCACGTCGGCGCCGAACCGCGCGCGCGCAAATGCCGCGGCACTGGCGATGTCGTCCACCCAGTCGGCCATGCCCAGCTGGCGCACCTCGCCCTGGCTGTCGCCCTGCCCTTCGTAGTCGAAACGCAGCGCGGCATGGCCGTCACGTGCAATGGCATCCGCCAGCTCGACCCAGGGACGTGCCGCGAAGGTGGCTTCTTCGAGCAAGGCATTGCAGATCACCCAGACCTGCTGAGGCTCGGGATTGACCACGTGCATCGCGCCGTAGAGGCGTTTGTGCCGCGAGTTCACGAAGTGGCCGCGCTCCATCGCCGCCAGACGATCAGCGCGTGCAACATCAACGGGGAAAGGAGCGACAGGGGTCACGGACGTGGAGTGATCGAGGAATCGGGACAGACAGCGAGCGGGTGGGCATGGAGCACATCAGCGTGCCCTCCCACGGGGCAGCAGACTGAACAATGTCGCTCATCCCGGCATCGCCGTCATCCCTCCAAACGGGGGCGTGGGCCGCCCGTCAAGGGGTCTGCAGCGCCGCCTGCCGTCGGAGCTTTTGGCGGTAGCGTACATCACGCAGGTAACGCATGGCGGGCTGTTCGACGCCATACGACACCAACACCGACAGCACCAGGGAAATGACCACGGCACAGGTGATGCCCACAGCCATGCTGTTGCCGTGCAGCAGACTTTCGCGAATGACGACGTAGCCGATGTTCTGGTGCAGCAGATAAAAGGGGTACGAAATGCTGCCGAACCAGATCAGCGGCTTGCAGGCGACCCATGAGAGCCGCTGGTAGATGAACAGCCAGAACAGAATGACCATCACGCTGCTGCCGATGAAGGCTGGGCGCCCGCGCCACACGGTGGACACAGCGATGGCCAGCGCCCACAACAGGAGGTCGGTGCCGTCGATGCCGCCCTTCTGCGAGGCGCGGTAGGCCACCAGACCCACGGCGAACATCGCGATGTACTCGAGCATGAACACCTTGGTCAGGATGTACGGGGTGTCCACGCCCGCGTGACGATTCAGCAGCCCGATCACCAACGACGCACCGAGCCAGGCCCACAGGATGTGCCGGATGTCGTCGAGTCTGTGCGCCACGAAGATGACGATCATCCAGATGTAGAAGATGACCTCGACCTGCAGACTCCAGTACACACCGTCGACGTGCGGGATGCGAAAGAACTCCTGGAACATCGTGATGTTCCCCAACGCCTGCCAGCCGGTGACCTCGCGCCCGGGCAAAGAAAAAACCGCCACCACCGCGAAAGTGATCGCCAGTGACACCCAATAGGTGGGCAGCAACCGGGTGAGGCGCGCCACGAAAAAGTCCGTGGCGCCCTTGCAGGTCTGCAAGGTCAGCAGGATGACGAAGCCACTGATCGAAAAGAAGAAGTTGACGCCCAGGCCGCCGCGCGACAACACCGTAGGCACCGGCTCTGGCAGGCCCAGCGACACCGCATACAGCCCCGGAAACCGCACCGTGTAGTGAAAAACCAGCACCGTGATAGCGGCAAAAGCACGCATCACCTCGAGCTCGCCCAAACGTGGTTTTACGGAAACGACCATGGCGTGGGGCGGTGCGCAGCGGGCGCAGGATCGCCCGCTACGGGGTCCGCACAACTGCGAGGCGGGCCGCTCGCCGGCGCCGTGCGTCACGCAGGTAGCGCATGGACGGACGCTCGACGCCATAAGTCACCATGGCCGCCAACCCCACGCTGACAGCGCCCGCCAAGATCAGGCCGGTGTGCACATTGCCACCATGCGTCAGGGTTTCGCGCATGACGACGTAGCCGATGTTCTGATGCAGAAGGTACAGAGGGAAAGAAATGCCACCGATCCAGACCAGCGGCCCCCACGCCAACCACCGCAGGTGCTGGTGAATGAACAGCCAGAACACCACGATGGTGAGTGCGCAGCCGATCAAGGCATTGCGCCCACCCCAGGTGGCAGCCCCTCCCAGCGCGAGGGCCCAGAGCACCCAGTCGAAGCGATCGAGGCCGCCTTTGAGGGTGGCGCGGTAGGCCACGATGCCCACGGCAAACATGCTGATGTACTCGAGCATCAAGACCTTGGTGATGGCGAAGGAGATGGGCCTGTGGAACACCTCGTCCATCGCACCGGCGCCGATCGACAGCAGCAGCCATGGCACAAGGAAAAGCCGAATGTTCTCGAGTTTCTTGAAGTAGAAGATGAAGAACATCCAGATGTAGAAGAGCACCTCCACCTGCAGGCTCCAGTACACCTTGTCCACATGGGGGACGTGATAGAACTCCTGGAACATCGTGACATTGCCCAGCGCTTGCAGCCAGGTGACCTCGCGCCCAGGCAAGGTGAACGCGGCCACCACGGCAAAGGTGAGGAGGATCGAGGTCCAGTAAGTCGGCAGCAAGCGCGTCACGCGCGAGAACACGAAGTCCGTTGAGCGCTTGCAGTTGTACAGCGTCATCAGGATCACGAACCCGCTGATGGCAAAGAAGAAGTTCACGCCGAATCCGCCCCGCTGCAGGTCGAACGCGGTAGGAGGCAGGTCTGGGTACTCTTCGTGAAAGCGCACCGTGTAGTGGAACAGCATGACCGCGATGGCGGCAAGTGCCCGCATGGCATCGAGTTCCCCGAGCCGGGGTTTTCCGTTCGCGGACATGGTGTCAAGGCACCTTGGCTGGCAACTCGACGACGTAGGTGTCGACACTGCTGCTGCCATGCCAGTCGCTCGCAAAGACCATCCTCGTGCCGCTCGGGCTGATGGTCACATGCGGTTCGGCCCAGTACTTCTGCGGGCTGTCACGGCCCTGCGAATGGTGGTGAGCTACACGGCAGACAGCACCCGTGTTGATGTTGCCGAGAGCCAGTTCCTGATCGAGGTACTTGCGGCCCTCGGGCTTGCCCACCATGGACACCGCCACCCAACCTGGGTTGCGCAGCGCCACGGCCGACACGTGCGAGCCCGTGCGCGGATAGCCATGCCCTTTGTCAGGCCCGATCACGACAGACACCGCACCTGTGTTGAGGTTTTCCACCACCAGGTTGCCGAATGGCTTCACGTCGTACTGCGAGCTCACCAGCGCATCGTGACCGTTGGCGAGCGGCGCCAGGGTGGCGTGCTCATCCCACTTGCTCTTGAGCGGGCGCACCACGGCAAGCCCTTTCAGCGGGTCGACCACCTCCGGCCCGCGCACGCCCAGCTTGCCCGAGGGCGCGATCTGCACACCTGCGTTGTCGGAGAAAGGCACCCACGGGGTCGCGGTGCGGCTGCGGATGTTGAAGGCCGTCGTGATGCCTTTGGGGTATTTGTCGGCGCAGCGAAGGCCGATGACCTCGCCGTTCCACGACATGAACTTCGGATGGCCGTAGTCGAACTTGCCGTTCATCAGCGGGCACGGCGGAAAGGTGTGCACCACTTCCTTGGTGCCCGACGACACATGGAACCGGATGAGCTGCGGCGAGAGCTTGCCCGCGGCATCGTAGTTGGAGGGGTAGTAGAACGAGTCCGGGTCGGTGGTGTCCCAGTAGACGTGTTCGAGGTCGGCCGGGGTGAAGCTCAGCTGGCGCAGGAACTTGTAGGTCTTGCCGTCATAGAGCAAGTGGCCCGAAGGCAGGCCGGAGTTCGAGTAGCCCGCCGTCTGGTAGAGGATGAGCAGCGACTCGTCGGCATTCCAGGCGGGCACCGTGGAGTACAGCGGCTTGCGCACGCCGGGCTTGCCCGTCTCGGCTTCGACGTCGGTGATGCGGGTGACGCGGGTCTTGAACACTGGGTCGACGTAGGTCTGGCCCTTGGCCGGCTTGGGCCCGCGCGGCATGGGGTGGTCATCCTTGTCGGTGAGCAGCCCGGCGCAGAGGTCGCTGGCGGCGCCCGCGGGGGGCGCCGCCAGCAGGCCCAGGACCAGCGCGGCCGAGATCAGCGCACTCGTGCGCCCCCCGGGTCGGATCGATGGCTGCAACGACGTTGATGGCACAGACACAGGCAGTGTTTTCATGACGACCTCTTGATTCGATAGACCCACAGCCCCACCCACTCGTGAAGCACGGCACCGGCACGCTCCAGTGTGCTGTTGGACGGCAGCCAGGTCCGCCAGCTGTGGTGGGCGATCTGGCGGAAACCCACCGGGTACGGCGTGACCGGCAGGCCCGCACTCTTCGCAATGGCCAGTGCACGCGGCATGTGAACCGCACTCGTGACCAGATAGATCGGACCCCGATGGTCCTTGAGCTGAAGCTGGATCGCATGCAGCTCTTGCTCGGTGTTCCAGGCTTCGCTTGCCAGCACCGTGGCCGAGACCGGCACGCCCATGTCCTGGGCGATGCGGCTGCTGGCAGCGGCAATCGATTGTGACGGATCACCCGGCGGCCCGCCCGTGAAAATCATCTTCCCGCCCGTCTGGCGCCAAAGCCTCACCCCGCCGTGAATGCGTTCCCAGCCCATCACGTCGTGACGGATGCGGGTGGTGCCGCCGGGTGTGCGCATTTCACCGCTCGACAACACGATGATGGCCGTGGCCTCGTCACGCTGCAGGCTCAGGGCCTGGTTCTGGGTGGGCGAACCTTCGAGATCGGCCAGCAGCAGATCGGTCAGCTTGGGCACCGAGCCCACATAGCCCCACACCAGCAGCACCAGCCAGACAAAACGAAGCCGACGCATCACCGTGCCGGCCGCAGACCGGAACGCCATCACCAGCAGCACCGTGAGCACCACCATCAAGTGGATGGTGGTGGGCAGCAACAGCTCCACGGGGTCGGACAGGATCATGGCAATGCGGGGGCCGATGTGGAGGGGAGCTGAGCGAACACCGTCGGGCGGTCAGCGCGCGAATGCCCGGTACACGCGCTCGTCGCCGTCGACCCAGGAGTTGCGCGAGAACAGCCGCTCCACACGGGCGCGGGCTGCACGGCCGAAGCCTTCGTAGCGGCGGCCTTCGAGGATGCGGTTCATGGCGGCCGACAGCGAGTCGACGTTGGCCGACTCGAACAGGTAGCCCGTGACGTCTTCTTCAACCACTTCGGGGCAGCCACCGATGCGCGGCAGGATGACCGGCTTGCCGCCAGCCATGGCCTCGCGTGCGGCCAGCGGAAACGACTCGCGCGTCGACGACAGCACGAACACGTCGAGCAGCGACAAGTAGCTCGGGATGTCGCGCTGCATGCCGGTGAAGATGATGCGGCCGTCAAGGCCGGCATCTCTGGCTTGCTTCTTGACGCCGTCGAGCAGCGGCCCCTCACCGATGATCATGAGCCGCGCATCAGGGTTGCCGGCCGACACCTTGGCGAACGCATCGACCAGGTAGTGGTGGCCCTTTTCTTCGGACAGCCGGGCCACGATGCCGAACACATGGTGGCGGCCAGGATCGATGCCCCATTGTGCGGCCAGCTCGAGATTGCGCGGCTGCGGCACGAAACGGTCGGTGTCGACCCCGCTGTGGATGACCTCCGACTTGCTGGCCTGCAGACCGTGTTCCATCAGCCGGTTGCGCTCGTAGTGCGACTCGAAGATGACGTGGTCGGTGCAGCGCTGCAGAATGTGCCCGCTCCACTTGAAGTTCTTCGGGTTGTGGATGTTGTGGATGGTGGTCACGATGGGCACCCGCTTGCCGGTGGCCTTGACCCTGTAGCCGAAGGGCCACAGGCGCAAGGCGAAGTACGCGCTGATGGTGGAGCGCACCGATTGCGGCGCCACCATCTCGATGCCCTCGGCCCGCACCACGCGGCGCAGTGCGGCTGCCGCCTTGAATAAACCGCCCAGGCCCTTGAAGCCGAAGTCGATGTCGACGTGGCGCGCACCCTTGCTTTTTACTTCGTCGAGCAGCACACCTGGCGTGGTGGCCAGGTACACGGTGTGGCCCCGGCGGGTCATGTCGGGCGACAAGGTCAGCAGGTCGGATTGCACACCGCCAATGCCAAACGGCTCGGTCATCAGGTAAAGCAGTTTCATGCGATTCTTCTTGGTGTCAGAGTGTCGGACAAAGGGACTGGGAGCGGTCAGCGAACGATCGACGAACCCTCATCGAACGCCCAGAAAAGGGGTCAGGCTCAACGGCCAGGCAAGGAACCCGGCAACGAGCCAGGCAAAGACACCGCCGCGGCTTCGCGTGCGAATTTTCGCTGACGCCGGCGGTGCAGCAAGGCATGAACCGGGTCGTAGCCCCCCTTGAGCTTCACCGCCAGGTCCCAAGGGCTGTCGGCATCGGTCATTTCGGTGCGGTTGAGCAGCGATCGCGGTGTGTCGGGCCGGTTCAGGCCAGGTGCCACCGTGACGGCCGCCGCATAGCCAGCGCGCTCGGCGAGCTTGGCCTCGCGCGCCGTCACGTCGCCCGACGGGTAGCAGAAGAAGGCAACCTCGCGCTGCAGCTCTTGCGCGATGCGGGTGCGGCTTTCGGCCGTCTCGGCCTTGGCCGCGGCCTCGGGCAAGCGCGACAGGTACGGGTGCGTCACTGTGTGTGAGCCGATGGTGATGCCGGGTTGCTGGGCCAGCAGGCGCACTTCGTCCCAGGTCAGGTGCAGGCGTTCGGCCGATGCCGGGTAGCGCGGGTGGCTCACGTTCTGGTCGCAGAAGGCCGTCGTCACGAAGATCGTGGCAGGCAGGTTGTGACGCTTCAGAATGGGCAGCGCGTGGGTGAGGTTGTCGAGGTAGCCATCGTCGAAGGTGATCGCCACGTCACCGCGCTGCACGCGGCTGTGTTTGATGTCATCGACCACCTGCGACAGCGAACGCACGCGGCAGTTCCGCGCCAGATAGGCCATCTGCTGCTCGAACACCTCGGGCCGGACGGTGAGCTGGTCCCCGGCCAGCCCCGGGGCAACGCGGTGGTACATGAGGATGCGCGCGCCGGGGCGCAGCACACTCATGGTGTAGCCGAGGGGCAGGCAAGCGAGGGAGACCCCCCGACGAAGCAGCGATGAAAAGCTCATGGGGACATTCTCTTGCGTGGCATGTTGGCGCGTTCAGCGAGCCGCACGCGCTCGGCCTCCGCTGCGATCTGGCGTTGCTCGACCGTGATGTGGGAGATGACGGCAAAGGTCATCCAGATGTAGCCCATCACGCACAGGTCGACCAGGCGCGATCCGAAGATGTTGATCACCAGCGCGCCCGCCACGGTGGCGCAGGCCCCCATGCCGAGGGCCCGTGCAAAAGGCTCGTTCGCATCGCGGGCAAGCCTCAGGCTCAGCCAGAAGCCCCGCAGCAAGACCACCAACAGAGCCAGCAGGCCGACGGTGCCGAACTGCGTGGCCACGAACAGGTACATGTTGTGGTTGTCGCTCTCGTGCACCTCGGTCTCGGTGTAGAAACCCTTGAGCACGGGGAAACCGCCAAAGCCCACGCCAAGCACCGGGTGGTCGATGATCATGTCCTGGGCGGCCTTCCAGAGGATGAGACGGTGCAGCGAGCTGGTGTCGATCTTGGGGTTCTCGATGTCTTCCTTGCTGCCGATGCCCAGGCGAGACGCCATGGACTCAGGCACCACCTCGGGCACGGCGACAACCAGCCCCACCAGCGCCGCGGCCGCACAGGCCACGAACACCTTGCCGCGTGCGTAGCCCAGCGCTGCGACCGCCATGCCCATGCCGAGGTAGGCACCCCGCGAAAAGCTGGCGATGAGCACCCGCGCGAAAACCGCCAGCAGCGGCAGCAGCACCCACGCCCGAGGGCGCGTGAGGTTGTTGATGAAGACCGCCAGGAACGGGCCGATGGCATACACCAGAAACGCACCGAAGGAATTGGGTTGCCCCATCGGGCCGTTGAGCCGGGCCTTGTCCAGCGAGTTCGCCTCGCGCTTCTCGAACCACTCCTCGAAACCCATCAGCAGCACGAGCACGGTGCCGAACATCATGTAGACCGCCACGCGGCGTGCCATCTTGCCATCGCGGATGAGGTTGATGACCGTGAAGAACACGAAGAACTGGTCGAACCACGACTTCACATCGGTGAAGCGGTCGAGCACGTGCGGAATGCCCAGTCCTACGATGGCCGTGCCCACCGACACCACCCCGAAAAATGCCCACCAACCCATGGCCGCGGTCAGGGGCAGCGCGCGGAACATTGGCGTGCCATCGACTGAGCGTCGGCGCACCAGGGCAAACAGCATCAGCAGCACCAGCATGTTGGTGCCGTTGATGCCGGGCGCCACGCCGATCTTGAACATCACCGAAAACGGGAGGTACACCATCGTGATGGCGACGAGCCATTCAGGGTCCTTCATGGTGTGCACGAACAGCGCCAGGCCGTAGATGGCACCAAAGGCGTAGAGGACCTGAATGGGCGTGTGGATGTCGGCCGCGGCAAAGAGGATCTTGACCATCGCCATCATGCCGACCGGCCACAGCAGGAACAGCAGCGTGGACCGCAAGGGCGCACCCGCCCAGTTGAGCCCTGAAGGGTCGTCAGGCACAGGTTGGGTGTCTTTTCGCGCGACACCGAAACGGAGGTCAGCGCGCGAGTTTTTCATAGACCAGGTGATAGAGCTTGTTGCCCGCCACGCGACGCACCGCCTGCTTGGCCGCGGCCACGCTGCGAGCCTTGAACACCGTGCCGCGCGCTGCAGAGGCGTAGGCCATGAAGCGGGTGTCGTCGGTGCCTTGTCGCACGGCAATGCGCGACACCTCGGCACCCGGCACCAAGGCGGTTTCCCGGTGCACGCCCACCTGAGACGTGTAGAACAACTTGTAGCCCTCAGCCTCGCCGAGTTTCAGCTGGGCGCGTTTGTAGCGGCCGCCAGGGAAAGAGATCTGGTCGACCTTCTGGCCCGTGCCCTGCTCGAGGCGCTCACGCGACACCTTGAACTCGGCGCTGGCCTCGGTGTCGCTCATGTCGTCGAAGAAGCGGTGCGTGCGGCCGTGCGAACCGATGAGCATGCCGGCCTGCGCCATGTCTCGCAATTGCGCCCACGAACAGAAATGAGGGCGTGCACCGATGAAATCGCTGGTCGCGAAGAACACGGCTTTCAAGCCACGCCGCACGAGGATGTCGACCGCCAGTGTGGCGTTGCTCGCGTGGCCGTCGTCGAAGGTCAGCACCACACCGCGCGCAGGCAGCGCGCCGGGCAGCGCCTGGGGGTCGATGATGCTCAAGCCGGCCTCGGCCATGAGGTCGAGGTGACGCTCGAAGGTGGCCGCCGACACGGCATACGGGCGGTCTGGCAGATCGATGGTGCGCAGCAGCTCGACCTCGTTGGTGAAGAGGCCGTGATACATCAGGGAGACCAGTTGGCTCATGCGACGCTGCCCTTGTTCATGTGCGCTTTCACGTCCGCTGTCATGTTTTTTCCCAACGCACTTCAACCCGCCCGCTCACATACCGGTAAAACGCCATCACCGCCGCCGCGTTGAGCTCCACGAAGACCGCCGCAAAGCTGATGAGCCGGCTGCTGCGCAGCGCGGGCAGCACGATGCCGAGCACCGCTGCGCCATAGAACGCCAGCTGAACGAGAGCAACGAACGAAAAGAAGGCGAGGTGGCGTGCCAGCGCCAGGCTGGCCAGCAGCGTGAGCACCATGGCGTACGGTGCCACGAGACGCAGCACCTTGTGCGAGATGAACTGCAACCACACCGGGTTCTGGCGCGGCGAGAACATCCACGGATGCCGAGCCATGGCCTGGTAGTTGCCTGTCAAGGTGCGAACCTTGCGCTTGCGCTCGCCGCCGATGTCGGTCTGAAGCTCGTCAAAGAGAATGGCCCCGCTTTCGAACACCACGCGCTTGCCGCTGCGCACGATTTCCATCGGCAGCTCGAAGTCGTCGAGGATGGCGTCTTCAGCGAGGGTCACGAAGTCTTCACGGCGAATGGCGTACAGCGCCCCCGTGGCCCCCACGGTCGCGTGGAAGCGGCTTTCTGCCGCGCGAATCCACTTCTCATAGCGCCAGTACAGCCCGATGCTCGCAGCCGTGCGGGTCTGCGGGTCGAAGTGGGCCAGCTCACCGCTCACGGCCCCGATGCCTGGTTGCAGCAGCCGGGCGACCAGCAGCTGCAAGGCGTAGGCGTCGAGCACCTGTCGCACGTCGTTGAACACGACGATGGGGGTGTCGACCATCTCGAGAGCACGGTTCAGCGCATGGGGCTTGCCGTGGCGCTCCGCAAAACTGAGCAGGCGGACATCGGCTTGCGTGGCCAGCCACTCGCTGGTGCCGTCGGTGGAGCCGTCGGAGACGACGATGATCTTCAGCACGCCGGGATAGCCGTGTGTGCGCAGGTCGTTGAGCTTGCGCTCGATGCGCGAGCGCTCGTTGTAGGCGGCCATGACGACCGTGATGTCGGGCCAGGCGGCGGGATCGGGGGCGCGGGTTTCGGCCGGCTTCAGCCGCGACAGGGCGAAGATGAGCGCCGGGTAGCCTGCGTAGGTGTAGACCAGCAGCAGCGTGGACAGCCAGAACAGCGTTTCCATGGCGAGGTCAGATCCGGTGCAGGGCCGCAGGGCCCGTGGAGCTGGCGGCGCCAGGCTGGGCGACCGCAACCGCAACCGCAACCGCAACCGGAAGGACAGCGACAGCGGCAACAACAGTCAGGGGTTGCGGGGGGGCTTGCATCTTGCGCATTCTTGCTTCCAGAGAAATACCGGGTGCTCGGCAGCACAGAACAAGCTGGGCATGCCACTGCGAGCGGGGTGCCTTGGTTGCAGTGCAGCAAGGTCGCTGAGGTTAACCCATTACCCCCCGAGTTTGACGTCCCCATTCACGGGGGACGGCCCCACTTTGGAGGGTCAGGGGCGGCGGCGAAGCCGGGCCAGGCCCTGGCTGAGCAGCCCCCTGGTGACCGGGTCGAGCAACCACACCAGCACGCCCAGCGCCACCGCTCCCACCAGCAGCCGGAGCGCAATGCGCAGGACCAGCAGATCGACATGGATGGTGCAGGCCAGGTAGTAGGCCGCGACACCGGCCGCGCCCATCTTGGCCAGGTGCCACAGCGGCAGCGACAACGGCAGCTCACGGCGGCCGGCCAGCCACATGGCCAGCGACAGCAGCAGCATCGTGCACGAGGAGGCGATGGCCGAGCCGATGATGCCGTGGTACGGCACCAGCATGAAGTTCAGGCCCAGGTTGAAGCCCGCAGCGCCGATCATCAGCAGCATGATGACCCACGTCTTCTTGCGCAGGTAGATGCCGGCAGCGAGCAGCGGGTTGGCGCCGTCGACCACCATGCCGAAGATCACCCAAGGGATGACCGCCGCCGCCGGGGCGAATTTGGCCGAGGCCAGCAGGGTGATGAGCTCGGTTGCCACGGCAGAGATGCCGCAGCCGAGCGCAACGCCGGCGATCACGTAGAAGTGCATGGCCCGCTCGACAAAAATGCGGGTGGGGCCCACACCCTTCTCGACCCACAGCCGGGTGTACATCGGAATGAGCGCCATGCCGAGAGACAGCACGAGAATGGACTTGATGTACTCCGACAGGTTGTAGCCCGCCGAGTAGATGCCGAGCTGCACACTGCCCAGCAGCGACTGAATGACGTAGCGGTCACCCTGCAGCAGCAGCATGGCGGCGAGTTCCTGGGCGAGCATCGGCAGGCCGTAGGCCATCATGGTGCCCAGCAGCACGGGCGAGAACACGCTCACTGCGATGGGCAAACGCCTCAGCATGTAGACCGACAGCACGATCGTGGTGAGCACCTCCATGACCACGGTGGCGATGAAGAAACCGTTCAGGGGTGCCACGTTCACGTACAGCAGCATGCCGACGATGGCCGCCACAGTCGTGTACTTCTTGATGACGTTGTACAGGGCCAGCACGGCCGCGCGCTGTTCGGCGCGCAGGATGTTCACGAGCCCGCTGTCCAGTGAGCGTGTGAGCACCAACACGGCGGTGAGCCACATCAGCTCGCGCATCTGCGCGTTGCCCAGCAAGGATGCGGGGGCCCACGCTGCAATGGCCAGCCAGATCGCCGTCACGACGAGGCCGAAGCCCAGCAGGCTGAGCATCACGGTGGAGGTGAAGGTCTTTTCGCCTTCGGTTCCGGGCGCGGTCACCGACTCCGCATGAAAGCGCACGATGGCATGCTGCACGCCCAGCTTGCCGAACACGACCGCAATGCCCAGCAACGAGGACATGAGCGTCATCAGGCCATAGTCGGCCACGCTGACCAGCCGGGTGATGATCGGGAACGACACCAGCCCGGCCACCATCATCAGGATGTTGCCAACGGTGTAATACGAGGCATGCTGCAGCAGTTGGCGGAACATCGGAGACGGCTCGGTGACGACGGGTCGGGAGCCGACAGCTGCAGGCTCGATTCAGGAAAACAGGCGGGCGGTGCCCGGCCTCAGGATGCCGGTGCCTTCTGGCGCAAGCGGTCGAGCGGCGCCGGCGCGGAAGCCGGAGAGTCGCCGGCCTCCCGACGTGACAGCCAGCCTTCGAGGTGATGGGCCATGGCCTCGGCGGCCGACGGTGCGGCCGCAGGCGGCGCCTGCACCGGCGTGGACCCGACTGCACACAACTCGACGCCGATCTCGTTGGCCGACAACGGCAACCAGACCACCCGCGGGTCGCTGGACGGCGACGCGATGTCTTCTTCGTCCAGCAGCAGCAAGGGCGTGCCGAGCGACATGCAGACTTCGATCAGGTCATCGGCCACGTCGGTGACCAGACAGGCGGCGCGCTGCAGGATGCTCAGGCGGGCCGAGAACACCGGCATGGACGCCAGTGCAATGCCGGAACGCGAAATCACCGTGCCCAGACCCTGCGCGCGCAAGGCCGATTGGGTCTCGCCGCACACCAACCACAGCACGGGGCGGTCTCCCCGCACGCGGCTCAGCATCAGCACCAGCTTGCTCAGCGATTGCAGGGAGAGCCGGCCGCGGCCCACGCGGGCCGTGATCAGCACAAAGCCGGAGGTGAGGCCGTGGTGTGTCATCAGTGCGGGGGCGAGCGGGCTGGCACTGTTGGCTGCGGCCAGACCGTCGTGGGTGAGGCTGCCCAGCACATGCACACGCTCAGGGTTCACGCCGTCTTGGCCCAGGGCCAACGCGGCCGGCGCGGCCGGCGCATACAGCACATTGGCCATGCGATCGAGCAGGCTGGCATTCAGGCGCGACGGCTCGAACGCATCGGACGGGCGCACACCCGCGCCCACGCGCAGGATGGGCAGCGCGTTGCGGGAAGCCAGCAGCGAACACGACACGACTTCATCCGACAAGCCCATGGGGATGAGCAAATCGGGCAGGAATTCATCGAGCAGCGCCTCGCAACGCAACACGGCATCGGCCGTGCGCTGCGCGGCACTCCCCTCCCCCACGCCAAGGTGCACCTCGACGGCAGGCAGGTCGACGACATCGGCATAGTTCTCGACTGGGCCCAGGTGCTGCGCCGAGCCCACACCCACAACCACCACCCGCGATGCCACGCCGGTGTACTCGAGCGCAGACGCGAGCAGCGAGGCATTGAGGTAGGTGGCAGGCGAGTCGACGAGGCACATCACGGTGCGACCGCTGGCATCGACCTCTCGGCGAACGATGCGCTGCACTTGCGCCGCAGGCACCGAGGCCACACCCCGCGATTGCACTTCCACCACCTGCACCACCTGTTGCGGCGCCGGGGCGGCTGCTTGGCGTTTGGCCGCCACGGCCTCGGCACGCTGGCGCACCTGCACGACCGTGGTCTCACCCACCTCGGCACGCAACTCCTGGTTGATGCGGTGTACGTGGGCCTCGGTGATCTGCGTGAGGTTTTCGAGGAAGGCCGACAACAGCAGGCGATTGCACAGCAGGTTGATGCGGCGCGGCACGCCGCCCGTGGCCTGGTGGATGCGCGGGAACGCGCCGTCGTCGAAGGCGGGGTTGCCCGTCCAGCCCACGCGGTTCAAACGGTGTTCGATGTAGCGCCGGGTTTCATCGGGATCGAGCGGGCCCAGATGGCACGAGGCGATCACGCGCTGGCGCAGTTGCTCGAGACGCTGCGACTCGAGCATGCCGCGCAGCTCGGGCTGTCCAACCAGAAAGCTCTGCAGCAGGGCCTGCTTGCGCAGCTGAAAGTTCGACAGCATGCGAAGCTCTTCGATGGCCTCCATGCTCAGGTTCTGCGCTTCGTCGACCACCAGCAGCGCGCGCTTGTTCTTGATGGCCAGCGTCATGAAGAACGCTTCGAGCGTGGAGATCAGGCTCGCCTTCGACAGGGCGCCCGGCTGGTGCGGCACACCGAAAGCCGTGAGCATGGCCTGCAACAAGCCGGTGGCATCGAGCTGGGTGCTGGCAATCTGTGCAGCCTTGACTTGGCTCGAGTCGAGGCCTTCGAGCAGGGTGCGCACGAGTGTGGTCTTGCCCGCACCGATCTCGCCGGTCACGACGATGAAGCCCTCGGCCTGGTGCACACCGTACTGCAGGTAGGCCAGCGCGTTGCTGTGACCCTTGCTGCCGAAGTAGAACGTTGGATCAGGATTGAGCTGAAACGGCGGGGCACTGAAGCCGAAATGCGATTCAAACACGGTGGAGGCCTAGAACTTGTAGAGCACGCTGAAGGTGCCGAGATTGGCCGCGGCCACACCACCCGCGCGGAGCGAGGAATTCAGGCGGTGGTGCTGGGCTCCCAGCGACACCCGCGTGTGCGGCGACAACCAGTAGCTCGTCGAGGCCGACAGCAGGGCATCCTTCGATTCGTTGGCGGTGAGTCCGCCAATGCTCTTGGAGTGGTCGTAGCGTGCAAACGTGTCGAGCGTGACGTTCGGCGTGAGGCGAAAGCTGACCGAGAACTGCGCGCCGCGCTGCTTGATGTCGCCCGGCAGCTGGTTTCGCACCACGTCGTCGCTGCGGTGCAGTTGTTCCAGCTGACGGCCGTACACCGACAGCACGACAGCGGTGCGGCGCCCCACCACCGTGAGCGTCACATTGCCGGCCGTGGCCAGTTGAGGCCGGTTCACGTACAGCGTGACGGGCTCGACGAGGTTGTCGGGCAGGCCGTAGGCATTGAGCGAGCTTTGCACCAGCGCATCGACCTGCGCGGGGCTGAAACCCTGGGCCTGGTAGATGGCACCGAACTGGTTGCGCAGGTTACCGGCCAGTCGCAGCGACTCGGGTTCGGTCACTGGCTCGCGGCTGGCACCGACCGTGATGCCGAACATGCGCGAGCGGTGGCTCCACTGGGCGTTGAAGCCATTGCCAAAAAATCGGCGCCGTGCCTCGAGTGAAAACGCCGAACGCTCCAGCGGCGCCCATTGGATGCGCCCCCCCACGTCGCGGTCGGTGTCGACTCGTCCGTTGAATTCGTTGCGTTCCTTACCGCCCAGCAACTGCACCGTGAGTTGCGGACTGACGCGGTAGGCCGCCGACAGGCGCAAGCTCTTGAGCCCCAGCGCTTCGCCTTGGGCATCGTCGAAGCTGAGGCTTTGCTCACTGCCTTCGATGCCGAAGCCGAACGGCTCGGGCTCGCGCTGGAGGTGGCCCTTGGTGCTGCGCGAATAGGCGTTGCCGCTGTACGCCCCTGCCACATCGACACCCGCACCCGAACGCCGCGTCCAGGTGTTGTCGCTTTGCAGGCGCGCGCTCAGGCCCTGACCCGACCGGGTCTCGAACCGGGGCGACGCACGGTACACCCCGGTGTTGACCTGGTTCTCGGTGGAAATGCCCACGCTCTGCGGACCATAGGCCGAAGCGGCGCGGCGATCGACCGCAGCACTGGCGTCGAAAAACACCGCGTTGTCGATGAGCGTGGAATACAGCGACACATCGGCCACCGGGTTGGTGCGAGTGGGCTCAAGATCACGCACGTACTGCGTGTGGTCCAGACCCACAGTGCCGATGAGGCGATGGCGAGGGCCACGGCTCATGAGGCCCAGGCGCGGCGTGAACTCGACGATGATGTCGCCGCGCCCACCAGAGGGGTCCATGTGCACGTTGTCCACCGACGTGAGGCTCAGTTCGATGGACGGCTCCAGCCACTGCGTCGGGGGCACGGCCATGGGATCGACCGCGCCGCGCCGGGCACCGTACTGTCCGGGCGGCATGTCCACCAGGCGGCGGCCGTCGGGCCCAGGCAACAACTCGTTCTGCGGCGCGGCGCCAGGCACGCCGCCCTGCGCTGTGCCTGGCATTGAGCCCGGCACTGAGCCTGGCACCTGGCCCGGCACGGCTTGCGCAGCAGCAGCCGGCGTGCCCGGACGGGGCGCTTCAGGGCGAACCGTCTGCGCCTGAACCGACCAGCCGATCAGGCCGCCGATCACCAGCGCCGCCGAACGGCCAGCCACCCCACCGGTCGCACACCAGGCGGTGGCCTTGAGACGGAAAGAAGACTGCGCGTTTGGCTGGGATGCTGACATCACTTCGGCCCCATGTTGGTGTCGGAGATGAACTGCGAATCGGCGCCGAAGCGGGTGTCGCTGGCATACGGGTCGGTGCCGTAGCCATAGATGAGACCCGATTGCGACTCCTTGGTCTTGTTGAGCGCGGTCATCACCACCGGATGGGATTCGATGGTGGCCATGGCTTGATCGAATGCCGCATGGGTCGTGCGTCCGGCCTCGACCACCACCACCACCTGGCCGGCGCGCGCGGCAAGCACACGGGCTTCACTGGTCATCAGGAGCGGGGGGGCGTCGAACACGATGATGCGGTCGCGGTAGCGCGAAGCCAGGTCATCGAGGAACTCGCCCATGCGTTTGCTGGCCAGCAGCTCCGTGGTCTGCATGGAGTGGCTGCCCGCAGGCAGCAGGCTCAGCTTCGGAATGTTGGTGCGCAGCATCACATCGGCGACGTCGAGCGACCGATTGGTGAGCAGGTCCAGCAGACCGTGACGGGTTTCCAGTCCCAGGCGTGTCATGACCGACGGGCGAAGGATGTCGGCCTCGACCAGCAGGGCCGATGCATCGAGCTCCATGGCCAGGCTGAGCGCGAGGTTCATCGCAAAGAAGGTTTTGCCCTCGCCCGGCAAGGCGCTGGTGACGACGATCAGGTTGCCCTGCTCGACCGGCGCGGCGCCCTTGTTCTGCGCGTTGCGGATGAGCGGGCGCTTGATGACGCGGAATTCTTCACCCAGCTGGGTGTTGATGTGCCCTGGCACCAGGTAGCCCTGCTGGGCCAGACGCGGCAGATCGAGCGTGACGAGCTCGGAGTGTTTGCTGGCCGGAACCGGGGCAATCGGTTGTGTGTTGCGAACCGGCGCGGCGGGTGCGGCTTGCGCCGCGGCGCTGTTTTCAGCGGCCAGCGCTGCAGCCACGGCTTCGGCGGCGGTCTTCTCGCCGCCGGGCGCGTCATCGGCATCCCAAGGAATGGCCACGCCGGCACGGCGAAGTTCTTCGAGTCGTTTGGCGGCCTGTTGGATCGTACTCATTGTGCTGTTCCTTTAGACCACGTGCCGAGCCACGGCCAGCAACCAGACCCCATGCAGCACCACGAACACGGCCATGACACTGGAAAACTTGAACACGTCGCGACGGCGGCTCGCCAGCAACTCGGGCGAGCGCAGCAGCGAGATCGACCCCAGAATGGGGCGGGCCGAGAGGCGGTGCATCTCGTGCACGGTGTCGACCGTCTTCTTCATGCGGCCCAGCATGAAGACCGCGGCACCCGCCACACCCAGGGACACCAGCATGGCCAGCACGCCCATGACCTTGCGGCTCGGGAACACCGGCGTCGGGGCCACGCGGGGCGGCTCGACGATGCGGAAGTCGGCCAATTGCGACGACTGGTCGATTTTCACACCCAGGGATGCGGCTTCGCGGCGGGCCACCAGCTGCTCGTAGTTTTTGCGGACGATGTCATAGTCGCGATTGAGTTGCGCCAGGTCGGCTTCGACCTGCGGCATGCGATTGGCCAGCGCACGAACCTGTTCGAGGCGGGCTTCCTGCACCTTGAGCGTAGAACGCAACGAGGCCAGGTTGCCCTCGGCCTCGGCCAGCGAAATGCGCAGGCGCTGATACACCGGATTGGTCGCAGCCGAGCCGCGGCCCCCACCAGTGGCCTTGGTTCGCGTCTCGGTTTCCGCCTTCTGACGTTCCATCTGCGCAATCATGCGCCGCGAGCTGATCACATCGGGGTGATCGTCGGTGTAGCGGCGCAGAAGTTCATCGAGGCCACGGCGCTGCGCCTGGATGCGCACGTCGATTTCGCTCGGAGCCGCACCCACGTTGGGCATCGACTCGGGCGGCAGCTGTGGATCTTCGGATGCCAGCTCGCGTTTGAGGGCATCGCGCGATTGCTCGGCCGAGGAGAGCTCGAGGCGCAGCTTGGCCACTTCGTCAGACAGCGAGGCGAGCCGCGTGAAGTGATCCTGATTGGCCACCACGCCGCTCACGCCGAAATTCTGCAGCTTGAAGTCCTTCAAGCGGTTTTCAGCCTGCACGAGCTTGGCGTCGTATTCCTTGATCTGCTCTTCGATGAAGCGGCTGGCTTCGGCCGAATCGTTCTTCTTGGTGTTGGCGCTCGATTCCACGAAGATGGCCACCAGAGCCTCGACCAGGCGCTGCGCACGGCGCTCGTCGGAGTCACGGTAGCTGATCGCAAACAAATTGCCGGAGCCGCTGGGCGACACCTTGATCTGGTCCTTGAGGCGCTCCATGGCGCGGTCGGTCTGGCCGGGATCGGGACGGTCGAGCCCGATGTGCTGGTTCTGGAACAGTCGCTCCACATTGGGCCGCGAAATGAGCGTGCGGGCCAGCATGCGCACCTGCTGATCGATGTCGGGCTGGAAGGCCAGGCCGGCCATCAGCGGCTTGAGCACGGTTTGCGTGTCGACGTAGATGCGCGCCGAGGCTTCGTAGCGGTCCTTCATCAGGTACACGCCCAGGCCCAGCACCACGGCCAGTCCCCAGGCAATGCTCGCGGCGATCCAGCGGCGATCCCACATCCGCCTTATGTCATACCGCAACATCGTCAAGAAAATGTCCATGGCCTGTCTTTGATGCTTCGCTCTTCAGGAAGCGCAACGCCGCCACAGGGCGGCGTCTGGGTCAAGTGGCACACGTTGCCCGATCGGTGGAATGCCACCGGCCTGGGGGCCGCGCGTGCTCGAGAATGCCGCATCCCATCCCGGAATGCGGCCGAGGTCAATCAGAACCAGCTCTGCGGGATGATCACGATGTCACCCGGCAGAATGGCCACGTTGGCCGATATGTCGCCGCTCTTGAGCAGGTCTTTCAGGCGCACGGAATACTGCTTGCCGCCTTCGGAGCCGCGCACCAGCACCGCGCCATTGCCATTGGCAAAGTCGGTCAGGCCGCCGACCTGGATCATGACGTCGAGCACGGTCATGTTCTGGCGATAGGCCACGGCCTGTGGACGCGAGGCTTCGCCGACGATGCGGATCTGGTCGGCGTAGGTGCCCTGGAAGCCGCCCACCACCACGGTCACGACCGGGTCGCGAACGTACTTGGCCAGCACGGTTTCGATTTCACGGGCCAGATCGGCCGGGCTGCGGTTGGCAGCGACCAGGTCTTCGACCAGCGGCGTGGAAATGCGGCCGTCCGGGCGCACGGTCACTTGCGACGAGAGTTCTGGATTGCGCCACACCACGATGTTCAGCGCATCGAGGGGACCGATCTTGTAGCGGTGATTCGGGGTATCAACCGTTTGGGGTGCAGGCGGGTGGCTGTTGAGAGCGCCGCAAGCCGTCAGAAAAAGAGTCGAGACCCACACACCACCACACACCAGAAGACGCTTCGCGTTCATTGGACTAATCCCTCAAAGTTTCATTGTTCACGAGCAGCGGATCAGTGTGCACCTTCACGGAAGAGCACGACGCTCACCGTTTCAATCAACACCAGCAAGTCCAACAGCAGCGAGTTGTTCTTGACGTAGTACAGGTCGTACTGGTGCTTCTTGCGTGCGTCATCGACCGATGCGCCATAACTGTATCGAACCTGGGCCCAACCGGTGACCCCGGGCTTGATGCTGTGCCGCACATCATAGAACGGGATCTGTTCCTTGAGTTGCTCCACGAAGCTGGGGCGCTCAGGGCGGGGGCCGACCATGCTCATCTCGCCGCGGAGCACGCTGATCAGCTGGGGCAGCTCGTCGATGCGGGTCTTGCGGATCACGGCGCCGACGCGGGTCACACGGGCGTCGTTCTTGGTGGCCCAGCGTGCCACGCCGTCTTTTTCGGCGTCGGTGCCCATGCTGCGGAACTTCAGGCACATGAACCCCTTGCCGCCCAGACCGATGCGTTCCTGGCTGTAGAGCACGGGGCCACGGCTGTCGAGCTTGATGGCGATCATGGTCAGCAGCATGATGGGCGAAGCCAGCACCAGCAGGACCGAGGAGCTGAGGACGTCGAACACGCGTTTGGCGATCTTGCGGGCGCGGCCTTGCACGAAGCCGTGGCCGTACACCAGCCAGCTGGCCTTCAGGCTGTCGATGGGCACCTCGGACTTGGCGCGCTCATAGAAGCCGGCCAGGTCGGTGATGGGAATGCCACGGATGCGGCAGGCCAGCAGCTGGTCCATCGGAACGCCGCCACCGCGCTGTTCGCGCACGGCCACGATGATTTCGTCCACCTGGTGGGCCTTCACGATGTCGGCAATGGACATGTCGCCAGAGAACACCTTGTGACCGCGCATGGTGCCGCCTTGGGGGGCATCTGGATCGGTGGCGAAGAAACCGACCACGTCACGCTGGATGCGCTTGAGGGTCATCAGGTCGGTGGCCACGCTTTGGGCTTCCGAGCCGGTGCCGACGATCAGCACGCGGGGGGTGGCCGCCAGGCGGGCAGCCAGCATGAGCGCACCGCGCACCACCACGAGGCCGATGAGCAGGTACACGACCACCGAGGTCATCAGGTTGGCCGCATAGCCGGTGTCCGCGATGTTCTGCAGCAGCAGGTAGGTGATGTAGCCGCCAACCAGCAGCGCCACCAGCGTGCGGCGCATCATCGCGCCGAAGCCGATGGGGGTGGGCCGGTACAGGCCGACGAAGGCGTAGAGCAGCGACATCACCATGGCGAAGAAGCCAGCAAACAGCATGATGTGCGACGCCGACAGCGTGCCCTGCCCTTGCGCCCCTGGGAACACATGCAGCGACGACGCAGCCAGCAGCACCGCAAAGAAGCAGAGGAGGCCGTCGGCCACCATGCCTGCAAACGTGGCGATCGACACATGGAGCTGGAACACTTTAAGCATTTTGCTCATCCTTCTGTGCGGTCCAGCAAAACCGGCGGGTGCCGGAACACGGGGTTCGCATCAACTGGTTGCAATTTTCGTTGCAGATCACCCTGTCGCCACCCTCCAAACGAGGGTCCTCCCCCGTGTTCAAGGGGGTTGCGAGGCCCCCTGAAAGGGTGGGAACTGAAAGGGGATGTTCTTTCCCCTCTGCGCTCCCGCGGAGGCCGTTTGGCCGCGTGGTTCGCCGCTTGAACAGGCGCAAGGTGTTGCACGTGCAAAAGTACCGGGGACGTGAGACGGCGCTGTGACTTGCTTCACGTGGGCCTAAGTTTCATGAGGGTGGCCCGGGCACTTTCATCGGCCGGGGTGGGCACTCACGCTGCGGGTTTGGCTGTCGGGCTGCGGGGTCACCTCGGCCTGATCTCGGGCTTGTCAACTGGCAATCGACAGCACAGTGTGGCGTGTGGCCCACGGGTTTCGGTGGACACGACAACCTGCCCGCCCATTCGGTCATGCCGGCGAAGGCCGGCACCCACTTCATGCCGCCCATTCCACTGTTTCCACCGCTCAGCCGTGCACAGTGTGGGTACCGGCCTTCGCCGGCATGACCGAGTGTTTGGGCAGCAGACGCTTGAGAGGCGCATGCGGTGCCGAGCCCTGCCGCATGACTAACCAACTTACCTACCCGGGACCAGCGAAGTCCCCTGGGGACCAGCGTTGGGAGCCATCAGCTCCCTGTCAAGCAACCACACGAGATCAGGCTTTGCCGGTCACCAGTGGGTGCCCCCTCGAATGCTTGGACCGACGGCGTTAGCAGGTCGCAGTGCGCAAGAGTCCAGAGCGAAGCGCATTGCCCAGAGCCCGCGGATCTGGCATTGCCAGGCCGCTAGGCGGGCGCCCCTTGGGGGCAGGAGCGAAGCGACTGGGGGGGCCTAACACTTGATCCCGACATGCAGCGCAGCAACGCCTGCCGTCAGGTTGTGCACGTCCACGTGGGCAAAGCCCGCAGTCTTCATCATGGCCTTGAGTTCTTGCTGGCCGGGGTGCATGCGGATGGACTCGGCCAGATAGCGGTAGCTTTCGGCGTCGCCGGCGACGAGCTGGCCGATGCGGGGCAACACCTTGAACGAATACCAGTCGTAGGCTTTCTCGAGCGGCTTGGCCACTTTGGAGAACTCGAGCACCAGCAAGCGGCCGCCCGGGCGCAGCACGCGGTTCATTTCGGCCAGGGCCTTGTCCTTGTGCGTCATGTTGCGCAGGCCGAAGGCCACGCTCACGAGATCGAAGCTGGCGTCAGGAAATGGCAGGGCTTCGGCGTCGCACAGCGAGGTAGGCAACACCACCCCGGCATCGATGAGCCGGTTGCGGCCCTGGCGCAGCATGGCCTCGTTGATGTCGGTATGGACCACCAACCCGCGGGGGCCGACCTTTTTGGCGAAGGCCATGGCGAGGTCACCTGTGCCGCCGGCGATGTCCAGGGCGCGGTCGCCTTCTTTCAGCGCGGCCACGGCCACGGTGTAGGCCTTCCACACGCGGTGCAAGCCGGCCGACATGAGGTCGTTCATGACGTCGTAGCGGGAGGCGACCGAGTCGAACACGCCGCGCACACGGCCGGACTTCTCAGACTCGTCGACGGTTTGAAAACCGAAATGGGTTCCGCTCATGGGGTGGACCTCAGGTCAATCGATCTCAATGGGAGTGGCCGCAGGACGGGGCGTCCGGTGCGGGCATGTCGGCGTCCCGGCTGCGGCCGGCCTCGGCCAGGCGCGCCTCGTACTGCTGCCAGAGTTCGGCCTCTTGCGAGCCGAGGAAATACAGGTAGTCCCAGGTGAAGAGACCCGAGCTGTGGCCGTCGGAAAACGTGGGCTGCACGGCATAGTTGCCGACCTGCGCCAGATCGACCAGCGTGACCTCGCGCTTGCCCGTTTGCAGCACCTCTTGCCCTGCCCCGTGCCCCTGGACTTCGGCCGAGGGCGAATAGACCCGCATCAGCTCGAACGGAATGCGGAAGCTTTTGCCATCGGAAAACCCGATCTCGAGCACCCGCGACTGCTGGTGCGCCGTGAGGGACACCGGGGTGGGAGAGTGGGCAGACAGACCGGCCATGGGCGATTGGGGAGAGACAGCAGAGGGACACCGAGTGTATCCCCGCGTCCGAGGTCAGACGGCCTTCAACGCCGTCCGAAGGGTCTCATCCAGCGCCACCAGACTCATCGGCAGCCGGTCCACCGCGGCCGGGGCAACCTCGCGCTGGCGCACACCCCACACCGGCTGCGGAAAGTGGCTGTCCCAGTCGAAACGTGCAATCACGTGCCAGTGCAGGTGAGGCACCATGTTGCCCAACGCGGCCAGGTTGACCTTGGTGGGCAACAGCGACGCCCGCAGCACTGACTCCACACAGGCCACCACCGCCATGCAGCGCACGCGCGCATCGGCTGCCAGGTCGGTGAACTCGGCCACGTGCGCATTCCAGACCACCCGGTAGAACCCGGGAAAGTCGGCATCCACCACGCGGATCACCCGCCACTCATCGGCAGCGAACACCAGCTCGCCACCCGCCTGGGCACACAGCTCGCAGCCGGGCTGCCCGGTGGGCAACCCCATCAGACGAGGACCCGCTCGATACCACCCGCGTTGGCGCGCTTCACGTAATCAGGCATCCAGTCAGGTCCGAGGATCTGGTTGGCCATCTCGACCACGATGTAGTCGGCCTCGAGCAGGCCGTTGTTCAGGTCGTTGCCGAAGCGGCTCAGGCCCTGCAGGCACGCCGGGCAGCTGGTGAGGATCTTCACGTCGCCCGTCGCACCTTGCGCCCGCAGCTCGGCCTCGTTCTTTTTCAGCTCTTCTTCCTTGCGGAAGCGGACCTGCGTCGAAATCTCAGGCCGGGTGACCGCCAGCGTGCCGCTCTCGCCGCAGCAGCGTTCGCTCTTGAGCACCTTGTCGCCCATCAGCGCCTTGACCGTCTTCATCGGGTCTTGGAGCTTCATCGGGGTGTGGCACGGGTCGTGGTACAGGTAGGACGCGCCGCTGGTTTGCAGCGTGATGCCCTTCTCGAGCAAAAACTCGTGGATGTCGATGATGCGGCAGCCGGGGAAGATCTTGTCGAACTGGTAACCCTGCAGCTGGTCATAGCAGGTGCCGCAGCTCACCACGACCGTCTTGATGTCGAGGTAGTTGAGCGTGTTGGCCACGCGGTGGAACAGCACGCGGTTGTCGGTGATGATCTTGTCGGCCTTGTCGAACTGGCCGCTGCCGCGCTGCGGGTACCCGCAACACAGGTAACCCGGAGGCAACACCGTCTGCACGCCCGCGTGCCAGAGCATGGCCTGCGTGGCGAGGCCGACCTGCGAGAACAAGCGCTCGGAGCCGCAACCGGGGAAATAGAACACGGCCTCGGTGTCGGCCGTCGTCGCCTTCGGGTCGCGGATGATCGGGACGTAGTCCTTGTCCTCGATGTCGAGCAGCGCACGGGCGGTCTTCTTGGGCAGGCCGCCCGGCAACTTCTTGTTGATGAAGTGGATGACCTGCTCTTTGATGGGCGCCGTGCCCACCGACGATTTGGGCGCCTCGGTCTGCTTGCGGGCCAGGCCGCGCAGCAAGTTGTTGGCCAGACGCTGCGCGCGGAAGCCCACGTCGACCATGCCCATGCGCAGCAGCTTGATGGTCTCGGGGTTCGTGGCGTTGAGGAACATCATCGCCATCTTGTTGCCCGGACGGAAGCTCTTCTGCCCCATCTTGGTCAACAGGTTGCGCATGTTCATCGACACCTCGCCGAAGTCGATGTTCACAGGGCACGGGCTCAGGCACTTGTGGCAGACCGTGCAGTGGTCGGCCACGTCCTCGAACTCCTGCCAGTGCTTGATGCTCACACCGCGGCGCGTCTGCTCTTCGTACAGGAAGGCCTCGACCAGCAGCGAGGTGGCCAGGATCTTGTTGCGCGGGCTGTACAGCAGGTTGGCACGCGGCACGTGCGTGGCGCACACCGGCTTGCACTTGCCGCAGCGCAGGCAGTCTTTCATCGACGCCGCGATGTTGCCGATGTCGCTCTGCTGCATGATGATCGACTCGTGCCCCATCAGGCCGAAGCTCGGCGTGTAGGCATTGGTCAGGTCGGCATGCAGGGCCGCGTTGCGCAGCAGTTTGCCCTTGTTGAAGCGGCCTTCAGGATCGACACGCAGCTTGTAGTCGGTGAAGTCCTTGAGCTCGGCGTCGGTCAGGAACTCGAGCTTGGTGATGCCGATGCCGTGTTCGCCCGAGATCACGCCGTCGAGCGAGCGTGCCAGCTGCATGATGCGGGCCACGGCCTTGTGGGCCGTCTGCAGCATCTCGTAGTTGTCGCTGTTGACGGGGATGTTGGTGTGCACGTTGCCGTCGCCGGCATGCATGTGCAAGGCCACCCACACGCGGCCGCGCAGCACTTCCTTGTGGATGCGCACGCACTCGTCGACGATGGGGCTCAGCGCCGAGCCGGCAAAGATGTTCTGCAGCGGGCCGCGGATCTGGGTCTTCCACGAGGCGCGAAGCGAGTGATCTTGCAGGTCGAAGAAGAAGCTGCGGCCGGTGTCGGGCTGGATGTCGTCGAGGTGATTGAGCCACTGCTGCCAGAGGTCACGCACCTCGCGCAGCAGCGTGAGGGCCTGCTGCACACGGTCTTCGAGCAGCTCGGCCGAGGCGATTTCTCCCGCGTCGTCGCTCTTGCCCAGCGGCAGGTTGCCCTTCATGAAGAACGCTTCGAGGGCGTCGACCATGGCCAGCTTGTTCTGCAGGCTGAGCTCGATGTTGATGCGCTCGATGCCTTCGGTGTACTCACCCATGCGCGGCAGCGGAATCACCACGTCTTCGTTCACCTTGAACGCGTTCGTGTGCCTGCTGATGGCTGCGGTGCGCTTGCGGTCGAGCCAGAATTTCTTGCGGGCGTCGGGGCTCACGGCCACGAAACCTTCGCCGGCACGGCTGTTGGCAATGCGCACGACCTCGCTCGTGGCACGGGCCACGGCATCGGGGTCATCACCAGCGATGTCACCCACCAGCACCATCTTGGGCAGGCCGCCGCGCTTGCTCTTGGTGGCGTAGCCCACGGCGCGCAGGTAGCGGTCATCCAGATGCTCGAGGCCTGCGAGGATGGCGCCGCCGGCCTTCTGCTCGGCGAACATGAAGTCTTTGATCTCCACGATGGACGGCACAGCGTCCTTCGCATTGCCGAAGAACTCCAGGCACACGGTGCGCGTGTGCGCCGGCATCTTGTGCACGACCCAGCGCGCGCTGGTGATGAGGCCGTCGCAGCCTTCTTTCTGGATGCCTGGCAGGCCGGCGAGGAACTTGTCGGTCACGTCCTTGCCGAGGCCTTCCTTGCGGAAGGTGCGGCCCGGCACGTCGAGGCGCTCGGTGCGCTCGAGCACCTTGCCCGACGCGTCGAAGTACTTGAGCTCGAAGCTCGCCACTTCCACGTCATGGATCTTGCCCATGTTGTGATTGAGCCGCGTGACCTCGAGCCACTTGGCCTCGGGCGTCACCATGCGCCACGAGGCGAGGTTGTCGAGCGCCGTGCCCCAGAGCACGGCCTTCTTGCCACCGGCGTTCATGGCGATGTTGCCGCCCACGCACGAGGCTTCGGCCGAGGTCGGATCAACCGCGAACACATGGCCGCCGCGCTCGGCTGCATCGGCCACGCGCTGCGTGACCACGCCGGCTTCGGTCCAGACGGTGGCCACATCGTGGTCCATGCCGGGCAGGCGCATGAACTGCACCTCGGTCATGGCCTCGAGCTTTTCGGTGTTGATGACCGCGCTGTTCCAGGTGAGTGGAATGGCGCCGCCGGTGTAGCCGGTACCGCCTCCACGCGGGATGATGGTGAGGCCGAGTTCGATGCAGTGCTTCACCAGCGCGGCCATCTCGGCCTCGGTGTCGGGGGTGAGCACGACAAACGGGTACTCGACACGCCAGTCGGTGGCGTCGGTCACGTGCGACACGCGCGACAGGCCGTCGAACTTGATGTTGTCCTTGGCCGTGTGGCGGCCCAGCACCTTGGTGGCGCGGCGGCGCAGCTCGGCCACCTGGTCGAACTGGTCGGCAAACGACTGCACGGCCGTGCGTGCCGCGGCCAGCAACTCGCCCACCGACGCATCGCGTGCAGGGTCGTTGCCCGGCGTGCGGCGCGCCTGCACTTCACCCAGGCGGTGGTTCAGCGCTTCAATGAGCTGACGGCGGCGCTTGGGGTTGTCGAGCAGGTCGTCTTGCAGGTAGGGATTGCGCTGTACCACCCACACATCGCCCAGCACCTCGTACAGCATGCGCGCGGAGCGGCCGGTCTGGCGCTCGGCGCGCAACTCGTTCAGCAATTCCCAGGCTCGAGAGCCGAGGATGCGGATCACGATCTCGCGGTCGGAGAACGAGGTGTAGTTGTAGGGAATTTCACGCAGCCGGGGCGCGTGATGGGCGGCTTCGGCCGCGGCGGTGATCTGATTCAGCGAAATCGGTGCGTTCATGGACTCCAGGCGACCTTTGCGCCTGCTACTGCACTTGGAAACGAATGGTACCGCAGTGCCCGCCCCCTCGCCGCAGCGCGCCCACATTTGAAGCGTTGCGCAGCCGGGTGCTCACGGCGCTGACGCGATTTGGCGACAGCGCCACCGACCGGCCGACGGGGCCGAACTTGCTACAGTCGCCCCACCCGCCATCCGCGAGGTGCCCTGCTCTGCACCCTGCCCGCACCTCACTCACCCATGCCGCAGCCCTCCTTCACCACCCCCTGGCCCTACCCCCTGTGGATCGCCCACCGCGGTGCGGGGCTGCTGGCCCCAGAAAACACCCTCGCCGCCTTTCGCGTGGGCGCGGGCCACGGGTATCGCGCCTTCGAATGCGATGTGAAACTCAGTGCCGACGGCGTGCCCTTCCTGCTGCACGACGCCACGTTGCAGCGCACGACCACTGAGCATGGCGCTGCCACCACCCGCACGTGGGCCGAGCTGTCGCAAATCGACGCTGGCGGCTGGCACACCCGGCGCTATGCCGGCGAGCCCATCCCCTCCTTCGAGGCGATCGCCCGCTACTGCCTGCGCAACGGCTTTGCGCTCAACATCGAACTGAAGCCCGCTCGCGACCTGGAGCGCGAAACCGGCAAGACCGTGGCAGAACACGCCGCCCGCCTCTGGCAGGGCGACCCGCTGCCACCGCTGCTCAGTTCCTTCAAGACGGAGGCACTAGAAGGCGCGCGCGAGGGCGCGCCTCATTTGCCCCGCGCGTTGCTGCTGGACCACTTGCACGACGGTTGGCTCGAAGAGGCGCAGGCCCTGGGCTGTGTGGCCATCGTCTGTGCGTACGCCCTTCTCGACGCGGCCGTGATCGCCCAGATTCGCAGCGCAGGCATGCGCTCACTCTCGTTTACCGTGAACGATCCTGCTGAAGCCCGACGGCTTGTCGCCGCAGGGATCGACGGCATGATCACCGATGCCGTCGACCGCTTCGGGCCCGGGCTTGGCATTCACGACTGAGCCTCGAGTCCGGCCCCCTCCGTTTGGTGGATGGGCGAGCCGAAAGTCCGGACCTACACTGGTTTGGACACAGACAGGTTTTGCGGCAGCGGGCCCGCACAGAACCCCAGTGTGGTCTCGTACGCCCCCATTGGTGCCCCTGACCGCGAGCCTTCGGCAGCCCGCGATCCTGACGTGCCCCACACCTCCCCCTCGTCCCCCATTCCCACATGAACGCCTTTTCCCTGACTCGCGCCACGACCCTCTTTGCGGCCATCGCCGCGGCCATCCTGGGCGGTTGCGGGGGCGGAGACGACACGACCACACCCACGTCCACGTCCACGCCCGTGATATCGGCGGCAGACTACCTGCACGCCGGCATGGTTTCGACCGACACCACAGCGGGCCAGACCCTCGTGTTGGTGGACGCCGCGCAGCCCGTCGCGCCACGCATCACGCTGCCCCTGTCGGCGACTGATCTGTTCATCAAGAGCCGGGCCGTCCAGACCAACAAGGCCGCGGGAACCTTCACCGTGGTCGATGCCACGGTGGGGCACGTGATGCGCAATGGCAGGCTCTACCGGCTGAGCCTGAAGAAGTCGGATGCCACGACGCTGCAACAGGTGTCTTCAGTGGCCACGGGCTGCTCGTTCGAGCTCCGGCACTTCTTGGTCGTGAGCCCGACGCTGTCGGGCGTGATCCCCGTCACTGAAGCAGGCCCCGATCAACTCTGCGGCACCACAGACGACCGCAAGGTCCATGTTCTGCCCAACGCGACTGCGACCTCGGCACCAGTGGTGCTGCCTGTGGGCGTGGAACTGCTCACCCCCTTGCTCGACGCCACCCTCAACAACACGCTGGGCTTTCTGGCCAAGGATTCACGCGGCGGCGCTGCGGCCAAGCTCACGCTCTACAACCGCGATCTGACGCTCATCGGAGACGTGGCTGGCGGTGGCGGCATCACGGCCGTGAGTCTGCCCGGGGCGCGTCTGATCGACACGATGTGGCTGCGAGTGAACAACCAGCTGAAGCAACTCAACTGGACAGCCACAGGGGCCACCCTGAGCTCGACGAGCCTCTACACCTTCACGGGCACCGAAAGCCCCTTCATGCTCTTCGGCGACAGCAGCGGCTTGTACTTTGTCGATGGTCAAAAGGTCGTGCGTGTGCCGGGAAGCGGCGCTGCTCAAACGCTGGCCACGTTCACATCGGCGCAGGGAACGCCGTCTCTGAGCGGCATGTCGGCAGGGCATCTGATCGTCCACGGCGAAACCGAATCCCCGACGTTCAGCCGCCTGCTGTATGCCTTGCCCACTTCCGGCGGCACACTTCGCGCCCTCTCGCCGCTGGGTGAGCAAGCGGCCTTTCAAGGCACCTGGGGCAACACCGTCTATTTCTCGGTGTTTCACAGCCTCACGGTGGCAGGCAGGAACAACGATTACCACAGCGTTCACCGTGTGAACCTCGACGGCACCCAGCCCATCACCGTCACCCCGTTCGCCAGTTCGGCGCCCCAGGTCGTCACCAAGCGCACGCTGCGGCTGGGCGCCGACAACGACCTCGAGGGTTTGATGTGGTGCGAACCCGCCGCAGGGTTTTCGTCGACCTGCGCCAACGGCATTCTGAAAACCCTGAACCCATCGACGGGCATCACGACGCTGCTTGGCAGCCTCTCACGTGCTGACGCCTACGCCACCTGGAATGTCTACGACAGCGCGACGATGTCGGCTGGAGCACCCGTCTTGCTTCAAGCAACCGGACGTCTCCTCACTTCCGTCGGCGCGCGTGAGAAAGAGCTCTTCCTGATCCGCTTCGGTGAAACTGGATCTCTCACCAAGCTCAACGTCACACCGTGATGGCGCGTTGCCACAGGGGCCCAACTGCATTTCCATCGCACCGTCGCCTCTGCTGCGGCAACTGACGCTCCACATCGCTCATGCCACGCAGGCGTGCTGCGGCCGTTCGCCGCAGCAAGTTTCCAACGCGCGCTCCTTGCTTCTGACACCGACCACTCACATGACCCACGGCAGCATCCGCATCGACGGCATCGTGTGGCCACGACCGGCGTTGCCACCACGCTGGGCAGCTTCTCGCACACCAGCACCTACAGCGGGTGGACTGCGTTCGACTACAACAATTTCTACAACCTGATCGCGATCGACGAGCCGCTGGTGCTGTTCACCCGTGGCACCCGCGCGCCGGGCAATGTGGCCCAGAACGAACTGTTCATCGCGCGTCCTGGCGTGGCAGGGTCGCTGACCCGGGTCAACGCCGCGCCTTGAGTCTTCCAGACGCGTCGAGCCGCCACCAATCCAACTCTGATTGAAAAACCCCATGCTGTCACGCTCCCATTCAACGCGCGCTGCCGCCCTGGCACTCTCTTGCGCCATCGCGCTCATGCAAGGCTGCGGAGGCGGCGGCAGTGATGTCGGCTCGCAGGCACCGGCACCGGCGCCGGCGCCAGCACCGACACCTGCCGTCGGCGACTTCCTTCGTGTCGGCATCTCGTCGAGCAACGTGACGGCAGGCAAGACCGTGGTGTTCTTCGATGCCGATCGAAGCGAAGCCCCGCGGCTCACCGTCACCCTCGAGCCCGGTCAGCAAGTCTCGCCCTTGACGACGCGGCGGGCCGATCCGGTGAATCACACCTTCACGGACATCGGGGAATCCGCAGCGTATTTCGTGCAGAACGGACAGGTGTACCGCGTCGGCTTGAAAAAAACCGAGGCCACCGTCGCACGGCGCGTCTCGTCCATCACGACGGCCTGCTGGGTGAGCCAAACGGACCTGCTGAATTCGGACGAGACAGGGTGGCTGGGTGTCATGGTCGCCGGGCCCAGCGGCGTTTGCGGCACCTTCAACGACAGGACGGTCTATGTCAGGCCCACCGACTCCGAGAGCACAGCCCCCGTTGTCCTGCCGGAAGGCGTGATGTTGCTGAGCGCGCTGCCGGACCCGAGCTTCACGCATGCGATCTTCATGCTCGTCAGCGATTCACGCTCAGGGGTCGACAAACTCACCCTCTACCGCCCTGACCTCACACCGGCTGCAGACGTTGCCGGTGGAGAAGCAGCCTCCGGGACCCGCATGTTGTCCAGCTTCCCGGTCCCAGGTCGCCACTGGGTTGCTGTCAACAACCAACTCAAAGTGCTCACCTGGAACAGCTCAGGTGCCACGCTCTCCCCTGCGGTCCTTCCTTCGTTCGCTTGGCATACTCCATCCCTTGTCGACGCCGAGGCGCTCTATTTCGTGGACGGCTTCAAGATCCAGCGGATCACCAATGAAGGTGCCCTGCAAACCCTCGCCACGCTGAACGCCGGACTGGGGTCCCAGATCTACCTCAAAGGGTTGGCACCCAACCATCTGGTCGTGAGCCAGACCTTCGATTCCAGCGACGGCACGTCACTGATCGCGGTGCCCAAGAGAGGAGGCACGGCGGTCACCGTTGGAGGCGGACGGGCCTTGGGGATTTCAGGCAACACCCTGTATTTCGAGTTCGCCTCCGACGCGTTCACCCCGCCCGTCAGCGCCGTCTACAAGGTCACTCTGGATGGAACCCCACGGAGCAACGTGGGCCAGAACGCGCGCGGCCGCGCGCAAGCCATCTCTTCACGCACATTTTCGGACACCAACGACCGCAAAATCGACGGTGTGCTGTGGTGCGAAGCCACCCCAGCTTCTGCCGTGAACTGTGCCAACGGCACCGTGAAGATGCTCGATGCCCGCACTGGAACCGTCACCACCCTGGGCCACATCACGCACGATTCGCCCTTTGCCGAATGGGAAACGGTCGACTCCTTCAATCCCTTCGGCACCATTGCCCAGTTCAGCCACCTGACGATGGATGCGCCCTTCGTGTTCCACTCCCGCAGTTTGACGAGCGGGGCCGACAGCATCCTGCAATTCGAGCTCTACCACGCCCGTCCCGGCGTGGCAGGCTCATTGATGCGCTTGAGCCCCAGCCCTTGACTCCCGTTCTGCGGCACGTCTTCTGAAGTTTTGGGGTGCCCCGGGCAGGCCTGACCATCCGGGATTTTTCATCGCCCCAGTCACCCGGAGACTGTGGCGCTCATCGCTTACTTCCATCGCCCCCATGCGCCATTTCCTGTTCTCTCGCAATACCGCAATAGCCCTTGCGTTCGCGGTCACGTCTCTCGCCGGATGCGGAGGTGGTGGTGGCAGCGATGCCGCACCCGCACCATCGCCGGCCGACTACCTGCGCCTCGGTGTGGTGTCCAACGATGCCAGTGCGGGCAAGACCCTGGTGGTCTTCGATCCCGACGCCCCGGCCACGCCGCGCCTCAGCCTGCGCTTGTCTGCGGCCGACAGCTTCGAGACGTCCACGCGTGTGAGGTATGACCTCTCCTCCCAGACCATCACCCTGCTGGGCGAGTCCGCCGTATTCGTGGTGCAGGAAAAACAGCTCTACCGGGTGGGCCTCAAGAAGACCGAAGCCACCAGGGCGCAGCGTGTCTCGTCGATCGACAGTGCCTGCAGCGTGGGCACCGATTACCTGACGCCTGACGAAGCCGGCTGGCTGGCCATCACTGACGCGGGGCCTGACGCCGACTGCAGCACTGTTGCCGACAACCGCATCGCCTACGTGCGCCAGGACGCCTCCGCGCTCACCGCCCCGGTCCGTCTGCCTGCGGGGGTGTCCTTGGTCGGCGTGCTTCCAGATGCCAATTGGCTCGGCATCCAGCACCTGCTCGCCCTCGACACCAGCGGCACGCCCAAGCTCACGCTGTACCGTCCTGACCTCACTGCTGCCGGCGACGTGACCGGCGGCCAAGTCGGCAATGTGCTGGTGCTGGCCAGGCCGTTCGCGCCAGGCCAGGTCACGGTGGGTGCCGACAACGAACTCCGCACGCTGACATGGAGCAGCAGCGGCGCCACGCTGGGAGCGCCAGGCGCTTACCACTACGCCGAGGCCCCGACCGACTATAACGGCCAGGACGCCAACGCTCTGTACTTCGCTGACGGGCGCAAGGTCGTGCGAGTCCCCCATGTGGGCACCGGGCAGGTGATTGCCACGCTCTCAGCCGAGCAAGGAGAGACGGCCGAGGTCGACGGCATGTACGGAGACACCCTCCTTCTCAGCCAGGCGAACCTCCAAACGGGGCTGCGCACGCTGATCTCGCTGCCCAAGACAGGCGGCGCTCCGGTCACACTCCATTCGGCCGCCAGTGCCTATTTTTTTGGCGTGTCTGGAAACACCGCGTACATCAACACCTTCACCTACCTCTCGGCCGGTGCCGACTATGTCTCGCAAGCCAGCCTCAAGCGCGTGAACCTCGACGGCAGCCAGGCCAGCACGGTCGCCGCGCAGGCGCACACGTATGCAAAACCCATCTACTCTCGCACGCAACCCTTGACGGCCGGCAGTACTGTCGATGGCTTCACCTGGTGCGAACGTGCTCCAGGCGAATCCACCTGCGCCAACGGCACGATGAAGATGCTAAATGCCATCACCGGTGCCACCGTCACGCTCGGCGTCTTCGCTCATACCGAGGCCTACACGACCTGGAGCCCGTTCGACTTCAACAATTTCAACATTCAAACACTTGACACCCCGCTGGTATTTATCAGCCGTGGTGCGGGTCAAGACATTCGCGTGGGGGAGAACGAGGTGTTCATCGCTCGCCCGGGCGTCGCCAACTCGCTGGTCAAGGTGAACGTGGCGCCTTGACCCGCGGTGAACCTGCGCCCCGCTGGGGCGGCAGGTTCGTTGACCGGGGCGCAGAGTAGCACCAGCCGATACCCGGCGTTTTCGGCTTGGCGGCCCCGTGTGCCGGCGTGATGATCGTGGCATTCCCACTGCCTTGCCCGCCATGCTCACTGCCGCCAACATCAGTTTCCATCGGCCCTCTCGGGCTTCGCTTCTGGGCTGGCTTGCGGCCGCCGCCATCGCGGCGCTGCTTTGGCATGGCCCGGTGGCCCAGTGGACCAACTACCACCAGTTTGCCGATGGTCGCCACTGGCATGGCGTGCTGAACGCTGCGAACGTGCTGAGCAATCTGCCCTTCCTCGTGATCGGGCTGGGCGGCGTGTGGGCCCTGCTGAAGCACGGATCTTCCCCTCGACAGCCCGCGCTGAAAGCCTGGCTGGCCTTTGCAGTCGCCGTGGCGCTCACGGCCTTCGGCTCCACGGCCTACCACTGGGAACCCGACAACACCGCGCTCGTGTTCGACCGCCTGCCCATTGCGTGGGCGTGCGCCACGCTGCTGTGTGCGTTTCTCGCCGAGCGGGTCGATCCGCGTTGGGGCTGCGCCGGGTCTCTCACGGTTGCACTGGCCGTGGCCACCCTGTCGGTCGTCTGGTGGTGGTGGGGGGAACAGTCGGGCACTGGCGATCTGCGGGCCTATCTGGCGGTGCAGTTTCTGCCGATCCTGCTGATTCCTGCCGGCCTGCTGCTGCGGCTGCGACGACCGGGACAGCCATCGACTGCAGCCTGGGCCTGGTGGGCCGCACTGGCGCTGTACACCGTTGCCAAGGTCACGGAAACCGCCGATCTCGCGCTGTACGAACAACTCGGCATCGTGAGCGGCCACACGCTCAAGCACCTGCTGGCCGCCGCTGCCGCGGCATGTCTGCTGACAGCCGCCGTCCGCACGGTGAGAAGCGCCGTCAGAACCGGCGTTCGGGCAGCGGAATGAACTCGGTCTCCCCTGCCACCGGAGCGAAGCGTTGGGCCTCCCAGTCGTCGGCCGCTTGCGCGATGCGCTCCTTGCGGCTGGACACGAAGTTCCACCACATGTGGCGGTGGCCGAGCGGCTGGCCGCCGATGAGCATCAAGCGAGCGCCGGTGGCGCTGCTGAGCACGGCTTCGCTGTCGGCTGCGAGCACCCCCATCGTCTGCGCTTCGAGAGGCACCGCGTCGACCATCGCACTGCCGCTGACCGCATACACCGCACACTGGTGTCCCGCCGCGGTAAAGGCCGCAGGCAGGGACAGCACCGCGCCCGGCGCGAGCTCCAGGTCCACATACAAGGTGGGCGAGACCACCGGCACCGGTGACACCGCACCGAAGGCCTCGCCGATCAGCACACGGACCTGCACGCCGGGCAATGACACCTCGGGGATGCCGACCGCGGGCGTGTGCGAAAAACTCGCCGGATCTTCTTCATGTTCTGCAGGCAAGGCCGCCCACAGCTGGAGCCCGTGGCTGCGCCGCTCGGTGTGGCGCAGGTCCTCGGGCGTGCGCTCCGAGTGCACGATGCCCGAGCCTGCCGTCATCCAGTTGATGGCGCCCGGCTCGATGCGCTGGACCACGCCCGTGCTGTCCCGGTGCATCATCGCGCCCTCGAACAGGTAGGTCACGGTGGCCAGGCCGATGTGCGGATGGGGGCGCACGTCGTGGTTGTCCGAGGGCTGGGCCGTGATGGGCCCGAAGTGATCGAAGAACACGAAGGGGCCGACGGCCTGCTGGTGCAACGCAGGCAGCGAACGCCTGACGACGAAACCGCCGCCGAGGTCCTTGGTGTGGGGCTTGAGCAGCAGCGGTTCGGTCATGGTCGGCCCTGGGGAAAAAGCCTCGGGATCAGCTGCGGTAGTCGGCGTTGATCTTCACGTAGTCGTAGCTCAGGTCACACGTCCACACGGTGGCGGTGGCCGGGCCGCGCTTCAGGTTCACGCGCACGGTGATCTCGCTTTGCTTCATCACGCGGGCGCCGTCTTCTTCAAGGTAGGCCGGATTGCGTCCGCCGTCGATCGCGACAGAGACGTCGTCGAGAAAGAGGTCGATCGTGGTCTGGTCGAGGTCGGCAATGCCAGCGTAGCCCACGGCAGCCAGGATGCGGCCGAGGTTGGGGTCGCTGGCGAAGAACGCCGTCTTGACCAGCGGTGAGTGTGCGATGGCATAGGCCACCTGCTTGCATTCGTCTTCGGTCTTGCCGCCGTCGATTTGCACGGTGATGAACTTGGTGGCGCCTTCGCCGTCGCGCACGATGGCCTGGGCGAGTTGCTCGGCCACCGCGATGAGCGCGGCCTTGAACAGCGCGCCGTCGCCCGAGTCGAGCTGTGTGAGCGGTGCGTTGCCCGCCTGGCCCGTGGCCACCACGACGAACGAATCGTTGGTGGAGGTGTCGCCGTCGATGGTGATGCGGTTGAACGAGCGGTCGGCCGCTTCACGCGCCAGGCCTTGAATGAGGCCTGGGGCAATGGCCGCGTCGGTGGCGAGAAAGCTCAACATGGTGGCCATGTTGGGGCGGATCATGCCCGCGCCCTTGCTGATGCCGGTGATGTTGACGGTCTGCCCGCCAATCTGCAGCTGGCGCGATGCAGCCTTGGGCAGCGTGTCGGTCGTCATGATGGCCTCGGCCGCCACACCCCAGTTGTTGTCCTTGAGGTCGTCGAGCGCAGCGGGCAGGCCAGCCGCGATGCGGTCGTTGGGCAGCGACTCCATGATCACGCCGGTGGAAAACGGCAGCACCTGCTCGGGCGCGAGTTCCAGGTGGCGGGCCAGGGCCACGCAGGTGGAGAAGGCGCGCACCAGGCCATCTTCACCGGTGCCGGCGTTGGCGTTGCCGGTGTTGATGACCAGCGCGCGGGTGCCGACATCGGCCGCCAGGTGCTTGCGGCAGAGTTGCACAGGCGCCGCGCAGAAGCGGTTGCTCGTGAACACGCCCGCCACCTGCGAGCCCTCGGCCAACGTGATGACGGTCAGGTCGCGGCGGTTGGCCTTGCGCACCCCGGCCATGGCGATGCCGAGCTGGACACCTCGCACAGGAAACAGGTCGGCAGGGTTGGGGGCTTGCAGGTTGACGGGCATGGCAGTGGCTCGGCTGAAAAGGCGGGTGGAGACCAGAAACGATCAAGGTCCGATTGTAGGAACACCAGCCCCCTTTGCGCGCACGCAGCAGCCCAGCGCAGCGGGGGGCGATGCAAAAAAGCCGCGGCCTCGCGCGGTGCTTCGTGTCCGTCACGCTAGCGAAAAAGACGGGCGAAAAAAAGGGGGCGAAAAAAAGCCCAGCTCAGCGGCCGGGCTTCTTGAGGGGCGCAGGCGATGAGCCCGCAGACCCATCAGCTCAGCTTGCCGTGGCAGGCCTTGTACTTCTTGCCACTGCCGCACGGGCAGGGATCGTTGCGGCCGACCTTCGGCACAGCGTTTTCGTCGAACGCGGCCTCTTGCACCGGGTTGCCGTCGGCGCCCGGGTGGGTGTAGGTCAGGTTGCTGATGGCTTCGGCGCGCTCTTCGATGGCCTCGGCCGCTTCGCTGATGGCCTCGGGGCTCTGGACGCGCACGGTCATCAGCACGCGGGTGACGTCCATCTTGACGACGTCGAGCAGCTGGCTGAAGAGTTCGAAGGCTTCGCGCTTGTACTCTTGCTTCGGGTTCTTCTGCGCATAGCCGCGCAGGTGAATGCCCTGGCGCAGGTAGTCGAGTGCAGCGAGGTGCTCACGCCAGTGCTGATCGATGGACTGCAGCAGCACCATGCGCTCGAACGGCGTGAACTGCTCGGCGCCCACCTGGGCCACCTTGGCATTGAACATCTCGTGTCCGGCCTTGACGACCATCTCGACGATCTCGTCGTCGGAGATCGACTTGCTGGCCTCCACGGTGGACTGCAGCGCCACAGAGATGTGCCATTCGTCTTGCAGCACCTTCTCGAGGCCTGGCAGATCCCACTGTTCTTCCAGGCTTTGCGCGGGCACGTAGGTGCGCACCACGGTGTCGAGCGTGCTGGCACGCAGGTTGGTCACCTGCTCGTCGAGGGAGGCTGCTTCAAGGATCTCGTTGCGCTGCTGGTAGATCACCTTGCGCTGGTCGTTGGAGACATCGTCGTACTCGAGAAGTTGCTTGCGCACGTCGAAGTTGCGGGCCTCGACCTTGCGCTGGGCGCTTTCGATGCTGCGCGAGACGATGCCGGCCTCGATGGCCTCGCCTTCGGGCATCTTGAGGCGGTCCATGATGGCGCGCACGCGGTCGCCCGCGAAGATGCGCATCAGCGAGTCTTCGAGCGACAGGTAGAAGCGCGACGAGCCGGGGTCGCCCTGGCGGCCGGAGCGACCACGCAGCTGGTTGTCGATGCGGCGCGACTCATGGCGCTCTGTCGCGATGATGCGCAGGCCGCCGGCCTTGGTGACCTGGTCGTGCAGGCCTTGCCATTCGTCGTGCAGCGTCTTGATGCGTGCAGCGCGGTCGGCCGGGTCGAGCGACTCGTCTTCTTCGAGCAGCTGCACCTGGCGTTCGACGTTGCCACCCAGCACGATGTCGGTGCCGCGGCCAGCCATGTTGGTCGCGATGGTGATCACACCCGGGCGGCCGGCCTGGGCCACGATCTCGGCTTCCTTGGCGTGCTGCTTGGCGTTGAGCACCGCGTGCGGGAGCTTGGCCTTGTCGAGCAGCGTGGAGATGAGCTCGGAGTTCTCGATCGACGTGGTGCCCACCAGCACGGGCTGGCCGCGTTGATGGCAGTCGCGAATGTCCTCGACCACGGCGTTGAACTTTTCCTTGTCGGTCTTGTAGACCAGGTCGAGCTCGTCCTTGCGCGCCGTGGGCTTGTTCGGCGGCACGATCACGGTTTCGAGGTTGTAGATTTCCTGGAACTCGTAAGCTTCGGTGTCGGCCGTGCCGGTCATGCCCGACAGCTTGCCGTACATGCGGAAATAGTTCTGGAAGGTGATGGAGGCGAGCGTCTGGTTTTCGCTCTGGATCGTCACGCCTTCTTTCGCCTCGACGGCCTGGTGCAGGCCATCGGACCAGCGGCGGCCGGTCATCAGGCGGCCGGTGAACTCGTCGACGATGATGACCTCGCCGTTCTGCACGACGTAGCGCTGGTCGCGGTGGTACAGGTGGTGCGCGCGCAGGGCCGCGTACACATGGTGCATCAGCGAGATGTTGGCCGGGTCGTACAGGCTCGCGCCTTCGGCCAGCAGGCCGGCTTCGCCCAGAATGCGCTCGGCGTTCTCGTGGCCGTCTTCGGTGAGGAAAACCTGTTGGCCCTTTTCATCGACCGTGAAGTCGCCGGGCTCGATGACACCTTCTCCGGTGCGCAGGTCGAGCTCGCCGATCTGCTTCTTGAGCAGCGGCACGACGGCGTTGATGCGCACATAGTGCTCGGTGTGGTCTTCGGCCTGGCCGCTGATGATCAGCGGGGTGCGGGCTTCGTCGATCAGGATGGAGTCGACCTCGTCGACGATGGCGTACGGCAGGCCGCGCTGAACACGATCGGCCGTGTCGTGGACCATGTTGTCGCGCAGGTAGTCGAAGCCGAACTCGTTGTTGGTGCCGTAGGTGACATCGGCCGCATAGGCGGCTTGCTTCTGCTCGCGCGACATCTGCGGCAGGTTCACCCCCACGGTCAGGCCAAGGAAGTTGTAGAGCTTGCCCATCCACTCGGCATCGCGTTTGGCGAGGTAGTCGTTCACCGTCACCACGTGCACGCCCTGGCCGGTGATGGCGTTCAGGTAGACCGGCAGCGTGGCCATCAGGGTCTTGCCTTCGCCGGTGCGCATTTCAGCGATCTTGCCGGCGTTGAGCGTCATGCCGCCGAGCAGCTGCACGTCGAAGTGGCGCATCTTGAGGATGCGCTTGCCGCCTTCGCGAACAACAGCAAAGGCTTCGGGCAGCAGCTGGTCGACCGTTTCACCCTTCGCGAAACGCTGCTGAAACTCGACCGTCTTGGCCTTCAGTGCGGCGTCGTCGAGCTGCTCGTACGTCGGCTCCAGTGCGTTGACCTGCTGAACCACCTGCCGGTACTGCTTGAGCAGCCGGTCGTTGCGGCTACCGAAAATCTGGGTGAGAAGCTTGGGCAACATGCGGCGGAGGAGAAAGAGAGGCTGGAATTCAGCGGGCGCATTGGCAGTGAACGGACACAAGCCCATTCAACCGCAACCGGGGACCATCGGGAGGTGGGCATCAACTTGCGGAATGCAAGATGGGGCGCCCGCCATGCGACGGAAAGTCTCCGATTTTAACCCAGGATGGTGTCACCTCCCTTTGGTCCCGACCTCTGAAGTCGGCGCTCTGACATGGGGCCCAACGGCCAGCCGCCCTTCACGGGCCACAGAACCCCAGCTCAACTCAGACGGCAGGTCCAGCAGGCGCGCGGCCGGTGCTCGCCAGCCGAAGCGAAGCGGGCCGGTGTTGCTGGTGTTGCTGGTGTTGCTCTGGCTGGTGTCCGCGGCCATTGAGCGTCGGCTGAGGCGCCCGGTCTTCGAGGGGGGCGCGAAGCGCTTCGAATCATGCTTCGCGTGGTTGTCTGAACGCAGCGACCGAAGGGAGCGCAGTGAGTTCCACACGA
>JBEGTX010000268.1:0-4459 GCA_041179165.1 Pseudomonadota bacterium | reverse complement strand
CGGTCCATTTTTCACCGTCTTTTTGTCCCATAGCGGGGCCATGGGCCTGCAAATCCGGCAAAAACTGTCCTCGCTGGGGCCGATTTTCGCTTTCGACGTTCCAAGTCCGACAGGCTCCTAGACTCGCACATCACGGGCCAGTGATCCGTCTTGATAATTTGGTGAGGACTTTCGCGACCTCGGCCGGAAGAATCCGTTGACGGCGCTGTTGCCTGAAAATGAGGGAGTCACTGTGCAAGACTATTCAAGGCGTTTCGCATCCACGTTCACATCGTTGGTCCTGATCCTCGGCACCGCCGCGTGTGGCGGTGGTGGTGGTGATGCAGCGGCTCAAGCCTCGGCCACTGCCCCGGACTCGGAACGTGCCGCTGCGCTGGCACGCCGCAACCCGCCGCCGCCCGCTCCAACCACGGATGCCACTCTGGCGCTCGCCTCGGCCAGCGCCTCGGGGAAGGCGGCTGAAGGCAGGGTCTGCGGCGTGTCGGCCAACGGCGGCAAGGTCGCGTTCACCTCCGGCGCGGGCAATCTGGTGAGTGGTGATACCCAGTTTGGGGTGGACATCTTTGTGAAGGACTTCAATGGCAACGGCGTGACCCGTGTCGTGACGGGTTCGGACTTCAACCCAATCGTCTGCTTGGCACTCACCGCCGATGCCAATACGGTGGTCTACGTTGCCTACGTGACCACGGGCGGCCAGCTCTCCCCTGGCGCAGCGAACGCTGAGATCGCTATCCTGGTGCGCAACCTGCTCACCGGTGTGCAGACTCGGGTCACACCACCGCGGAACACGTTTGCCAATGTCGACTCCTACGAGTTTTCCGGCATCTCCGACGATGGTCTGCGCGTCGCGTTCATCGCGCAGCCCACCCGCAGTTGCAGCGGCTACGACTGCACCGCCTTGGGCCCCGCGCGCATGCTCTTGCGCGACTTGGGCACGGGCCAACTCGTCAACCTGGAAAGCCAGGTGCGCTTTACCACGTCCCAGGGCCTTGCCAATGGGGACGCCCGGCTCTCACCGAATGGCAGGACGATTGCCTTCTCCAGCAGCGCGCCTTACCCGGAATTGGGTGACACCAATATCAAGAGCGACGTCTTTGCGCTGGACATCGCCAGCGGCACCGTGGGGCTGGTAAATACCGACGCTGCCGGGCGCCAGATTGCTTTCGCAGGCTTCCAGGGTGCTGGGCCGACGTTTGGCGTGCAGGACTTCCTCGCCAACAACTCCAAAATCGCGTTTCACGCCAGCTTCGACACCGATGCCGGTGCATCGGGCATCTATGTGAAGGACCTTGCCAATGGGTCGCTCACCCGGGTGCTGGGCTCTGTGGGCCCGCTTGTCGGCTACCGTAGCCTGGTGAGCTTCTCTGACGACGGGCGCAAAGTGAGCTATGTGGAGAGCAACGGCCTGGGCGGCCAGCTCTTCAAGAGTATTCCGCGAGTTGTCGATCTCTCCACTGGAGCCATCGTCAACGCGGCGACCTTGAGCAACGGCACCGTTGGCAACGGCAATGTGACGGTGAGCGCGTTGCTCTCGCGCGACGGCCGTGTCGCTGCGTTCGACAACAACGCCACCAACCTGCTCGGTGGTGTGTCGCCGCTGGGCGGTGCGGAACTTCGTGCGTACCGCAAGCTGCTGCCCTGAGTGCGCCGGCGAAACCGGCAAGGAGTAAAGGGTGAAAGTCTCTCACAACCAAGAAGTAGCGGTTCATGTTGCCCCCGAGTCATGCGTGGCGCGCCGTGAGGCGCGTGGCGAAGCGTTGACAGGGGTATGTGCAGGCCAGCCATCGAGCCGAGACAGTGCAAATGTCCTGGGTGCCGATGCTGTTCAGGGAGTGGAAGGCTTCATATCCAATCGCGCCATCGCAAGCGTTTGGACAACCCGACGTGGTCGCAGAACCTGGCATGTGCGCACGCTCCTTGCACGGGAACCGGGAGATCTCCAGTCTGACCGCGGGTGCCTCGTTGGACCCACGGCCCGCATCGGGAAGGCGAGGAGCCGAAGCCGATGATGCACGGACTGGAGAAGTCAGACCCGGCCATGGTAGCTGTGAAGCCTGCGAACAAGGCCGCGCAAGCGGCTGCGGAGTGGGTGGAGCCAAGGGCCGGGACCAAGGGGAACGCGGAACAACCGTCGCACGCGACGGACTCAGCGCCGAGCAAGCGTGTCACAGGGGATGGACCGTGTACGGCAGGTTGCGAAGCAGAGACCATTCATAGTCTTTGCAAACGATGTGCCGTCAGACACCCAAGGTAGGAGCCGAGTGCATGAATTGCGCATGCTCGGATCTGTGCGGAGGGGCGCCCAGTAATGGGCGTCCCTACCGCGATCCTGAACTGACGCTTCTACGTCAACGCGCCGAGGTGGTACCGCCGGGTAGCAACGCTCCCGGCAGCCCGCCCTTGGCACCGCGGTGCACGATGGGGCAGTTCAGCACCACGTCGGTGGCGTTGATTGACACCGCACCGGCCTCGGCTGCGGCGAGCACCTGTTCTTCCGAGGTCAGCAGCCGTGGTGCACGATCGGCAATCCATGTGACGGTGACCATGCGCCACAGCGGGCTGTAGGCTTTGTCACGGTTGAGGTACCCCATGGGCTGCGGTGCCGACGCGAAGACGCTGGCTTGCTTGAAGTTGGTGACGGCGTAGACCTTGTCCACAGAAGACGGCTGACCCCGGCGTTGAGGGCCACGCGGCAGCGCGTCGGCCAGGCGCGGAGCAAAGTTCGCCTGCTTGTCCCTGGCGATCTGGGCATCCGACACATCTGTGGTGACGTAGAAGACGGCCTCGCCCTCGAACCATCCTTGCAGCACTGGCAACCGAACCGATCCCTCAGCCTCCTCAGGGACCAGGGACGCGCAACCGCCCAAGCTGCACGCGACAGCCAGCACCGTAAGGATGTGCCGCCATGGCGTGCGGGCGTGCGCTGCTCGTGATACCGAAACTGGCGTGAAAATCTTCTTGGTCATTGCATTGCATTGCATTGCATTCCATTTCGGTGAGCGTGAAGCGCGCCGAGTGCTCAAGGATCTGGGCGTAGTTCGAACAGTCAGTCCAGCACGGTGCCGTCGGTGTCCAAGGTCAGGGCCTGAATGGCCATGCGATTTCCTCAAGCCTGCACCAGCACCCCCATCGAGGCCGGAGACCACCGGGGCCAAGCCTTGCGTATTGTCTCTCCATTTAGGGAGCAATAGGCAAGGCCTGGCCCTCCGTCCGTGTGGCCCTCCGTCCCCCTCCGTCCCGAGACGGGTAGGCAGGCAGGCGCAAGGCCTGACCCGCGCAGGAAACGCACGGCAGCAACTCGGCCCAGCACGTGCTACCGTGCGACGTGCGGCCCTTAAACATCAAGCGCCAGAGGTTGCTCCGGGGCGAAGTGCGGCGCTGGTGCGTCGATGACTTCGCTACTCGTCCTTCAAGCGGATGCCCAACCGGCTGCGCCGGTCGGTCACCGCTTCATCTCAAACGTCAGGCATCGCATGCAACCACTCGCTCGGCCGTATTGGCATCCGGAGATCAATCCATCGCCTGATTCGATCACTGAGGTTTCAGAGTACGGCGGTGACTCGGATCTCTCGGTCATTTGCACGCAACTCGCCGGTACACACACCCCAGCTCAGCAAAAGCGAATCGTCAGTGAGTGGTGCGCCTTCTTTTCCCAGCCACAGCCGGTTAGAAGGCTGTGGCTCCACTCCCGCACACCGCAGAGCTTGTTCCAGAGCATCTGCTCACAGGCCAACCTGCAGGCCCTCTACATCAAGTGGAGTGCAATAGACGATGCCTCGCCTATCGAGGGTCTCAAGTCCCTCACCCATTTGTACATCGGAAGTTCCAGCAAGATAACATCCATCGACTCGTTGGCATCCCTCCAAACACTGGTTGACCTTTCTTTGGAAAACCTTCAAGGGGTCGACGACTACTCTGCTGTGGGTCAATTGGCAAACCTGACTCGACTTGCAATTCAAGGCGACGGCGTAGCAAGCATGAAAAAAAGCAAGATTTCCACGCTTCAACCTATCGCGAGATTGGTCAATTTGGAACGGCTCCGACTCATCTGGGTGAACGTCCTAGACGGTTCCTACGCCTGCCTCTCCAGCCTCAAGTCGTTGAGGCATCTGGATTTGCCAAGTTCGCGTCCCTCAGAGGAAATCCAATTGCTTTTGAAGGCATTGACTCAACTCGAGACTGGAAATGTCCTGCCTGCGGGCAAATCCCATCAAGAAGCACCACCCCGGTAGTCGATCCGCAGAGGTTTTTTCATGCCGGTTGAGCCATTGGGGTGATCTGCCTGCCGAGTTTTTTGGCGCGGTCGGCGAGGTTGCGCAACACGCGTTCGCGGTAGCGTTCTTCGATCCACCGTGCCACCATTCGGTACCAAGTGCCTGCGGTTTCTTCGGGGCGATTTGCGGCCTCGGCCCGATTACTCCGCTAACCCGTCAGTCGAGAGGCGGCGCCCGGCAAACCG
>JBEGTX010000267.1:0-22564 GCA_041179165.1 Pseudomonadota bacterium | reverse complement strand
GCGCCAGTTCTAGTTCGCATGCGTGTGCTGAGGCGTGGCCGTAGCTCAATGGCAGAGCCGCGGATTGTGATTCCGCTGGTGCCGGTTCGACTCCGGCCGGTCACCCCTCAGCGCATGCGTGTGCTGGATTGCAGCACGCGCGCGCCCCCATCAAGCAACTCCCGAAGGAACGGGTTTCCCGGCCCGATGGGAGGCGTCCCCTTGGGGGGCAGGAGCGAAGCGACGTGGGGGCACCATCCTCAAGGAGCTGATCGAAAAGCTCGGCCGCAATGATCCTTGTGTCTGCGGATCTGCCAAGTCGTTTCAAACGCTGTTGCCTGCAAAGCGGTGAGTTCGACGGCAGCAACCGGCATCATTACCGGCGTGACTGACACGCTGGCACGCTCCACGAGGCCGGCACCGCAAATTGCCACGGAAAACGGTGAAGCATAGAATTCACTGAACTATTCACCGAGCATTCAAATGGCCGCCTCGTCCACCTCCCGCTTCTCAGGGGAAATTCCCCGGGTTCGCGAGCTGGAGCGGCTGCTTCTCAGGGGGCCACGGTCGGCCGCGGAGCTGACGACTGCCCTCTCGTTGAGCCAACCTACACTGTCGCGAACTATTCATGCGATGGCCGGCTCTGTCACCAACTTTCGGATCGCCGGAGACAGAACACCCAAGTACGCGCTGCTGCGCCCGCTGCTTGCAGGCCTGGCGTCGCGTCAACGCGTGTACCGGGTCACCCACACCGGGTCGGTTGAAAATTTCGCTGAGCTCGAGTTTCTGAGTGGCGGCGCCACGCTCGAAAGGAGGGGCTCCACCGCCCGGCTGTACGAGGGGCTGCCCCCGTACATGGCCTTCTCGGCCCCATCAGGCTTTTTGGGCCGGCAAGTCGCTCACGCAGCGGCTTCGGACCTGCAATTCCCCGACAGTCTGAAGGACTGGAACGACGACCATCGCGTGGCCTGGCTCTTCACGCGGGGCATGAACCTGTCGGGCAACCTTGTCTTTGGCGATGCCCCGCTGCACTTGGAGATGGCGTTTCGACAGGTGCGCGCCATTCCGGCGTCGGCCAAGCTCACCCACTATGTCACCATGGCCATGGTGCTCAAGGGAGCCGCCTACGGTTCCAGCGCGGGCGGTGAACAGCCCAAGTTCCTTGCCATCACCAAAGACACGGGCCATGTCATCGTGAAGTTCGCGAAGAAGGGAACCCGCATGGCGGACCTGTTGCCGCTGGAGCATCTGGCGCTCAACGCGCTCGCCGAGTCGCACGTGCCCGCGGCACGCTCGCAGCTGCTGGCCTCTGGCACCCACGTGTTCCTGGAGATCGAGCGCTTCGACCGGTCTGCGGCCCACGGCCGGATCGGCATGCTGTCGGCCGGTGCCGTCGACGACGAGTTGTTTGGACAGCGCGACACCTGGCCGCAGTTCGCGGCACGCTGTGTCCAATCCAAGCGATTGGCGCCAGAGGATGCCCGCCACATCGACACCATGGCGGCGTTCAGCGAACTCATCGGCAACACGGATCGCCACTTCGAAAACATCTCGGTGCTGCTGAACGAGGCCGGCGAGTTTGCTTCGGTCGCCCCCGCCTATGACATCTTGCCGATGCGCTATGCGCCCATCGGCGGTGGTGTGGACCCCGCACTTGTGCCGATCGAACCGAAGGTCGGCACCATCGGTGCCAAGCCCGAGGTCTGGGCTCGAGCGGCCGAGGCCGCCGATCGCTTCTGGTCTGCGGTTCAGACCGCGCAATTGGCAGCGCCCATCTCTCGCAAGATGCGCAGCATCGCGGCCGCGAACCTCGCGGTCGCGCGGCGCTTTGCGGCTCCGCTCCTGCCCGCCGCAACCCTCACCGCAACGAGCGCACCGTCACGTGCCACCCCGCGCCCACAGCCTCGGTCGCAAAGCGCACGGGCAAGAACTTCTCGATCATCTCGAAGTTCGTGAGGGCGTGCGGCGTGAGGGCCGTGCAGGTGTAGGCGGCCTCTCCGCCGCGCTTCCACACGGCCAGCGCCAGCGGCAGAGCCCACTGGTCGGCCAGGTGTTCGCCGAGTGCAGCGTCGCTCACCTGGTAGGCGCGCAGTTCGCGCACCAGTTGGTTCGCCACCTGTTCGGCGCTCACACCCTTGTCACCGAACTGCGTGAAGACTTCGGTCACGTGCTCGAAGGCGAGTGTGGCGAGCAAGGCATTGCCTGGCCCCTCGTTCTGCCGGGCCGGGCCGATACGCAACTGGTCCTCAGACCAGCCCATGGCCTGACCCACCACCGTGAGTTCACGCTGCGCCACCGCGCGATGCAGCGCGGGAATGAAACACTCCGCGAACGCCTCTCGCTTCTCTCCGCGCGCAAGGAGATCGAAGGGCTTCAAGCCCGCTTCGGCCGGCTTGATCACCGCCTCGATGTGTCCCCCGCCTGCCGGATAGAAACCCAGCCGATGCAAGGTCAGCTCGACGTCGGCACCCAAGCGCCGCATCAACGGCGCATAGCTGCGCTCCAGAAAATGGAAAGGGGGCGCCATCGGGTTGTGCGTACCGCCGCCCAGCGTGAGACGGCTGGGCGTGTCGACCATCATCAGCGCAGGCCAGACGGTCTGCAGCACCAGCGTGCAGCTGCCCGCCGTGCCGACATTGAAGCTGTAGTCGCCCGCGCGCACGCGGCCCGGCGTGAAGCTGAGCTGCTGCGAGTTGAGTTCGGCGCCCTGCACCTCGGCACCCGACACCTCGGCCGCGGCGTTGACGCAGGTAAGGTGCTGGCGCATGAGGCCCGGCTTGGCGCGGCCGGCGCGAATGCGCGTCAGCTCGAACGGCCGGCCCGTGCACATGGACAAGGCCAGCGAGGTGCGCAGGATCTGCCCGCCGCCTTCCCCTTGAGATCCATCGATGGTGATCATTGTTCTTCTTCTTTCGTTGTTCTGTGCGCGCTCTGGCTCGAGTGATCGAGCGCGTTGTATCCAGTTCAGCTCGCGGCGTCGAAGTGCAGCACGGCCTCATGCAGGTAGGCATCGAGCCTTGCCGAATCCGTGCGCTCGCCTTGGCCGAAGCTGTGTGCCGCGGCCAACGCCAGCTCGCTCTCGATGAAGTGGTGAATCCCCACCCAGCGCGGGCTAGTGGCCGATTCGCCGGCACGCATCTTCATCTCCAGCAGCGCGTTGATTTCGTCGACGAGCGACTTGTCGGCGAGGGCCTGCTCGGCCAGTTCGGCAAAGCGCATCGGCGGCACGCCGCGTCCCTCGCGAATCCACCGAGCCGCCAGCAACGGGCGCAGCACGTAGAGGTACTTCTTGTACCGAACCTCTTCGCCCATCAGGTGCTCGCGCAGGTTCTTCTTGGCCATCGACACGTAGTGGTGGTAGCCGCGCACAGACGAGAAGCCTTCTTCGGCCAGCGCACGCAGGCGGTCGCCCCACGGGGTCTGCTGCTGGTAGACGATCGGCGAACGCAGCCACTCGAGCAGCGTCGGGTTGGAGTCACGCAGCAGCTGCAAGGTCTTGCGCAGGTCCCAGCCGTTGATGTCGAGCTCGCCGCTGATGGGCATCTCGATCACATCGCGGGCTTCGTGCACGCGCAGGTACCACGGCAGGCGGTTGACGTACACGAAGCGCACGTCGTAGTCGCTGTCGGGTGAGGCGAATCCCCAGCCGCGGCTGCCCGACTCGCAGGCGAACAGCACCGTCACGTCGTGCTTTCGCTCGAGCTCGGCCAAGTTCTGCAACACGGTGGCGCGCATCTCATCCGACACCGGATGGGCGCTGACGATCTTCTCTTGGTGGTGGTCCATGACCGCTCCCCTTCTTCAAATCACTTGTTCTTTGAAAGAGGGAACGGCCCCACGGCCGTGCCCTCTTCTATCCCTTCACACACACCACCTGCTTCAAGGTGTGCACCACTTCCACCAGGTCCTTCTGTGCGGCCATGACCGCGTCGATGTCCTTGTAGGCCATCGGGATCTCGTCGATGACGTCGGCGTCCTTGCGGCACTCGACCCCCGCCGTCGCCTTGATCTGGTCGTCGATGGTGAACATCTTCTTGGCCTTGGTGCGGCTCATGACGCGGCCTGCACCGTGGCTGCAGCTCTCGAAGCTCTCGGGGTTGCCAAGGCCGCGCACGATGTAGCTGCGCGCACCCATGCTGCCCGGGATGATGCCCAACTCACCGCGCTTGGCGCTCACCGCCCCCTTGCGCGTCACGAACACATCTTCACCGAAGTGGTGTTCCTTCTGCACATAGTTGTGGTGGCAGTTCACGGCCTCCACATGCGACTCGAAGGGCTTGGTGATCACCTTGCGCACGGTGGCGATGAGGTTGCCCATCATCACCTCGCGGTTGCGCATGGCGAACTTCTGCGCCCAACCCACACCGCGCACATAGTCACCGAAGTACTGCGCGCCTTCTTCGAAGTACGCGAGGTCTTTGTCGGGCAGGTTGCGCTGGTTGCGCTCGGCATCCTTCTTGGCCAGCTCGATGAAGTGCGTGCCGATGGCGTTCCCCACGCCACGTGAACCCGAGTGCAGCATGAACCACACGAAGCCCAGCTCATCGAGACAGATCTCGATGAAGTGGTTGCCGGTACCCAGTGTCCCCAGGTGCTTGCGGTTGTTCGTCTGCTTCAAGCGCGGATGCAGCTCGCACAGCGCCTCGAATTCGTCCACCAATGTGGCCCAGGCCTGGTCGACCGTGAGCGGCGGGTTCTCCCAGCTTCCTGTGTCACGCCCACGATGGCGCGGCGTCGAGCCGTGCGGCACCGACTGCTCGATGGCCGAACGCAAAGGGCCGAGGTTGTCGGGCAGGTCTTCAGCGCGCAGCGTGGTCTTCGCGGCCATCATGCCGCAACCGATGTCCACACCCACCGCGGCCGGAATGATGGCCTTGAAGGTGGAGATCACCGAGCCCACGGTGGCACCGATGCCCAGATGCACATCGGGCATGGCCGCCACGTGCTTGAACACAATGGGCAGGCGGGCGGCGTTGGCCAGTTGCTTGCGCGCCTCGTCTTCGACCGGCACGCCCTTGGTCCACATCTTGATGGGCACACCGCCCTCGACTTGCATTTCTTCGTAGTTCATCTTGTTCTCGTTTTTCATTGGGTCAACTCGTCGAAGACGGCGTCGACCAGGGTGTCGAATGACATGCAGCCAGAGTGCTTCTGCTGCGACGCCAGTTGGCTGAAATCGTCGTTCATCAACTTTCGGGTGAAGCGTTCGCGGTTCGCCGGATGCACGATCCAGTCGTGAATCTGTTGCCTGAAGTCAGCGTCGTCTGCTGCAAACGCGATGCTGCAGGTTCGGCCCGTCCAGAAGTTCCAATAGGTCTCGTGCACGTACTTGACTGTCGCCTCGGGGCATTCATTGTTGAGCCACGATTCGAGCAGCGGTTCAATGGACTGACCTCCCTTGTGAAACATCAGCAGCAGGCTCAAGGGCTCATGATTCCACAGCGCCGCGCTGTTCAACGCATGTTCGAAATAGGCCAGAGCGAACCGGCTCAACACATGCTGCTCGGCGTCAGTGAAGCTGCCTTCAGCGCATCGGCCCACACGGTCGAGGAACAGCTCGGTGGAATGGTGAACCTCTTCACCCTTTGCGATCAGTTCGAGCAGTCGTGGCAGCAGGTAGAGCACTTCCGCCACCGGCTGATGTTGGCCCTTCGCCGACGAGTTGTACTCGTAGAAGTGCTCCTGGGCGAGTTGGGCCAACGGCAGCCGACGCATCTCGAGTTCCAGCTCGGTGGACATGCAGCAGCCGAGACACACGTCCAGTGGTCCGGCTGGCGCCTTGTAGCAACCGAAAACCTCGTAGGCCTCGGCGATCACCGCCTTCAGCGAAGCGGGGGTTGGGTTGTCGGCATTCATGGTGTCTGGAGGCGTGTGGCTCTTCGTTGGGGTTCAACTCTGTTCGATGCCTTCTTTACTGCAACGGCTGTGCCAACAGGAGTCAGACTCGCAAGGATTCCTCCAAGTCGTTGATTTGACTCATATTTTGTCGAGTTTGTTGTCACGCCGGCCTCGTTCACAAGCCCCGAAGTCTCGCGAAGATAGAATTCAAGCTAGTAAACTAGCTGAATCACCATGACCAAGAAAAACGTCGTCATCGGTTTCCTGGGCACGCAGCTCGACGGGGGCCTGGGCGCGGGCCGTTGGGAGAAGTGGCGGCCGACGATCTCGCTGGTCCAGCATCCCGACACCGTCATCCACCGCCTGGAGCTGCTTCACCCCACGCAGCACACGGCACTCGCCGCCGTGGTGAAGGCCGACATCGCGAGCGTCTCGCCCGAGACCGAGGTGCAGCTCATCCCCATGGACATCGCCGACCCCTGGGACTTCGGCGTGGTCTACGCCGCGCTCTACGACTGGGCGCGCAGCTACCGGTTCGACCCGGCGCGCGAGCACTACTGGGCGCACATCACGACCGGCACGCATGTGGCGCAGATCTGCATGTTCTTGATGGTGGAGTCGCGCTTCATACCCGGTGTGCTGCTCCAGACGGCCCCACCCAAGAAGCAGGAGCGCCACAGCCCCGGCAGCTACGCGCTGATCGACCTCGATTTGTCGCGCTACAACGTGCTGGCGCAGCGCTTCGACCAGGCGCACGGCGAGGCGCTCGAGTTCTTGAAGAGCGGCATCCCCACGCGCAACAAGCAGTTCAACGCCTTGATCGAAGAGATCGAGCGCGTGGCCATCCGCTCGCATGCGCCCGTGCTGCTCACCGGCCCCACGGGTGCGGGCAAGTCGCACCTCGCGCGTCGCATGTTCGAGCTGAAGAAGTCACAGCACCAGGTGGAAGGCGAGTTCGTGGAAGTGAACTGCGCCACGCTGCGCGGGGACGGGGCTGCCTCCACCTTGTTCGGTCACAAGAAGGGCGCGTTCACTGGTGCCATCACCGACCGGCCCGGGCTGCTGCGAGCCGCCCACCGCGGCGTGTTGTTCCTCGACGAGATCGGCGAGCTGGGGCTGGATGAGCAAGCCATGCTGCTCAAAGCCGTGGAAGAGAAGCGCTTTCTGCCCATGGGCAGCGACAAGGAGGCGAGCAGCGACTTTCAGCTCATCGTGGGCACCAACCGCGACCTGCGCATCGACGTCATCGAAGGCCGCTTTCGCGAAGACCTGTTTGCCCGCATCAACCTGTGGTCGTACACGCTGCCTGGTTTGTCGCAACGCCCTGAAGACATCGAGCCGAACGTGGAGCACCTCGTGGCCAAGCTCGGCGCCGAGAGCGGCCGCGCCGTGCGCTTCAACGCCGAGGCCAAGACCCGCTACCTGCAGTTTGCCAAGTCGCCCGAGGCTTTGTGGCGCGGCAACTTCCGCGACCTCTTCGCCAGCGTCACGCGGCTGGTCACGCTGGCCGAAGGCGGGCGCATTTCAAGCGCCCTCGTGGATGCCGAGATCGCCCGCCTGCGCTGGCTGTGGCCGCAGGCGTCCACGTTGCAGCAAGGGGATGACACCATCGACCTCGACACCCTGCTCGCCGACCACGATGGCGATGCGCTCGACCTGTTCGACCGCATGCAGCTCGAAGGCGTGGTGCGCGTCTGCAGGGCCTCGCAAAGCCTCTCGGACGCCGGCCGTCAGCTGTTCAACCAATCACGCTCCAAGCGCTCGGTGGTCAACGATGCGGATCGGCTGCGCAAGTACCTGCTGAAGTATTCATTGAGCTGGGATGCCGTGAGCGAACCCTGATCAATTCCGGCGCAAGCGGGTGAACTGAGGGAAGGTCGCATCAGGCCCGTCTCTCGACCGATACGTCGATCGAATCAACATGTCGCCGAAGTATGTCGATTCAAAGGCTCAATATCGACATATCGGGCATGAAACGCCACAGCGGTCGGCCCCTTTGAATCACCCCTTCACGGCCGCCTCGATCGCCGCCACGTTGATCTTCTTCATGGTCATCATCACCTCGAAGGCTCGCTTGGCCGCCGGGCCACCTTTGGCCATGGCCTCGGTCAGCACGCGCGGTGTGATCTGCCAGTTGATGCCCCACTTGTCTTTGCACCAGCCGCACTGGCTCTCTTGCCCCCCGTTGCCGACGATGGCATTCCAGTAGCGGTCGGTTTCTTCCTGGGTGTCGGTTGCGATCTGGAAGGAGAAGGCCTCGCTGTGCTTGAACGCCGGGCCGCCGTTGAGGCCAATGCACGGAATGCCGGCCACGGTGAATTCGACCGTCAGCGGGTCATCTTTCTTGCCACTGGGAAAGTCGGAGGGCGCCAGGTGGGTGGCACCCACGCTGCTGTCGGGAAAGGTCTGGGCGTAAAAGCGGGCCGCTTCTTCGGCACCGTGGTCGTACCAGACGCAAATGGTGTTCTTGGCCATGAGGAGCTCCTTGGGAGGGTCGAAGGGACAGCGCGCCGAATGTCAGCGGGATGCGAGGCACGGCCGCTGCGGGCGTGTCGTTCACGTCCATGGCAAACCGTATTCCCGGCACAGCGCTTCAGTGGCGTCGCAAAGGGTACTTCAAGGTCACCGGGTAAGCCAATCCCTTCTTGAGCGCGTACAACCGCTCCCGCTCGAGCGCACGGGCCACGCGGCGCCGGTCGAAGTGGACAAACACGAAATCGCGAAGCCACTCGTCGTGGTGACGCCAGTCGTCGCGATCGTTGTCGAGCAGCGCGCGCAAGAACACCTCCAGGTCCTTGGGCCTGTCGTAGACGAAGCCCTGAGAGACCATGCCCACGACCCATTCAGGTCTCTCCTTCGGCTCCATCAGCATCCGAAATAGAAAGTGGGCCTGCAGTTCGCCCTGATCGGGCCGGCCAGAGATCGCATGGAGTGCGGTCTGGTAAGCCATGGGCAAGACATGCATGTTTCGCTCGGAGGCTTTTGCATGCAAGAAGTCGATGGTGCTCTGAAGCGAGTTCTCGATGGCCTCGAGCTCAGCCAGGCGGCCCGGGCGCGCCTGATCGAACAGCTGCCGGGCGATGAATGCCGTGACGGGATCGTCGTCATGGAATCGCCGCGGCAGATACGCCACCGCGGACGGGTCGGCCAGCAGGGCTGTGCGCAGGCGCACGAACTCGGCATTGCGGGCGGGCAGCAAGGCCTCGAACATGGCCTGCGGCTCCTGGAGCGCGAGGCGTACTTCCTGCGCCGCGGGCTGAGTTTCGGCACTGCTGGTCGTTGCAGCCGAGGGCATTTGCATCCCAAGACACAACAGCGCTGCCAGAAGAGAATGGGCGAGGACTGTATTCATGGCGCCATCATCCTCCATCAGACGACGCGGGCGTGGCACTCACAGCGCAGGACATGGCCCGCGTGCGGCTGCCAGACGCTTTCCTGTCGCGGCTGATGGCACTCGTTGGCGAAGGCACCACGCTCGTGGTAACCGATGCCGCCGTGCTGCCCAGCACCACGGGAAATGCCTTGACCGTGGTGACCAACGACAGCAACCTCTGAGCCGATCTGCGCCGCGCCGTGGTCCGGCCAACCTGGGCCTTGATCGCGGAAACGATCTCAAGGGTGTGCGAACATGCAGACGCCTACATCGACAGGCCCCGAGTCACTAGCGAGGAACTCCATGCGCTTGAATCACATGACCGTCGTGGTGGCATTGGCCGCGGCCCTGCTCGCGCTCACCGGTTGCGACCAGAAGCGCATCGAGAAGCTCGAAGAAGGCGTGGCCACCGAAGCCGACGTCCGCCGTCAGTTCGGCGAGCCGCACACCACCTACACCGAGCCGGGCGGCAGCAAGACCTTCGAGTACAGCCGTCAGCCCGAAGGCCAGCAGACCTACATGATCACCATCGGGCCCGATGGCAAGATGAGCTCATTGCGCCAGGTCTTGAACGCCAGGGTGTTCGCCACCATCGTGCCGGGCATGGACGACTCGGAAGTGCGGCGCCTGCTGGGCAAGCCGGCCTCCGTCAAGAAATACGATCTCAAGCCCGATGAAGAACACTGGGAATGGCGCTGGCGACAAGACGCTGCCGCGAAGCTGTTCACCGTGACCTTCGATGGGCGCGGCAAGGTCGCGTCGACCGCAGTCGGCGACGATCCGCGGGAAACCCAGGTTCCTGGCTGACAGGAATAGTTTGCGAGATCTGCCTGCTCCGACAGAGGCGCATTGCGTCCATCGCAAGGCGGTGACACCCCGGCGCCGCATTGAAAGAACAAGCCGACTCAGGTGCTGGCCACGCCCAAGACCTGAGCCCGGCTCAATCCATCTCGGACCCGGGCGACCACGTCGTGCAGATCGGCCAAATCCAGTTTGTTCTTCCTCAGGAACGCATTCCACTGCGTTTGCTTGGCAGCATCGGCCGCGAAGGCATCCGTCAGCCCTGATGGAAGACCTTCCGGCAACTTCATCTGTCGGCGCTCAAACGTTGCGTGGACTGCGCGGCGCAGCTCCTCCACGTCGAGAGCCTTGTCTTGAAGCAACACGTCCAAGTCGAAGTAGTCTTTCATGCGTGTGTTCGTCATGCCCAGCAAACAGATCGCGTGAAACTTCTCAGCGACGACGGTGTGTTTGGGGTACACCCGCAGCCGCGGCACCGGCAGATCGTCGAGCAGCACCGGATAGCTGATAGCTTGCGGGCCGGGTGTGACCGCATCGCCGAAGCCGATGTCGATCTGCAGTGCGATGCGCGCGCCATCGAGCGTTGCCACGATGTCAATGCGCACGCCGCCATAGCCTGTCGACTTGCGAATTTCCGCCCCCTTGATCTGGTCTGTGTCGAAGGCGAGCCCGTCATCGCTCACGACACCGCAGACCTCTCGAAATGTTGCGACCAACGAGACGATGTCGGTGGCGCCAAAGGCCATCAGGTCTGCATCGCGGGTCGGGCGGTGCGGGTGGTCGTACCACAGGGAGAACAGCAGCGCGCCCTTCAACAGGAAGTTCGAGCCATGCTCCGATACCGACAGCCGATAGAGCAGACGCTCAAGCCCGTACTGCGTCAGCGTGAGATTGAAGTCTTGCTTGGTCGAATCTGCATGCTGCTTCAGACGGGCACGAATCGATGCTGGCCGATTCCCTGTCACGTGGTCACGCCTTCCAGATAGGGACGCATCACGTTAGAAACCCGGTCAATGACAGCATGGCGCCAAAGCTCGTCGGCCGAAAGTTTTCGTTGATCCCATCCGTCACGCAGAGCCTCAAGGGCAACGTCAAGTCCGATCTTGTTGCGAAACTTGAAGCAATCTGCAACGGTTTTTTCCGCATTGAAGACAGGCACCTTGACGCCATCTATCACCTTGATGTCGATGCCTTCGCTCAAAGCGTCACCTGACATGCGCACTGCGCGTACGGCGGGCTGGTCCAGACGAGGGGCTGGCGAATTTGGGGGGATCGCGATCCAGACCTCGAATGGGGCCTGCGAGCCGATGCCATGCACACGCAGGGCGGACAGCAGGCAGACCACGGCCTGGGGTACCCGCAAACACACCTCAGCGAGGGAACGTTGCTCGCTGAGCTTTCGGCCCGGCAGGCTGTACACGCCGCGGGCCACCCTCTCCAGTTTCCCTGCGGCCACCAAACGACTCAGGGCGATCGTGGGCAGGGCGTGGCTGGCAAGGTCCCTCGCACGCAGCAGAGGAAGCCGATGCGCCAGATCCAGAACCGCGCGCTCGTAGGTGGGGACAGGAAGCTCCGACATGATCAGCGCAGTGTGTTGCATTTGTTATGAAAATGTCAATATTCACATAAAGACAGCAACATGCCTTTCCTTTCCTTTCCTTTCCTTTCCTTGCCTTGCCTTGCGCGAAGCGAGCAAGCCCACTCACCCCAACTCCGGCGCCCGGTACACCAACACCTTGAGCGACCGCTGATCAGACACATCGGCAAAGCTCGCCGGGTTGGCCACGCGTTCGACGAACTCGAGCTCAGGCGCCAGTTCACGCACCTGGTCTTGCAAAAAGGCCGTGCCGAGCTCGGGCGCGTTGAGGCACAGCATGGCATGGCCCCCCGGGGCCATCAAATCGAACAGGCGGCGCAGCAGGCGGCTGTAGTCCTTGGTCGCCACGAAGCTGCCCTTCTGGTAGCTGGGCGGGTCGACGATGACCAGGCCGTAGGGCCCGCTGCGTGTCACCTTGCCCCAGGTCTTGAACAGGTCATGGCCCATGAAGCTCGCACCTGTGAGGCCGTTGTAGCGGTGGTTGTGCTGCCCCACCCCCAACGCGCCCTGGCTCATGTCCAGGTTGATGACCTGCCTCGCGCCCGCCTGCAAGGCCACGACAGAAAATGCGCAGGTGTAGGCGAACAGGTTCAGCACCCGCAAGCCCGGCCGCGCCGCCACGTGCTCTCGCACCCAGCGCCGGCCGTTGGCCATGTCGAGAAAGAGCCCGTGGTTCTGCCCCCGGCCCACGTTCACCTTGTACTGCGCGCCGTCCTCGCTCACCCAATGCGGATCGGGCACGGCACCAGCCATCACTTGCGTGATGCTCTCGCCTTCATGGCGGCACTGGTAGACCCAGTTCAGCGGCTGGTCTGGGGAGAGCTGCGCCCAACGCTGCGACAGCGCCGCGCCGATGGCGGCCAGTTCATCGTCGCTCGTCGGCTGAAAGCTCGTCAGCACCCACACGGGCGGATAGAGGTCGAGCGCCCAGTGCTCGCAGCCCGGATGAAGGCCGCCGCGGCCGTGGAAGATGCGCTGGGCGTCGATAGGAAGGGGTGACGCTGCGATGGCGTCCAGAAGGGGTTGCATGCGGGGAGGGTAACGCAGCCAGGAGCCTGGGCGGCGGAGAGACGGGCCCGTGATTTGCAACAATGGCGGCGTTGCTGACCCAGCCCGCCTCCCGCACACACCACGCCACCGACATGACATCGCACGCCGCTCCGCTGAAGGTCAGCACGACCATCCAATCCCATCTGCTCACCCCCGAGCAGAAGCGTTTCAACAAGCTCACGCAACAGATCGAGCAGGCCCGCGAGAAGCTGGCCGCTTGGCAAGACAGCCTGCCACCGTTCTTCAGTGCACACCGCGAGCGCACGGCGCCTCTGTCGAAGGCCGTGGAACGTGCGCAATGGGCCTGGGTGGCCGAGGTGGACCGGATGATCGGCGAGACAGGCTGGAACAAACGTGAGCGTGTCGGCCTGCGCGACCTGCTGTGCGAGACGGTCTGGGCGCTGATGGAGGGACAAGACGAGCCCGATGCCGAGTTACAGGCGCTGTACGACAAACATGCCGACGTGACGTTTGCCGATGCCCAAGCAGAAGGCCGGCAAGAGTTCGTCGACATGGTCCAGGGCGTCACAGGCATCGACCTGGGTGACGACGCGCTCGGCGACAGCCAAGAAGAACTGATGCGGCGCCTGCATCAGAAAATGGACGAGCAACAGCATGCGGACGACCTCACGGCCGCGTTCGGGCAAACACCCCATTCCCAGGCCCGGCTCAGCAAAGCCGAAGCCAAGAGGCAGGCCCAAGCCGAGCTGACGTCTCAATCGATTCGCGACATCTACCGCAAGCTCGTGAGCGCGCTGCACCCGGACCGTGAACCCGATGCGGAGAAGCGTGCCGTGCGTACCGCGTTGATGCAACGGACCAACGAGGCCTACGAGAAGAAGGACCTGCTGGGCTTGCTGACCCTTCAACTGGAAACCGCTCAGATCGACGCCAACGACATTGCCGCCACAGCGCCCGCGCGGCTGAAGCTCTACAACAAGGCGCTGGCCGAACAGCTCGCCGACATCCAGGCCGAAGTCCAGCACCTCGAATACGGCTTTCGGATGGACTTCGGCGTCGCGCCCTTCGTGCCGCTGCATCCCGCCAAGCTGATCAAGGTGATCGACACACATGTCCAGCAGTTGAGCCGCTCACAGGCGGCGTATGAGCGCGACATCGTCACCTTCAAAGACAGGGCCCTCACCAAGCGCTGGCTCAAGCGCGAAATGGAGCGCCTCGAGCTCGACGCCATGATGGATGGGTTTTCGTTCTGAGCCGGTATCCACTCGTCCAAGCCACGCCACTGTGTGGACAGCCATCCGGACAGTGCACTCAGGCCAACTCACCCTGCGTCGCCGCAGCGCCAATCGGCTGCAGCAGCCAGTCCAGTTCACCCTCGGTGAGCCGCGTGGCGGCTGCTTGCGCGTCGCCATGCAGGCCTTGGGCCAGCGCCGCTTTGCGCTCTTGCATGGCCACGATGCGCTCTTCTAGCGTGCCTTGGGCCACGAGCTTGTAGACGAAAACAGTGCTCTGCTGGCCCATGCGATGAGCCCGGTCGGTGGCCTGGTCTTCGGCGGCCGGGTTCCACCAGGGGTCCACATGGATGACGGTGTCGGCCTGCGGCAGGTTCAACCCCACGCCACCTGCCTTGAGGCTGATGAGGAACAAGGGCACCTCGCCGGAGGTGAAACGGGCCACGATGGCTTCGCGCTTCTGACTCTGCCCCGTGAGCTTGACCCAGGTCAGCGAGGTCTCGGCCAATGCCTTCTCGATCAGGGTGAGCATGGAGGTGAACTGCGAGAACACCAGCACGCGCCGCCCGTCTTCGATCATGGAGGGCAGGTTCGCGAGCAGCCAGTCCATCTTGGCCGATGCCTTCACCTTCTTGGCCGCAGCCAACGGCACCAGTTGCGGGTCGCAGCACACCTGGCGCAATTTGAGCAAGGCATCGAGCACGGTGATCTGCGAACGGGCGAGGCCCTTGCTCTGCAGGGCCTCGCGCACCTTGGTCTCCGTCGCCGCGCGAATCACCTCGTACAGATTGGCCTGTGCGGGCTCGAGCTCGATGTGTTCGATGGCCTCGATCTTGGGCGGCAATTCGGTGGCGACTTCGGCCTTGGTTCGGCGCAGCATGAAGGGCTGAAGGCGCGCGCGCAGCAAGGCCAGCCGCCGCGTGTCGCCGTGCTTCTCGATCGGCGTGCGGAACAGCTGCTTGAAACGCGTGTCGTTGCCGAGGTAACCCGGCATCAGGAAATGGAACAGGCTCCAGATCTCGCCCAGGTGGTTCTCCATGGGTGTGCCCGTGAGGCACAAACGCTGCTGCGCGCGCAAGCCGGACGCGACGGCCGCCAGCCGCGTCTTGGCGTTCTTGATGGCCTGGGCCTCGTCCAGCACCACCACAGACCATGCCTGCGCGGTGAGCACGTCTTCGTCGCGCAGCAACAAGGGGTAGGTGGTGATGACCACGTCGTGATCGGCCAGCCGCGTGAAAGCGTTGTGTCGGTGCTGGCCGTGAAGCACCAGGGCCGACAAGGCCGGCGCGAACCGCTGCAGCTCGCTGCGCCAGTTGCCGACCAAGCTGGTCGGCGCCACGATCAAGGCCGGCGCGGTGAGGCGGCCGGCTTGTTTTTCCAGCAACAGGTGGGCGATGGTCTGCAGGGTCTTGCCCAGCCCCATGTCGTCAGCCAGCACGCCGCCCATGCGGTGTTGTCGCAGCAGTTGCAACCAGCTCAGACCTTGCAGCTGATACGGCCGCATGGTGGCCAGCAAGCCCGCGGGCGGCGCAGCCAGGGGCAAGCCCTGCAGCTGCTTGAGGACCGTCACCAGGCCCGCCAGCGAATGGGCATCGTCCATCGACAGGCCGAGGGCGTGCTGACCAGAGTCCGCATCGACCGAGGCAAGGCGCAGCGCTTCGAAGCGGTCGAGCTTCAGTGCCTCGCCGTGAAGCGCACGGCCGCGTTCCTGGGTCAGTTCGACCAAGGCCCCCAGCCAGGGGCGCATGGGCTCGGTGGGCAGGCGCCAGGGCCGGCCCGCGTCGTCGGTCAGCCAGGTGTGGCTCGGCCACGGCTCGCCATGCTCGGCCTGGTCTTCCCACTTCGACCAACGGCCGATCAACTGGGCCAGCCGGGGCAACAGGTTGAAGCGCTGTCCATCGACAGAAAAACCCAAGGACAAGCTGAACCAGTCGTTGTCGGCAGGCGCGGCATCGGGGTACTGCCCCTGCAGGTCCAGGTCCAGCTCGCCGCCACGCATCAGGTCGGCTTGCAAGCCGTCGTCGAGCTCGATGCGCCAGCCCGCTTCGCACCACACGGCGAAGTCGGTGTCCAAGAGGCGCAAGTCACGCTCGTGAGGCGACGTGCCTCTGCCAGGTTCGGCCTGCCACGACGCGAGACCAGGCGGGACGCGCGGCTCGTACCCTGCCGATGACAGCTGCGTCATGACATGGACCTCGGCCATCACGTTGCGCCACAGGTGGACCTTGCCCTCGGGGATGTCGATCACCTGCAAGTCAGGCGCATGCAGGTCCCACACGCCCTGAATGCCATCGTAGTCAAAGGCGAGTTCGATCTGGAACACCGCCTGTGTCGGTTGAGGGTGGGCCACGATGCGCAAGCAGGGAATAGGCGCCACGCCCCGCACATCGCGCAACACTTCGCCGCGCACGGCCGCGGGCAAGGGCGGCAGCAGCTTGGTCAGCCGCGACGACTGCGTCTGCATCCAGGCTTCATGCATGGGCGGCGCGGCCAGCCAGCGCTGGGCCGTGCTCACATCCACCGCTTGCGCGTCCACGCGGCCGCACACACCGTTCTCTCGGTCGAGGTAGAGCATGGGCTCGCCCATGAACAACTCTGCAGAAGGCGAACCCAGGTCGGGGGCCAGTTGCCACCGAGGCTCACCGCCGACGGCATCGCCATCGCCATCGCCATCACCACCAACAACGGGCGACCAGCGCCAATCAAGCCGGAACGTCTCGCCCCACCGAACGCGTTGCTGGACCAGCCGGTCTGGCGACAACAGCACCAGTTGGCCCGATCGGGCGGCCTGCTCGAGCACCATCGCGCCGATGTCGTCTCGCACTGAAATCTGCGAGAGCGTCGGCGCCGTCATGCTCATGCTCCACGTGGCGCTCAAAGCCTGCCCTGCATGCCAGCGGCGCAACAACTCGAAGACCCGGCCATCGCCATCGTCGGGCCCCAGCGTAAAGCCCGGATGCGCCTTCGGTTGGCTGACCTTGCCTAACCCGCCCGCCTTGCTCTTGAGCTTGCGCACCTTGCCGGGCCACAAGGTGAGCCATCGGCCTGCTTGACGAGGGTGGATGAAAACATCCAACACGACGACCTGCTCGGACTCGGGCGGCTCGTCAGCGAGGCTCGGTCTCCTGTGACCCAACCGCGTCGTGCCCCAGGGCGAGACCGGCCCTGCGACATCGTTTTCAGTTTGGGCGAGCCAGCGGTCCAGGCGCTCATGGTGTGCAGGTGCAGGTGCATGGGCGGGCATGCGTGCGGGCATCCCCGGCTCATCGTGATGGTTCCAATCCTGGCTCAAGACATCGAGCAACACCGCCACCACATGCTTGCAGTTGAGCGCCATGGGGCAGGAGCACTGGCCCTTGACCTGCCAATCGCCCGAAACCCGGCGCCACAGCTGGATGTCCTGCTCGTAGGGCTCGGACTGGCTGCCTTCGGTTTCACCGTCGATCTGAAACTTCGAACCTGGTGTCCCAGGCTCACTCTCCAGCGTGGACCTCAGCACGGCACCTGCGCGCGCGTACCTCTCACCCCGCTGCCAAGCGCCATCGCTGAATAAATGGCCCAGTTCAGCGGCTTGAGGCAAGGAAACTTGGGTCGGCATCGACAGCAATCCGAAAGCGTGAGGCAGGCTGGGGCAACCGTGCAGGAGGTTGAGTTTAGTGGGGTCGCGGCCGTCTTTACGGCCGTGGCGTGCCATCAGCCGTATCGCGCCGCCGACGCTGCCACCTCAGGTCATACCGTGCGTGGAGGATACCCACCACGGCGCGCGGCCACGCGTGCGCTGGACCGCCTTAGGGATGGCTGTTGTCCAGCCGCCCAAGGTACAACCCTCGCCTCAACATCATTCACAGCTGCCGCCCCAGGGTCCGGGGCAGGACGCGATCAGGGAAGAACAACAATGAACCACACAGGACTCACCCGCCGAACAGCATTGGCCGCCTTGACCTCGGCCGTCGCCACCATCACCACTGGGTGCGGAGGCGGGGGCAGTGACGGTGACGTCGCCACACCTCCACCCCCACCACCCACCGCCCCACTAGAGCCTGGTCCTGTCACCAGCGTCCCGCCAGCGGTCTATGCGGATGTGAATCGGAAGCTGGCGTTTGATCGGTTGAATTGGGCGCGGGCTAGTGCCGGGTTGGGGTTGTTCAGACAGAGCGCTGAGCTTGACCAAGCTGCGCAAGCGCATAGCAGGTACATGTCGCTGACTGGAATCACTGGGCATGATGAAACGCCGGGCAATGCTGGGTTCACTGGCGCAACTGTGACGGACCGCGCTGTGTCAGTTGGATATCTTCCCGACCGTGTAAGTGAAGTCGGCGCCGCCGTGAAGTCCCCGGCCGGCGGAATTGAACTCATAGATTCTTTGCTAGGAACCCCATACCATCGAATGGGGATGCTACTTTTTCATCCGATCGATGCAGGATACGGCGTCGCAGAGGATCAGTTTAATTATCGATTTCTCACTGGAATGCAAGGCGGTAGAAATGGCGAACAACAGAGCGCTCTAGAGAAATTCATAGTGTGGCCCGTTGACAATGCTGTTGATATTCCATATTCAATGTGGCCAGAGCGCCCAGATCCGATCCCAGAGAATTTGGGAAATTCTCCCGGATATGCTGCAAGCATTCATTCCAACGAGAAATTTCGGTCGATCGAGGTAGACTTGTTTGAGATGCGCACGTCGGCTGGCAACCTAGTCGACGCGAAATTGCTTTCTACGGCGACTGACGACGTTTTGAGAACAACTTATCCGATCATCGGCAAAGGTTTTGTTGCCTTATTGCCTAGAGCGCCATTAATGCCGAACTCAACTTATTCCGTCGTGTTTCGTGGGAAAGTTGTCTCCAATCACACAGGAAGGGCAGAAAGTGTGTCTAAGGATTGGAGGTTTTCCACGGGATCTGGTGAATTTTTCTGATCGGAAATCACAAAATCGGGCTTGGTTGAGTGCACTCGCCCACGAGAGATCGCGGTTCGGGAGGGTCGAAACTGTCTGTTCGACTCGAACGATCTGAACGCGACCCTGGTTGATAGTAGTAGATTACTTTTCCGTCGTAGAGATTCTCACAACTAGCATATACGCCACCTGTTGGTGATTCAAAATCTGATTTTGAAGGCAACCCTGTCTGGCTGATGGGCAAATTATTTTTGTTGGCTTTCGCCGAAATAAAGAAAGCATCTCTTACGGAAAAGAAATAGGTCGAGTTTGGCGGCACTTCGAAAGTCAGTGACGCACCGCCCGATCCAGCGATAACGCCGTTAACATAACCGGCAACTGACCGGCTTGGGCTTCCTCCCCTGTGATTCAGCGAAATCGTTAAGGTAGCGTCGGAGGAGTTGTTGAATGGTCCGTACTGCAGCTCTCTAACAAAATTTCCATCCTGGGACTTAATGGGCACGTTGAACAAAAGATCCGTACGCCCCCAACCAGCTCCGTCTGGAGGATTGACGTCTTGAAATATCCGAATGCTCGAGTCGGTACGTCGCGTCGAACTCCTGACAGAGTCCGCTTGGGCAAATAGCTCCATCGGCAAGCCTGTCCCGACGGCCAATAAAACCCAAGCAAGTCGACTAACATTAATCACAGCGTCTCCTGGTATCGAATGAGAAAGGGCAGGCTTCTCATAGCCCTGGGTTGCGACAGCATCGATCGACACTGTAGGTACGACCGCACCCTTTGGCGATCCCACGAATCTTGCGGTAGGCACAGGTATGCATCGCTCTCACTATGGTGAACTTACGGAGGTGTTTTTGGCAGATGGAGGGGTCCCAGGGATGCCACTCTCCGGTCCATCCGGTAGACAGACATCCGAAAGAATGAATGCACTGTTGTAAAATGCATGCATCGACTACTCCCTGGGGAATCACCATGGCCATGCTGACCGTTCGCAACATTTCGGATGAGGTGCACCGAGCGCTGCGCGCCCGGGCCACGAAGCACGGCCAAAGCATGGAGGCCGAGGTGCGTGCGATCCTGGAATCGGCCGTTCGCCCTCAAGGCAGTGTGAAGCTCGGCTCGCTGCTGGCGGACATCGGCCGCCAGGCCAAGCTGAGCGACGAGGAGTTCGCCGTGCTTGAGCAAGTGCGCGACAAAGCACCATCCCGCCCCGTGAGCTTCGAATGATCCTGCTCGACACCAACGTGGTGTCGGAGCCGCTGCGCCACGCCCCCGAGGCCCGCGTGGTCGCGTGGATCGATGCGCAACCGATGGAAACGCTGTTCCTCTCGGCCATCACCGTCGCCGAACTGCGCGCAGGCGTCGCCTTGCTGCCAGCGGGCAGGCGCCGCTCAAGCTTGCAAGACAACCTGGAGAAGCGCGTGCTGCCTCTGTTCACGGGACGCGTTCTGCCATTCGACCTTGCGTGCACACAGGCCTACGCCACACTGATGGCCAAGGCACGTCATGCAGGCTTGGCGATCTCGACAGCCGACGGCTACATCGCAGCCATTGCATCGGCCCATGGTTTCACGGTTGCCAGCCGAGACACTGGGCCGTTTGAGGCGGCCAGGGTTGCAGTGGTCAACCCGTGGATGGCGTGAGTTCGTCACTCGCGGCGGCCTCAGTGCCCTGGAGTTCAAAGGTAAGACGGGTCTTCGCTCCCGTCACCTTCCTCAGTGCAGGTCGGCCGCTGCCCCACAGCACTTCTTGAACTTCTTGCCGCTCCCGCAGGGGCACGGTTCGTTGCGGCCCACCTTGGCTTGCAAAGCCTTTGCGGTTTCGCGCTGCGCAATGGCCATCCTCAGCGACAGCCAGTGGGCGTGCATGCTCAGCACAGCTTGAGGGATCGGCACCGCCAACTCTGCTCGCTGGGCAGGTGTCTTAGTGAGTTCGTCTTGATCGGCGGAGAAATCGTCCTTGCCCAGCAGGCCGATCGGTCTGAACCAGGCTTGTCCTTGTGGCGTCGACAGCAGCGGCTGCCAGTCGTCCCAGCACAGCGTCATGCCCTCGACGAAGCCGAACGCCCACGCTTCTGCGTCGTCGTGGTCGACGCCCTCGAATGTCTGCCACGACCACCGAGGGGTGATCTCGGCCGGGTCAGACTCCAGCCCGGTGAGGATGCCGTTGAAGTGGCGCATGACCAGCGACAGCATGCGGTTCACCACCTCGAGAGACTCGATCGGCGGCAGCATCTCCTCAGTGCCCCAGATCTTCGGCAGCCACCTCTTGGGCTCCACCGTGGTCGGCCCGATGGCAATGGCGTGCAAGAAGCCGTCCATGATCTCCGACACCATGACCTCCTCGGTGTCCACGTCGTACAGCAGGAACTGGGAAAGCTCTTCGAACTCGTCCTCGGACAGCGGGGTGAAGGGACTGGTCATGAAAGGGGACAAGGAGTGCGGATGGCCCAGATTCTCGCTCCTTGCACCTCCGGGCTCGGGGCTGGATTCACCCCACAAATGCCGCCTGCGGTTCGCCGATGACGTCAGCGTCATTCCCGAAGCTCAAACGGAAAGGTCACAAGCCGCTCTCGCCAATTGATATGTACATCAAGGATTTGCCAATTCCCCGTGTTCACAGGCATCTCCGGTTCAGGACTTCATTCGCACTTGAGTTTGGCTGCGCGCTGGGTGGTGAATGCAAATCTCAGCCACGCCATGGTGCCGGCGCTGCCGCTGCTCCACTCATGGCCGAGCACGACCGGATGCACGCCCTGTGTCGCCACGGCAAACACTTCCATGCCGCTGCTGATGCCTTGCGGTTTGCACAGAGACCTGACCTGGAACTTGGCGGGCTTCAACAGCGCAATGGGCAGCGAGGTGCCTTCGCCGTATTCGCCCTGGGCCAGCTCCGCCTCCAGCCGTCCTTGCCGCGAGCCCCTGAGTGTCACGTGCCACAGGCTGGCCGGCGTCCCCGGCTTGATGGGGACATAGCTGGGTTGCCCATTCACGGTGACGAACACCGTGCCCTCGCGCACCATGGGCAAGGCGTCGCGGTCGCTGGACTTGCCGGCGGGCCGGGGCGAGGCGTCCTTCCAGCGAATGGCCGGGTGCATCGGTAGGTCCCATCCCGGCAGCTGGTGCGTCGGCCCTGCGGGAATCATCAGCGACTTCACCAGTTCGCTGAACTCAACAGTGCTTTGTGCTGCGGCCTTGTTCATGCCGAAGCAGGCCAATGCCAGCAAGCAGAAGGGGGCCCAACTCCGGAGAATGGCAGTACGCATGCGAGTTCCTGTCTCCAGGCGCTGCCGGTCCGGTGTCACGGCCCAGCCCGGAATCGGGAGGGTCCAGCACAGCAAGAGCCCCATCAGCACACGGGCAAATTCTACAGGGCGTCTCCATGCGCCGCCTTCATTTGCGCATGACTTTGGTAGTGCGCTGCGGCAGTGCCGGGGCGATTCAGTACCCCGAAGCGTCGACTGTCGCGCTTGATTCGGGCGAGGTGGTCGTCAGAGGCGAGGGTCAGGTCTGAAGTTTGTAGTTCAGATTGGTGAGTGGCGCAGGGGAATCTCACCCCCGCGCTCTCCCAGAACCGTACGTGAATCTCTCGATTCATACGGCTCCTATTGTCCAGCCGCTGGCTTGCAGAGCCAGTGTGCGAACAGGTTCGGTCGCTGGGCTCTCAGCCCGTTGAGCTAATCCCACGCACGCTGTACGTGCCTGCGAAGCTTCTTGTATTTGCGCTGTGCCCAGCGCATCAGTGCGAGGAGAGGCGAGGGTCAGGTCTGGGAGAGAGGCGAGGGTCAGGTCTGAAGTTTGTAGTTCAGATTTCAGACCTGACCCTCACTCCCCGCA
>JBEGTX010000266.1:0-4994 GCA_041179165.1 Pseudomonadota bacterium | reverse complement strand
CCTCGAGCATTTGCGACGGGGCCTCGACAAAGTCGAGCTGGGTGTTGGTGCCGCCTTGGGACACATACCGGGTGGACGACAACAGGCTGTGCAGCGCGTGGCCGAACTCGTGCAGCAGCGTCTCCAGCTCGCCCAGGCTCAGCCCCTGGCGGTTGAAGTTGACCACCAGTGCCGCAGCGGGCAAGCGGTTCGCTCGCGTGGACACGCTGCGAAAGCTCCACACGGCGGCGTGGTTGTATTTGTCGGCGCGCGGATAGAGGTCCACGAACAAAGTGCCGAGTGCGTGGCCGCTCGCAAGGTCAGTGACCGCATAGGCACGCGCATCGGCGTGCCAGAGCACCATGGGCTGGCGCTGGAAGCGCACACCGAACATCTTCTGCGCCACGCGAAACACGAAGTCGAGGCTGGCCTCTGGCGGAAAGTAGGCGCGAAACTCATCCTGGTTGACGGCGTGGCGCTTGCGACGCACCCGCTCGGCATAGAAACCGATGTCCCAGCGCTCGAGCTTCACATCGGCCTGTCCGAGGTGCTCGGCCTTCTCGGTCCGCAGCACGGCCAGGTCGGCGAGCTCGCGTTCGGCCACCGCGGTTTTCACGGAGGCGAGAAAACGCTGCGCGGTGGCCTCGTCGTGGGCCATGCGGCGCCGCAAGGCCAGGTCGTCATGCGAGGCGAAGCCGAGCAACTGGGCATAGCTGCGCCGCAGGCGCGCGATCTCGTCGAGGCGGCGCAGGTTGGCATCGCCCCCCTGGCTGATGTAGACCCGCCAGATGCGTTCACGCACCGGCGCCTGCACCGCGTTGTCGGCCACAGCCTCGAAGTTCGGCGCATTGAGGTCCAGGAGGTAGCGGCCTTTGGCGTCACGCGGCGCACGGCGCCACGTGGTCAGCGGCACACCCTGGAGTTCCTCCGCCGTGAAGGCCAAGCGGACGCGGGCTTCACGGAGCTGGCGCTCGAAGTCCTGCGTCAGCCGGGTGATTTTTTCGTTGAGTCCCTGAGCCCGCTTCTGATCGTCGGCACTGAGGGCCACGCCCGCATCTTCGAACACCTCGATCTGGTCGTGCACGAAGCGGCGATCGATGTCGTCCGCAGGCTGCACCCGCTTGAGCTGTGCATGCACGGCGGCATTCTGCGAAAAGACGGCGCTGAACTGCTGGTACTGCAGCTCGCAGCGCTCGGCCGCATCGCGCAAGGGCTTGGCCGGATGAACGGCAGCCATCACCGACAGCGGACCCAGCGTGTCTTCATAGCGCCGCGTCATCTCGTCGAGCTCGCCGATGAGGTTGGGCGCTTCGCTTGGCGGCGAGGCCTGCAGGCGTTCGGCCTGCGCGCGAGCGTCCTTCAACAGGCGCGCACAGGCGGCGTCGATCTCGGCCGCATGGCGGTAGACCGGAAACTGAAACACAGCCGACGCAGGCGCCGCGGCGGCCGGCGCTGCGGTGGATGCGGGCGCAGTGCCAGCTGCTGGGGCCGATGCCTGGGCGCTGACCACACACGCGGCCCACAGGCCAGCCGTACCGATCAGGGTCCGAACGCCAACGGGCCAGCGCCGTGGCGCCTGCGCCCCCAAGACCAGCGAACGGGGCATCACTCGTCCTTCACGCGCGAACGAACATAGACGAGCGCAAACCCGACCACGGCCACCACCGCGCCCACGCCCATGAAGCCGAGCCCCAGGCTGCTCCACGAACGTTGGATCGACACCCCCAGGCACACCACCAGCAAACCACCATAGATCAGCACCCAGATCAGGGTTTCGAGCGTGCTTGTTTTCATGTTCAGAACCAGGCTTCTTCCATAGAACGACACGTGTCGTCCCGTGTTTCTACCACCTTCAGCCAGGCCGGCACGCGCGGCAGTTCGTAGCGGAAGAAATACGTGGCGGCCGCGAGGCGGCCCTTCAGGGCACCCGCCTCCGAGGGGTCGGCCGATACCAGCTGCTGTTGCACGCAGCAGGCGACGTCGAGCCAGGTCCAGGCCAGCACCACGTGGCCGAAGCCTTGCAGGTAAGGCGTGGCATTGGCCAGCGCCTCTTCTGGCAAGGCGCCTTGCCACGCCGCCTGCGTCGAATGCTGCAGCAAAGCCAGAGCGTCGCGCAATTGCGCAGCCATGCCGGCCAGCTGAGGCAGCGCCGCCGCGCGTGAAGCCGTGGCCTCGATGCGTTGGCTCACCAGGGCCAGGCCGCGGCCTTCCTGCATCACGACCTTGCGGCCGAGCAAGTCCAGGCCCTGGATGCCGTGCGTGCCTTCGTGGATCATGTTGAGGCGGTTGTCGCGCCAGTACTGCTCGACAGGATAGTCGCGCGTGTAGCCGTAGCCGCCCAGCACCTGGATGGCCAGGCTGTTGGCCTCGAGGCACCACTCGCTCGGCCAGCTCTTCGCAATGGGCGTGAGCATGTCCAGCAGCAGGCCGGCCTCGGCCGCGGTGGCCTTGTCGGCCGTGTGCAGGTCGTCGACCAGTCTGGCGCAATAGAGCTCGAGCGCGAGCGCGCCTTCGCAGTACGACTTCTGCGCCAACAGCATGCGCTTCACATCGGCATGCCGAATGATGGGCACCTGCGGCTGGCTGGCATCTTTGCCGGCGGGGCCGACCACGCGCCCTTGCGGACGGCCGCGGGCGTACTCCAGGCTCGCTTCGTAGCCGGCGTAGCCGAGCATGGTCGCGCCCAGGCCCACGCCGATGCGGGCCTCGTTCATCATGTGGAACATGCAGCGCAGTCCGTCGCCCGGCGCGCCCACGCGGTAGCCGATGGCGCCGCCCTGCCCGCGCACCGGATAGCGGCCTTCGCCGAAATTGAGCAGCGTGTTGGGAATGCCGCGGTAGCCGAGCTTGTGGTTCAGACCCGCCAGCGCCACGTCGTTGCGTTCGCCGGTGAGTTCACCGTCTTCGCCGACCAGTTTCTTGGGCACGATGAACAGCGAGATGCCGCGCACGCCGGGAATCAGCGCGCCATCAGGGCCGGGGATCTTGGCCAGCACCAGGTGCACGATGTTCTCGGAGAGCTCGTGCTCGCCGTTGGAGATCCACATCTTGTTGCCACGCAATCGGTATCGCGGGCCCAACGCATCGGCCTCGAAGCCCTCGCCATCGGGCACGGCCCGGGTCACGATGTCGGACAGGCTGGAGCCCGCCTGCGGCTCCGACAGGCACATCGTGCCGAAGAAGCGTCCGGAGAACTCCTGGCGCGCGAACACCTCCCGCTGCAAGGGTGTGCCGTGGGCCATGAGCAGGTTGGCGTTGCCGCTGGTGAGCATGGAGCCGCCACCCAGGCCGATGCTGGCCTTGGAGAAGAAGCTGTTGGCCGCCATCTCGATGACGCAGGGCAGCTGCATGCCGCCGAGGTCGTAGTCTTGTGCGGCCGCCAGCATGCCCGAGCCCACGTAGGCATCGGCCGCATCCTGCGAGGCCTGTGGCAGCACCACGTGCTCGCCGTCGAAGTGCGGCTCCTGCACATCACCCAAGCGGTTGAACGGCGCAAACTTCTCTGCGGCGATGCGCTCGCAGGTGTCGAACACCGCACCGAAGGTCTCCCGCGAGTGGTCAGCGAACCGCTCCCGTTCGGACAGGGTGTCCACACCCAGCCAGTCGTACAGCAAGAAATCGAGGGTGTGGCGAAAGCTCATGGCAGGGGTCGTGAGGTCAGGTGGAGAACATCGGTGCTGACGCCATCCGGCAAGGAGGCATGCACCGATCACGAAGACAGGCGATGCCGCGGGCTCGGCCTGAGCCGGCCAGCGCGCCTCGGCACCGCATGCGCCGCCCCGCAGGGCGCTCGCAGCAAGGCGGTCAGAGCACCTCGAAGACGCCCGCAGCGCCCATGCCGCCGCCGATGCACATCGTGACGCACACCCGCTTGGCGCCGCGGCGCTTGCCTTCGATGAGGGCGTGGCCGGTCAGGCGCTGGCCGCTCACGCCATACGGATGGCCGACGGCGATGGCGCCGCCGTTCACGTTCAGGCGGTCCATCGGGATGCCCAGCGTGTCGGCGCAGTACAGGACCTGCACGGCAAAGGCTTCGTTGAGTTCCCACAGGTCGATGTCGTCGACCGTGAGGCCCAGGCGCTTGAGCACCTTGGGCACGGCGAACACCGGGCCGATGCCCATTTCATCAGGCTCGCAGCCGGCCACCGCAAAGCCGAGGAAACGGCCCAGCGGGGTGAGGTTGTTCTGTTCGGCGAACTTGTCGCCCACCAGCACGCAAGCACCGGCGCCATCACTGAACTGGCTGGCGTTGCCGGCGGAGATCACGCCACCTGGAATGGCGGGCTTGATGCCGGCGATGCCCTCGGCGGTGGTGCCTTCACGCAGTCCTTCGTCGGCACGGATGGTGACCTCGCGGGTGCGCAGACCTTGCACCGGGTCGGCGACGCCGGCCGTCACCGTGACGGCAATCATCTCGTCGTTGAACTTGCCAGCGGCTTGCGCTGCGCAGGCGCGCTGCTGGCTGGCCGCACCGTAAGCGTCCATGCGGTCGCGGCCGATCTTGTAGCGCTTGGCCACCTGCTCGGCGGTCTGCAGCATGTTCCAGTAGATCTCGGGCTTGTGCTCGGCGAGCCAGCTGTCGACCAGGAAGTGGCGATTGGCCTCGTTCTGAACGCAGGAGATGCTCTCCACGCCACCGGCCACGTACACGTCGCCCTCACCCGCGATGATGCGCTGGGCGGCGGTGGCAATGGTCTGCAGGCCGCTCGAGCAGAAGCGGTTGATGGTCATGCCGCTGGCGCTGATGGGCAGGCCGGCGCGCAAGGCGATCTGGCGGGCGATGTTGCTGCCCGTGGCGCCCTCGGGATTGGCGCAGCCCATGATGACGTCGTCGACCAGTCCGCCATCGATGCCGGCGCGTTCGACCGCTGCCTTGACCGCGTGGCCGCCGAGCGTGGCGCCGTGCGTCATGTTGAAAGCGCCTTTCCAGCTCTTGGCGAGCGGCGTGCGGGCGGTGGAGACGATGAGGGCGTTGGTCATGGTGTTTCTCTCTCTCAAAAATCAGGCGGGGCGTG
>JBEGTX010000265.1:0-20063 GCA_041179165.1 Pseudomonadota bacterium | reverse complement strand
GTCCATTTTTCACCGTCTTTTTGTCCCATAGCGGGGCTATGGGCCTGCAAATCCGGCAAAAACTGTCCTCGCTGGGGCCGATTTTCGCTTTCGACGTTCCAAGTCCGACAGGCTCCTAGGGGCGGGTGTGAAAGCGCCGCCATCCCCGCGCGCCGGGCCGGGCTGGCCGTCGCGCCGAAGCCACAAGGACTCGGGTTTCAAGCCGGCCAATTTCTGAGGCCACAGCCCGTCGGATCTGGCCGCAGGGTCCGCCATCCGCTTGAGCACGGAGTTTGGCGCGATCCGGCTTCAATCGCCTCGTTTTTTGCGTGGTTTTTCCTCGAAGGGCCCGGTGGTGACCCCCCTTGTGCGCAGGTGCGCAGGCGTCTATAAGGTTTGAATGGGTCTGTGCGCACTTCGTCAGGAAGGCGCCGTGGAGGCCGAACTGGGGGACACGATGAGCGGCAAGCGAGCGGACGACTCCAGCACCGGCCGGGCCGGTGCTTCGGCAGCATGCCGCTCCCGAACGGGCCCCCACGCGCCTCCGACCGGGGCTCGCTGTTCGGTCAAGCCACCCGCCTTGCCGCTGATCCTCTCGCTCGGTGCAGCCGTGGCCTTGTCTGTTCCTCTGGCCGCTCACGCGTTGGCCTACAGCGACCTGAGCGCCATGTCGATCGAAGATCTCGCCACGCTCGAGATCACCTCGGTGTCCAAGAAGACCGAACTCGTGGCCGATGCGTCCGCGTCGGTGTTTGTGATCACCGCATCCGACATCGAGCGCAGCGGCGCCACCAGTCTGCCGGAGGCTTTGCGCCTGGCGCCCAACCTCCAGGTGGCCCGCGTCGATGCGCGCAACTATGCCGTCACCGCGCGCGGCTTCAATGGCCCGTTTGCGAACAAGCTGCTGGTGCTCATCGATGGCCGCAGCATCTACACGCCGCTGTTTTCCGGCGTGTTCTGGGACGCCCAGGACGTGATGCTCGAAGACATCGACCGCATCGAGGTGGTAAGCGGTGCAGGCTCCACCTTGTGGGGAGCCAACGCGGTGAACGGCGTCATCAACGTCGTCACGCGGTCGGCCGCCAAGACGCAGGGCACGCTGGTGGCCGTGAGCGGCGCCGAGCAGGAGCAGACGGCCGCCATCCGCCATGGCGACGTGCTGGCGGGCACGCAGTTCCGTGTGTATGCCAAGCGGGTCCGGGTGACCGACAGCCACCGGGCGAACTCATCGTCGGTGGTGGATGGCTTCCACCGTTCCCAGGCCGGTCTGCGTGCGGACGGGGGCGACGAACACCAAGGCTTCACGCTGTTGGCCGATGCCTATTCGGGGCGGCTGAGCCAGGCCAACACACGTGACATTCACACTGCGGGCTTCAGCAGTTCCGCTCAATGGCGCCAGCGTCTGCGTGAGGGCTCGTCCGTGGCGCTGCAGTTCACCTTCGATCACACCCAGCGCGATCAGCCCGGGTCGTTCGATGAGCGCCTGGACATTGCCAACATCGAGCTCCAGCACACGGTCGAACTGGGCGGCAGCCACCACATGGTGTGGGGCGGCGGCTACCGTCATGCCACGGACCGCTTGAACCCGGAACCGGGCTTCGCGTTTCTGCCGAACACCATGTCCTTGCACTGGGGTAATGTGTTCGTGCAAGACGACATCGCGCTGCGGCGTGACCTGCGCCTCACGCTCGGCCTCAAGTTGGAGCACAACGGCTACACCGGCTACGAGCACCTGCCCAACATCCGGCTGGCCTACAAGCCGACCGGGAAACACCTGATCTGGGCGTCGGCGGCCCGCACCGCGCGCGCACCGTCACGCATCGACCGTGATTTCTACGCCCCCACCTCGCCCCCGGTGGTCGGCGGGGTGCAGCAGTTCTTCATCGCTGGCGGGCCGAATTTCCAGAACGAGATCGCCAAGCTCTTCGAGCTGGGCTACCGGGGCCAGCTGCTGCCGTCCGTCACGTGGTCGGTCACCGCCTTTTCAGCCAAGTACGACGGGCTGCGCACCTTCGAGCCGAACACCTCAGGGCCTGGCCTGGTTTTCGGCAACGGTGCCGAGGCCACGAGCCGCGGCGTCGAGATGTGGGGCGCCTGGCAGGTGTCACCCACCTGGCGCTTGCATGCAGGTGTGGTGTCCCAGGCGGTGCGCACCACCTACAAGGCCGACAGCCGCAGCCCGGCCCGTCTCTCCTTGTTCGAAGACACCGATCCGCATCACTACTGGACCCTGCGCTCGTCCACCGACCTGAACGAGCGGACATCGCTCGACGTGAGCCTGCGCCATGTGGGCGCACTGCGCAACCCGGAGGTGCCGGCCTACGACGCGCTCGATGCGAACCTCATTTGGCGGGTGCGGGCTGGGCTGGCCGTGTCTCTGCTGGGAAAAAACCTGCTGGATTCCGGGCATCCCGAGTTTGGGGCCGCCAACGTGCGCAGTGAAATCGACCGCAGCGTGGTTCTGAAGGCCATATGGCAGCTGTAGCCAGGGCGCTGGTAACTCCCGTGGTGCGCTGTTCATGGCGCACTTATAAAGGCTTCATGGGCCTACACGCCGCGTCAGCCGCGTCCTGTCTCTCGAGTCTGAAGCGAGGCATCAGATGAACCATTTGCGGGCACAGGGTGCTGCCGGTGAACGCCGGGGCATGGTCGTGGCCAGGTGTCCGACCGGCAGTGCGTCGGTCAAGGCGCTGACGGCTTCCATTGGCGCCGCCGTGATGCTCGCGCAGCCCGCGGGCGCCCAGGCGCTGGCCTACAGCGACCTTCGCTCCATGTCTTTCGAGGAGCTCGCCAACATCGAGATCACCTCGGTGTCCAAGAAGACCCAGCTCGTCGCCGATGCCGCGGCCTCGGTGTTCGTGATCACCGCAGACGACCTCGAGCGCAGCGGGGCGACCAGCTTGCCTGAGGCCTTGCGCCTTGCGCCGAATCTGCAGGTGGCGCGGGTAGATGCGCGCAAGTACTCGATCTCGGCGCGCGGCTTCAACGGCCTCTACTCGAACAAGCTGCTGGTGCTCATCGACGGTCGCAGCGTCTACAGCCCATTGTTCTCGGGTGTGTTCTGGGACACCGAGGACGTGATCCTCGAAGACATCGAACGCATCGAGGTGATCAGCGGCGCAGGCTCGACCCTGTGGGGGGCCAATGCAGTGAACGGCGTCATCAACGTGGTCACCCGCTCAGCGGCCAAGACGCAAGGCACCTTGGTGTCCCTCGGCGGTGCCGAGCAGGAGCAGACGGTGGCGGTGCGCCATGGCGACGTGCTGGCGGGCACGCAGTTCCGTGTGTACGGCAAACACGTGCACGTGAACAACAGCCATCGCGCAGACTCGTCAGCGCAGGTCGACGGCACGCACCGCACCCATGCGGGCCTGCGGGCCGACGGGGGCGACGAGCACAACGGTTTCAGGGCGCTGGCAGACGCCTATTCGGCACGCGTGCAGCAGCCCGGCTTCAGCGACTACCGCATCACGGGCTTCAACACCTCCGGCCAATGGCGAACACGCCTGCGCGAAGGATCATCCCTGTCACTGCAGGCCACGTTCGATCAACTGCACCGAGAGCAGCCCGGCGCCCTCGATGAGCGCCTCAATGTAGGGCACCTCGAATTTCAGCACACAGTGACGTTGGCTGACAGCCACCACGTGGTGTGGGGCAGCGGTTACCGCCATGCCACGGACCGAGTGAGCTCGGTGCCGGCATTCGCCTTTTTGCCGACGACACGGACCATGCACTGGGGCAGTGTGTTTGTTCAAGACGAGATCGGCCTGCGCGACGACCTGCGTCTGACGCTGGGTCTCAAGTTCGAGCACAACGGCTATACGGGTTGGGAACCCCTTCCCAATGTGCGCTTGGCTTTCAAGCCGGCAGACAAGCACCTGGTGTGGGCCTCTGCTGCGCGCACCGCACGCATACCGTCGCGCTTCGATCGAGATTTTCATGTGCCCGGTGCGCCACCCGTGGTGGGCGGAGTGCCGCAGTACAGCATGGCAGGTGGGCCCGACATGCAAAACGAGAAGGCCAGCGTGTTCGAGTTCGGCTATCGTGGGCACCTGCTGCCCACGCTCAGCTGCTCCGTCACGGCGTTCTCAGCTGACTACGACGGCCTGCGCAGTGTCGATGTCAACCCGAACGGGCCCGGCCTCGTCCTGTCGAACGGAGGCGAGTCCACCGTGCGCGGTGTCGAAGCCTGGGCGGCGTGGCAAGCCACGCCCGCATGGCGGGTGCAGGCCGGCGTGGTGTCCCAGTCGCTGCGCACGACATACCGACCGGGTAGTGCGAGCCCCGTTCAGTACCGCCTGGCCGAGGACGCCGATCCCCATCACTACTGGACACTGCGTTCTTCGTTCGAGTTGACCGAACGCACGTTCCTCGACATGAGCTTGCGCCACGTTGGGGAGCTGCGCACTTCGGGTGTGCCCGCCTACGATGCGCTCGACGCTCATCTGGGATGGCGCGTTCGCGCCGGTCTCACCCTGTCGATTCTCGGCAAGAACCTGCTCGACCCCCGCCACGCGGAGTTCGGTGGAACCAGCACCAACGCCGGCGCCCGCAGCGAGCTCGATCGCAGCGTCCATCTGAAGATGACATGGCGCCTGTAGGCACCCCCTCACGCCATGGTTTGGGTCTGTCGACCGGCGGCCGCAGCCAACTCTTGCTGTGGCTATGGGCGATGCTGCTGCTCGGATTGACGTGGCCTTCCATGGTGGGTGACGCCCATGCGCAGCGCAGCGATCCGGTGGCCGAAGAAAAGGTCAAGGCGGCCTACCTGTCGAAGTTCGGGGCCTACGTCACCTGGCCCGACGGGGCCTTCGCGCGCGACGATTCCCCGCTCGACATCGGTGTCATGGACAGCGATGCACTGGCGGCCGAACTCACCGAGATGGTGGCCGGCCGCAGCCAGGATCAGCGCAGCATCCGCGTGCGCCGCGTGCACGAAGGCGACTCCCTCGCCGGCCTGCATGTGCTTTTCGTGGGGCGGCGCAATCAGTCTGCTCTGGAAGACGTGCTCGCCGCCGTCAAGGGCCAGCCCACGCTCACCGTGACCGAGGCGGCCGAAGGCCTGCAAGGTGGCGGCATGATCAACTTCGTGCGCACGGAAGGCCGCCTTCGGTTCCAGGTTTCGCCCCGCGCGGCCTCTGCAAGCCGGCTGGCCATCAGCGCGCGCCTGCTGGCGGCGGCCCTCAAGGTGGAGGGCGTGTCGCCGTGAACATCACGACCCTGCGCACCGTCAAGCAAAAGCTGTTGCGTGTGGTGCTGCTCACCACGCTGGTCGCGCTGGTGCTGGCCATCGGCGCCATCAGCCTCTACAACCTGCGTGTGAACAACCGCAACCTGGTGGCCGACATGGCCATCCAGACGCAGTTGCTCGGCTACATGACCTCGCCGGCGCTCTCGTTCGACGATGCGGCCCTGGCGCGCAAGAACCTGAGCCTGCTTCGCCTGCGGCCCGAGGTGCTCACGGCCGCCATCTACGATGCCCACGGCAAGCTCTTTGCGCAGTACGTGTCGGCCGCCGACTCACCGGCACCTCCGGCCGCTGCGCCCCCTGAAGACGCCCGCTCCGAAGGCCGCACGCTCGTGGTTGTCAAGGCCATCGAGAGCGATGGCGAACGGCTGGGCACCATCTACCTGCGTGCCGAAGACAAGTTGGTCGAACGCCTGATCGACCTGCTCGAGATCGGCGTGCCGGTCATCCTGCTGGCGATGCTGGTGGCCTACCTGATGTCGGCCCGCCTGCAGGAAACAGTCACCCGTCCCATCCTTCGCATTGCAGAGATTGCCCGCGAGGTGGTGGAGCGCCGCGACTATTCGAAGCGCGCCGAGATCCTCAGCGACGACGAGGTCGGCCTGCTGGCGCAGTCGTTCAACAACATGCTCAGCGAGATCGAACAGCGCACGCGCGAGCTCGAGCGCTCCAACTTGGAGATCGCCCACGAGGTGGCCGAACGCACCCGCGCCCAGCGCGAGATCATGCGGCTCAACACCCAGCTGGAGTTGCGCGTGCGCGAGCGCACCCTGCAGCTGGAGGCCAGCAACGAAGAGCTCAACCTCGCCAAGGCATCGGCCGAGAAAGCGAACCAGGCGAAGTCGGAGTTCTTGTCTAGCATGAGCCACGAGCTGCGCACGCCACTCAACGCCATCCTCGGCTTCACCCAATTGCTGGGGTCGGACGAGCTCCCACTGTCGCCCGTCAAGCGCATGGAGTTCACGGCCCACATCCTGAAGGCGGGAAAGCACCTGCTGGTGCTCATCAACGAGGTGCTCGACCTGGCCAAGGTGGAGTCAGGCACGCTGACGCTGTCGCTCGAGCCCGTGATGCTCGACGAGGTGATGCGCGAGTGCCGCGAGATGATCGAGCCCACCGCCCGCGCGCACAAGGTGCAGCTCATCTTCCCGCAGGACCCGCACCACCAGGTCGTGGCCGACCGCACGCGCCTCAAGCAGGTGCTGCTCAACCTGCTCTCCAACGCCGTCAAGTACAACCGCAGTGGCGGCACCGTGGTGGTCGGTGTCACGGCGGCTGAAGACTCGCTGGTGCGTGTCACCGTGCAAGACTCCGGCAAGGGCCTCACCCCCGAGCAGCGCAACCTCTTGTTCCAGCCGTTCAACCGATTGGGCCAGGAGGCCGGCCCCGAAGAGGGCACCGGCATCGGCCTCGTGGTCACCAAGCGCCTGATGGAACTCATGGGCGGCGACATCGGTGTGTCGAGCACAGTGGGCGTGGGCAGCGTGTTCTGGATCGATCTCAAAGCATCGTCGGCGCTGGCGCCCACGGCCGAAGGCATCGGCATCGTTGCACCGGCCCTGAGCGTGCGATCGGAAAGCGCGCGACGCCTGCTCTACGTCGAAGACAACCCCGCCAACCTGCGTCTGGTCGAAGAGATCGTGGGACTGCGCACCGACCTGCACCTGCTCACCGCCATCGACGGCAAGCTCGGCATTGGCATCGCACGCGAGCACCGGCCGGACGTCATCGTGATGGACATCAACCTGCCCGGCCTCAGCGGCACCGATGCCTTGCGCGTGCTGCGCCAGGATCAGCGCACCAGCCATATTCCGGTGATCGCACTCACCGCCAACGCCATGCCGCGCGACATTGAAAGCGGCCTGGCCTTCGGCTTCTTCCGCTACCTCACCAAGCCCATCGACATTCCCGAATTCCTCGGTGCGTTGGACGATGCGCTGGCCGAGCCGAAGCCCGTGCCAGGGGAGCGTTGCGACGTTGACTGAGTCGAAGGCTTACAAGAACCGCTCCAGCAAACGCCGCGATTGGCGGTCGAGTTCGCGCAGGTTCGTCACTTTGAACTGAACGCCCTGGTGGTCGGCGATGAGCAGGCCGGCATTGGGCAGGCGGCGGATGTCTTCTTCGCCGTTGAGGGTGAGGCGGGTCGGGCCGCGGTCGGTGTCGATGTCCCACACGCTGGGCGTCGAGAAGGTGGACACCTTCTTCACGCGCTGGATCTCCGGTGTGAACTCGCGCTGCGCGAGCTCGCTCGTCACCAACACACGCAGTTCGGTGGGCAGCTGGTCGAGGCGGTCGATCCACACCAGCTCGTGGCCTTCCTGGCTGATGAGCGACACGCCTTCATCAGGGGCCGCCAGCGGAAAGGCGCGCACCGGCACGCAGCCCGCATGGCGTTCGCCTTGTGAGCTGATGAACACGAGGCGGCCGAAGTGGTCTCGTTCGAGCGAGAACACGCGAGCGCTCACAGGGCTTGTCGGGAGGCTCATGTCACACCGCTCCGGCTGGGTGGATGGAATGTTCGACCGGCGGCTGCGGCCGGTCTTCGCCGTCGTCGTCCACGCGGCGCACCTGCGCCTGGTAGAGTCGCCAGTAAGCGCCTTCGCGGGCCATGAGTTCATCGTGCGGTCCGACTTCCACCACCTGCCCGCGGTCCATCACCACGAGGCGGTCGGCCTTGCGCAGTGTGGACAGGCGGTGGGCGATGGCGATGGTCGTGCGGCCCTTCACGAGGTTGTCGAGCGCCTTCTGGATTTCCTTTTCGGTCTCGGTGTCGACCGAGGAGGTGGCTTCGTCGAGAATCAGGATGCGTGGGTCGATCAGCAGCGCGCGGGCAATCGAGATGCGCTGGCGTTCGCCGCCCGACAGGCCCTGGCCGCGTTCGCCCACCAGCGAGTCGTAGCCTTGTGGCAACCGCAGGATGAACTCGTGGGCATGGGCCGCGCGGGCCGCCGCCACGATCTCGGCGCGGGTGGCATCGGGCCGACCGTAGGCGATGTTCTCGGCGATGGTGCCGAAAAAGAGGAAGGGCTCTTGCAGCACCAGGCCGATGGTGCGCCGGTAGTCGGCCACGCCGACACGGCGGATGTCGGTGCCGTCGATGTGGATGGCGCCATCGGTCACGTCGTAGAAGCGGCAGATGAGGTTGACCAGCGTGCTCTTGCCCGAGCCGCTGTGGCCCACGAGGCCGATCATTTCGCCAGGGCGGATGTCGAGATCGAGCCCGCGAATCACCGAACGGTTGCCGTAGCGAAAGCCGATGCTGCGCATCTCGATGCGGCCTTGCACGGCCTCGAGCTTCACGGGCTGCGCGGGCTCTGGTACGTTGGACACGTGGTCGAGGATGTCGAAGATGCGTTTGGCACCCGAGGCGGCCTTCTGCGTCACCGACACGATGCGGCTCATGGAGTCGAGCCGGCTGTAGAAGCGGCCGATGTAGGCGATGAAGGCGGTCAGCACACCCACTGTGATGTTGTTCTGCGCCACGAGCCAGATGCCGAAGGCCCAGACCACGAGCAAGCCGATTTCCGTCAGCAGCGACACGCTGGGTGAAAACAGCGACCAGGTGGTGTTGAGCTTGTCGTTGACCGCCAGGTTGTGGTGGTTGGCGCTGCGGAAGCGCTGCGCCTCGCGCCGCTCTTGCGCAAAGGCCTTCACCACGCGGATGCCGGGAATGGTGTCGGCCAGCACGTTGGTGACCTCGGACCACACGCGGTCGATCTTCTCGAAGCCGGTGCGCAAGCGGTCGCGCACGACGTGGATCATCCAGGCGATGAAGGGCAGGGGCAGCAAGGTGACCACCGCTAGCCAGGGGTTGATCGAGAACAGGATCACCGCCGTCATGCCGATGGTGAGCACGTCGGTCGCGAAGTCGAGCGCGTGCAGAGACAGGAACACGCAGATGCGGTCGGTCTCGGAGCCGATGCGCGAGATGAGGTCGCCGGTGCGCTTGCCACCGAAGTAGTCGAGCGAAAGCTCCAGCAGGTGGTCGTAGGTGGTGGTGCGCAGGTCGGCGCCGATGCGCTCGGAGACCAGGGCCAGCAGGTAGGTGCGTGCCCACCCCAGTCCCCACGCGGCGAGTGCTGCGGCCAGCAGGCCGATCAGGTAGACGGCGACCGTCCAGGGCTCGATCTGCTTGCCGTTCTGGAACGGAATGAGCACCTCGTCCATCAGCGGAATGGCGAGGTACGGCGGAACCATCGTGGCCGCCGTCGAGGCCAGCGTGAGTGCAAAGCCAGCGGCCAGCTGCTTGCGGTAGGGCCGGGCGAAGCGCCACAGCCGCAGCAGCACCCAGGTGGAGGGCACGGGTTCGGTGTCGCTGCCGAAGTCGGTTTCGTCGTCGGGTTCGGGCAGGGAGGCCGGCGTGCCGCTGGCCAGTGCGGCCACCAGCAGCTCGAACTGCTTAATCAGGCGCAGTGCCTGCGCATTGGCGCCGAGCGTGAAACGCCAGCGGGCGAGCCGGGTGCGGGTGTCCAGCAATTCGAGCATGCCGACCCCTGCGTGGTCGGAGTGGCTGAGGCTAAGGCCGGGCACCAGGTCCCAGCTTTGCCACTGTCCTGAGCTCGGGTCACGGGCCAGCAGGCGGCGCTCGGTGAGGGCCAGGATTCCTTGCGCGAAACGAAGTTCCGTGTCCAGGTCAACCGGAATCACGCTCAAGGCGTTCTCGTTCATTGCAAGCTCTGCCTGCACGGCGGACTGCGCTGATTCAGAGTGGGTTTCCGAGGTGTCGACTGGATGATGATGTGGCATGGTGATATCGCACCGCAAGGCAGTGCATGGGGCCTCTTTCCCGGAGCAGAGCCGGGAATTCTCGCCGAAGCGCGCCCTGTCGTGGTCGCCATCGGTGAGGGCGGGGTGCTGGCTCAGCGCACAATCGGGGGTTCGCCCCGCCGTTGCGGGGGTGATTTTTTGCTGACTTCTTGGCCTGACATGAGCCCTTCTTCAAGCTCCCCGCGCGTTTCCAGCGCGCCGCGTTCCGCTGACACCGTCCTGCTTTTCACGCCAGGGACGCCGGTCCCCGGGCTGCTGTGCCCGGGTCTCACATGAGCAAAAAAGCCGACATCCAACTGCAGCGGGTGCGCTACCTGCGCGGCCCCAACATCTGGACCTACCGCCCGGTGCTCGAAGTCTGGCTCGATCTGGGCGAGCTCGAGGCTTTCCCGTCCAACCTGCTGCCCGGCTTCAATGAGCGCCTCACGGCCCTGCTGCCTGCGCTGGTCGAGCACCACTGTGGTGTGGGCGAGCGTGGTGGATTCTTGCAGCGGCTCGAGTCCGGCACCTGGGCCGGGCACATCCTCGAGCACGTGGTCATCGAGTTGCTGAACCTCTCTCGCATGCCCACCGGCTTCGGCCAGACGCGCAGCACCTCCCAGCCGGGCGTCTACCGCATGGTGTTCCGTGCGCGCGACGAAACCGTGGCCCGTGCCGCGCTGGCCGAAGGCCACCGCCTGCTGATGGCGGCCATCAACGATGAGCCCTTCGATGTCGAGGCCGCCGTGGCCAAGGTCTGCGAAAAGGTCGACGACTGCTACCTCGGCCCCAGCACCGCCTGCATCGTGGGGGCGGCCACCGACCGCGGCATTCCGCACATCCGCCTGAACGGTGGCAACCTCGTTCAGCTCGGCCATGGCGCCAGCCAGCGCCGCATCTGGACGGCCGAGACCGAACTCACCAGCGCCATCGCCGAAGGCATTGCGGCTGACAAGGACCTCACCAAGCGGCTCATCTCCGCAGTGGGCGTGCCCGTGCCCGAAGGTGAAATCGTCGAGAGCGCCGAAGAAGCCTGGTCGGCCGCCGAAGACATCGGCCTGCCGGTAGTGGTCAAGCCGTCCGACGGCAACCACGGCCGCGGTGTGAGCATGGACTTGCGTACGCAGGCCGATGTGGCCTCGGCCTTCGAGGTGGCTCGCCACCACGGCAGCGAGGTGATCGTCGAACGCTTCATCGTCGGCCAGGAGCACCGTCTGCTTGTGGTGGGCGGCAAGGTGGTGGCTGCGGCCCGCGGCGACGTGGCCTGGGTCTCGGGTGACGGCACGTCGACCGTGCTGCAGCTCATCGACAGCCAGCTCAACACCGATCCCCGCCGCGGCCTGAACGAAGACTTCCCGCTCAGCCGACTCATCCCGGCCGAAGACGAAGCCATCCTGCTGGAGCTGCAACGCCAGGGCCTGTCGCCCGAGGCCGTGCCCGTTGCCGGCCGGCAGGTGCTCATCCAGCGCAACGGCAACGTGGCCATCGACTGCACCGACCTGGTCCATCCCGAGGTCGAGCACGTGGTGGCGTTGGCCGCCCGCGTGGTCGGGCTCGACATTGCCGGCGTCGACGTGGTGGCGCAAGACATCTCCCGTCCGCTGCACGAGCAGGGCGGGGCGGTGGTCGAAGTCAATGCCGGCCCCGGCCTGCTGATGCACCTTAAACCGGCCGTGGGTTCGCCGCGCCCGGTGGGCCGTGCCATCGTCGACCACCTCTTTCCGGAGAGCGAGTCGGGCCGCATTCCCATCGTGGGCGTGGCCGGTTCGCGGGACACCAACTCCATTGCCCGTCTCATCGCTTGGCTCATTCACCTGAGCGGCCGCCATGTGGGCGTGGCCTGCCGCGACGGCCTGTTCATCGACCGCCGCCACGTCGAGAAAACCGACTGCGCGAGCTTTGATCCGGCCCACCGCCTGCTCATCAACCGCGCCGTGCAAGCGGCCGTGATCGAGAACGGCGCTGCCACCATCCTGCGGGATGGCCTGGCCTACGACCGCTGCCAGGTGGGCGTGGTGACCGACCTCGAAGGCTGGGAGTCGCTCGCCGAGTTCGACATCCATGAAGCCGACCACATGCCCAAGGTCATGCGCACCCAGGTCGATGTGGTGCTGTCCGACGGCGTGGCCGTGCTGCACGCGGGCGACGCGCGCCTGGTCGAGATGGCTGCGCTCTGCGACGGCTCCGTCATTCTCTATGCCGCCGATCACCAGCTCGAAGCCCTGCGCACCCACTGTGCCGCTGGCGGCCGGGCGGTGACGCTGCGCGACGACCAGGTCGTTCTCATCAACGGCAGCACCGAGTCTCGCCTGGGCAGCATGCGCCGCGGCCGCGGCCGCGACGAAAAACAGTTCCATGCCCGATCGCTGGTGCAGCTGGCCGCCATTGGCAGTGCCTGGGCGCTGGGCATTTCGCACGACCTCATCGGGGCCGGCATCGAAACCTTTGACTGGGATTTGCGCCCGGTGCCGTTGGCCGATGTGGCCTTCGCACGCTGACGCGCCCGCCTCACCCCGCCACCCTTGTTCGGGCGACGACAGAAAGTCACACGCTGATGGAAGTTTCACGCATCCGTGCCCTTCGTGGGCCCAACCTCTGGAGCCGCCACACGGCCATCGAAGCCATCGTGGCCTGCGAGCCGTCCGAGTTGTCCAAGGCCGAGATCCCCGGTTTCGAAGCCCGCATCCGCGCGCTGTTTCCGGCCATCGGCGAGCTGCGTCCGCGCGGCCACGTGGGCAACATCTCGCTGGCCCATGTGCTCGAGGTCGCGGCGCTGGCGCTGCAGGCCCAGGCCGGCTGCCCCGTCACCTTCAGCCGCACCTCGGCCACCTTGGAGCCGGGTGTGTTCCAGGTGGTGGTGGAGTACAGCGAGGAGGCCGTGGGCCGCCTCGCGTTCGAGCTGGCACAGGCCTTGGTCACGGCCGCTCAGCAGAGCACGGGCTTCGATGTGACGGCCGCCGTCACCCGGCTGCGCGAGACCGATGAAGACGTGCGCCTCGGCCCCAGCACCGGCAACATCGTCGAAGCCGCCATCGCGCGCGACATCCCCTACCGCCGCCTCACCGAAGGCAGCCTGGTTCAGTTCGGCTGGGGCTCGCGCCAGCGGCGAATCCAGGCCGCAGAAGTCGACTCCACCAGTGCCGTGGCCGAGTCCATCGCGCAAGACAAGGACCTCACCAAGCTGCTGCTGCGCGCCGCTGGCGTGCCGGTGCCCGTGGGCCGCCCCGTGAACAGCGTCGATGAGGCCTGGGCTGCGGCGCTCGAGATCGGCCTGCCGGTCGTGGTCAAGCCGCAAGACGGCAACCAGGGCAAGGGCGTCACCGTGAACATCGTCGACCGCGATCATCTCGCGCTGGCGTATGACGCCGCCGCGCCGTACGGCGACGTGATGGTCGAGAAGTTCCTGCCCGGCAACGACTTCCGCCTGCTGGTGGTGGGCGACAAGATGGTGGCTGCAGCACGCCGCGATCCACCCCAGGTGATCGGCGACGGTCAGAACACCGTGCGGGCGCTGGTCGATCTGGTCAACGCCGATCCCAAGCGCGGCGAGGGCCACTCCACCTCGCTCACCAAGATCCGCTTCGACGACATCGCCGTGGCGCGGCTTCAGGTGCAGGGGCTCACGCCCACCTCGGTGCCGGCCAAGGGCCAGCGCGTCATCCTGCGCAACAACGCCAACCTCAGCACCGGCGGCACCGCCACCGACGTGACCGACGATGTGCACCCTGAAGTCGCGGCCCGCGCGGTCGAGGCCTCGCAGATGGTGGGCTTGCACATCTGCGGCGTCGATGTCGTCTCCGAGACCGTGCTCAAGCCGCTCGAAGAGCAGCATGGCGGCGTGGTGGAAGTGAACGCCGCGCCAGGCCTGCGCATGCACCTCACGCCCTCGTACGGCAAGGGCCGCAACGTGGGTGAGGCCATGGTGGCCAACCTGTTCCCGCTGGGCGAGAACGGCCGCATTCCTGTGGTGGCCGTCACCGGCACCAACGGCAAGACCACCACCGCCCGCCTGATCGCCCACCTCATTGCCAGCAGCGGCCTGCGTGTGGGCATGACCAACACCGATGGCGTCTACGTGAACGGTCGCCAGATCGACAGTGGCGACTGCAGCGGCCCCAAGAGCGCGCGCAACGTGCTGGCCCATCCGGATGTGGACGCCGCCGTGTTCGAGACCGCCCGCGGTGGTGTGCTGCGCGAAGGCCTCGGCTTCGACCGCTGCCAGGTGGCTGTTGTCACCAACATCGGTACGGGCGATCACCTCGGCCTCAACTACATCACCACGGTTGAAGACCTCGCGGTGCTCAAGCGCGTGATCGTGCAGAACGTGGCGGCCAATGGTTACGCCGTGCTCAACGCGGCCGACCCCATCGTGGTGTCGATGGCGAACAGCTGCCCGGGGCAGGCCATCTTCTTTGCCGCGGACCGACAGCATCCGGTGATGGCCACGCAGCGAGCGCAAGGGCGCCGCAGTGTCTATGTCGATGGTGACGCCGTGGTGGCCGCCGAAGGGGCATGGCGCGAGCGCATTCCGCTGCAAGAGATCCCGATCACACGCAACGGGACCATCGGTTTTCAGGTCGACAACGTCATGGCCGCCGTGGCCGCCGCCTGGGCACTCGACCTGAGCTGGGACATCATTCGCCGGGGTCTGGCGAGCTTCGCCAACGATGCCGACAACGCCCCCGGGCGCTTCAACGTGATGAGCTTCCGCGGCGCCACCGTGATCGCCGACTACGGCCACAACCCCGATGCGATGCGGGCCCTCGTGTCGGCGGTGGACGCCATGCCGGCCCAGCGCCGCTCGGTGGTCATCAGCGGCGCGGGCGACCGGCGCGACAGCGACATCCGCGAGCAGACCGAAATCCTCGGCGATGCGTTCGACGATGTCGTGCTGTTCCAGGATGCCTGCCAGCGTGGCCGCGAAGACGGCGAAGTGCTGGCGCTGCTGCGCGAAGGCCTGGTCAATGCCAAGCGCACCAAGGTCGTCGACGAGATCCGCGGCGAGTTCGTGGCCATCGACGCCGCACTCGACCGATTGCAGCCCGGTGACCTCTGTCTGGTGCTGGTCGACCAGGTCGAAGAGTCGCTCGCGCACCTCGCGCAACGGGTGGCCAAGGGCTGATCGAGGCCTTCGGGCGCTCAGTACTGGTTCTTGGGGAACAGCGGTTGCGGGTTGGGCCGCTCCCACATGCGCTGGGTGGCGGCGCTGGCGGGCAGGTCGAGCTGGCGCAGTGGCGCGGCAATCGGGCGCTCGAACCACTCCCGGTGCAGCTCTGCCATCTCGCCACTCGCCATCATGTCCATCACATGGCGATAGGCCAGCTCGCGCAACAGCCCGGGTTGGCGTGACACCATGATGCCCAGCGGTTCCCTGAACACCTCGGGACCGATGAACCGCAGGCTGAGGGGCGGCGTCGTGTGCGCATGCATCAACTTCGTCACGGCCACATCGGTCTCTACGAGCCCCGCTTCGACCTCGCCGCGGGCCAACAGGTCCAGCACATCGCTCAGGGCGGTCACCTTCACGATGCTGGCGTTCACGTGTTCCTGAAACAGCACGCGCCGCAGCGCCTGTGCCGCGTGCGAGCCTGCAATGGCCGCAATGCGCCGGCCTTCGAGGTCGTCGGTCGTCGTGATGCGGCTGCTGGCCTGTACCGCCAGCCGGTTCTCGCGCACCAGCGTGGTGGGCAGGAAGTCCACCTGCTCTAGCGCGTCGGGGGTGTTGGTGGTGGCGCCGCAGTGCAGCTTCAGCTCGCCTGAGGCCACCCGGGTCACGGCCGCCTCACCCGAGGCTTCTTCATGGGCCAGTGTTTGGGGCTGGCCGCTCGCACGCGCATGCGCCTGGGCAATGCGCTCGCAGACCGCCACGTGAAAACCAACATACCGGCCCGCCGGCGTGCGGTACGAGAGCACGCTGTCGGCGGGTGCCACGCCCAGCGTGAAGCGTTGTTCTGATGACGGGGCGGCCGCGCTGAGCGATGCGGCCAGTGTGAAACCCAGGCCCACCGTCCACGCGCAGAGCCTGTTCATGGCGTCAAGGGGCTGACGGGGGGCAGAAGATGCCGATGAACACAGGCCGCACATACCACTCGCCCACGTTGTGCTCGGTGACGCCCGGCACCCAGGTGTTCAGGCCGGCCGCCGCGCTGATGAGGCCTGTCGCGATATGGCCGGCGAGGGTCGGGTCGATCGGGCGGATGGAGCCATCGACCATGCCGTCGACCACGCTGCCGCCCATGCGCTGTGTGAGCCGCGTCATGGACTCATAGGCCGTGCTGCGGCGGTCGGGGTCTTCGAGTGCGGTGATGGCCGCCAGCCGCAGGATGGGCCCTTCAGCCGACAGCTGAAAGCGCGTGAGCGCACGGGTGATCGAGCAGGCGCGCTCCCAGCCGTTGCCGCCATCGGCCGCGGCCAGGTCGAAGGCATGGCGGATGATCGAGAAGCTGCGCTCGAAACACGCCCACACCAGGTCTTCCTTGTTGTCGTTGTGGTGATAGAACGATCCCTTGGTCACGTTCAGTTGAGCCGAGATCTTGTCGACCGACGCGCCGCGGTAGCCCTGATCGTTCACCAGCGCCGAGGTGGCGCGCAAGAAGGCCTCGGCCGTGGGGTCGGCGTTCTCTCGGAACCGCCATGCCAGTTCGGCCTCGGAGGCCTGCTGCCACGACGAGCCCGTGCCGGCGCAACCGTCGACCACGATGTCGCCCAGTCGGCGGGCCACCTGGGGGTACTCGGCAATCTCGTGGGAGCCGATCCAACCGCGCATCCAGTGCACGATGGACAGCACCGCATAGGCGCGTGCGTTCAGGTCGCCGCGCCCGAGCGCGGCGGTCTCGGGCCCCTTGAGCAGGTCGCGCACTTGGCGGAAAAACTGCGAATAGGCCTTCGACACCTCATCGAACTGCGGCCCGGGCAAGGCCCGCAGGTCCTTGATGAGTGCCAGGGGCGGATGTTGGCCGGAGTCGACCCGGGCGAAGAGGTCGGCCAGCAACTGGAAGAAATAGCGCAGCCGCTGCGGGGCCTCGGGCATCACCATCGCCTGGTCGGCCACATGGCCCATGGCGTGGATGGTGCGCAGGAAACACGCGCTCGCGAGATCTTCTTTCTTGCGGTAGTAGTAGGTGATGCTGTTGGTCACCAGCCCCACGCTCGCGGCGATGTCCGACAGCGTGGCGCCTCTGAGGCCATGGCGGTTGAACGACACCGCGGCCGCATTCAGGATGGCCTCGCGCTTCACTTGGAAGCGCTGGGTCTGGGGCGCGGTGGTCTGCATGGGGGAGGGTTCGGGTGGATGTCGACGGGGAGGTCGGTCGATGGGGCAATTATGCAGCGGTGCCCAGACAGCGGGGGTAACGCAGTCGGGCGCCAGGTGTCGGTTTTCACAGCATGACGAGTCTTCATTGGCCGGTCTGGCCGCTTCGGCAAGGCGTCGTGGTCGCAAGTGCCTCAGACAATGGCACCATGATCGGCATGGGCAAAAAGAAATCCGGACCTGACTGGCAAGACCCGACCGTGCAATTGCGCTGGCGTGAGGGCCTGCGACATCCCGATTCTTTCGTGCCGGCCCGCGGCGAGGCCGAGGTCATGGCCATGCTCGTGAAACTGCCCATGGCCCTCCGCGCGGCCTTGCAGGCCGAGCTTGATGCCGGGAACACCCTCTACAGCGTTTCGTTGAACTGGCCGAACCCAGGCAGTGTGTTCGTCTGTCTGAGCGATCTGTTCACCGCGGCCCGCACGCAGGTTCAGCCGCCTGCGCAGTGGCGCTCCGTTTACCTGCCGCAGTATTGGCGAGAGGAAGTTCTTGAAGAACACGGCGGCGTCTGGCACACCGTGGTCTGTTGAACGGGGCGTGGCCACGCCACGCCCCCCCACCCCTTGGTCAGCCCGCCTGCATCGCCTTGCCCACCTCGTTGCGGCCTTGCGCCGTGCCGGCCTCTGGCACGGTTTCTTCGTCGCGGTCTGAAATGGCATCGAGCTGGGCCAGAACCTTCTCTGCCACGTCATCGCCGAAGCCCAGGTGCACGCCCTGCGTCATGGTGATGTGGGCACGCTCGAAGGTGCCTGCACCCGCGCACAGGATGGTGCGGGTGGGCGCGTCTTCGCTCACGAGGGCCAGCAAGGCCGGGGTCACCGCCTCGGGCTTGAGCTTTTCGAGGATGGCCGGCGGCAGCAGGCCTTCGGTCATGCCGGTGGCGGCGGTCGGGGCCAGGCAGTTCACTCGCACGTTGTCTTTGGCGCCTTCGAGCGAGAGCGTCTGCATCAGGCCCACGAGGGCCATCTTGGCCGCGCCGTAGTTCGACTGACCGAAGTTGCCGTACAGGCCGGACGACGACGTGGTCATCACGATGCGGCCGTAGCCTTGTGCCCGCATCAGGTCCCAAACGGCCTTGGTGCAATTGACTGCGCCCATCAGGTGCACATCGACCACCAGGCGAAAATCGTCCAGGGCCATCTTGCTGAAGCTTTTGTCGCGCAAAATACCGGCGTTGTTGACCAGGATGTCGACGCGGCCGAATGTCGCCAGGGTGTCACGTACCATGGCTTCTACCGCGGCAAAATCGGTGACCGACGCGTTGTTGGCAAGCGCTTCGCCGCCAGCGGCGCGGATTTCCCGCACCACGGCTTCGGCCGGGGTGTCGCCGCCATCGGCCGGGGCCCGGCCCAGATCGTTGACGACCACCTTGGCGCCGCGCGCAGCGAGTGCCAGGGCGTGCTGCCGGCCCAGGCCGCCGCCTGCGCCAGTGACGATTGCGACCTTGCCATCAAAACGAATGCTCATGCTCTGTTTCCATCGAATGCTTGATACGTCCGGCGCACGCTCGGGCGCCAGTCCAGGGCGCTTACCCTACCAGATCATGGCCGCAGCCTTTTGCGCTGCAGCCGCTGCACCAGACTGATTCTTCCAATCTGTCTGCTCCGTCTCAGCTGGCTTTGCGGCCTCGTTTGCACCATCACACCCACTTCAACCCAAGGAAAAAACCATGAGTCTCTTCTCACTCGCAGGCAAGGTTGCCATCATCACCGGTTCGTCGCGCGGCATCGGCAAGGCCATTGCAGAGCGCATGGCCGAGCAAGGCGCCAAGGTCGTGATCTCGTCGCGCAAGCCTGAGCCTTGCGCCGAAGTGGCCGCCGCCATCAACGCGGCCCACGGTGCAGGCAGCGCCATCTCCATCCCTGCGAACATCTCGTCCAAAACCGACCTGAAGCACCTGGTTGACGAAACCACGCGCCAGCTCGGCAAGGTCGACATCGTCGTGTGCAACGCGGCCACCAACCCGTACTACGGCCCGATGTCCGGCATCGAAGACGACCAGTTCCGCAAGGTCCTCGAAAACAACATCATCGCCAACCACTGGCTCATCGGCTTTGCCGTGCCTCAGATGATCGAGCGCAAAGAAGGCGCCATCATCATCGTCTCGAGCATCGGCGGCTTGAAGGGCTCGCCCGTCATCGGCGCGTACAACATCTCCAAGGCCGCTGACTTCCAGCTCGCGCGCAACCTGGCGGTCGAATACGGCCCGCACAACATCCGTGTGAACTGCATCGCCCCCGGCCTGATTCGTACCGACTTCGCCAAGGCCCTCTGGGAGAACCCGGAAACCCTCAAACGCTCCACGAGCACCACGCCACTGCGCCGCATCGGCGAGCCGGACGAGATCGCTGGCGCGGCCGTGTTCCTGGCATCGCCTGCCGGTTCGTTCATGACCGGCCATGGGCTGGTGGTTGACGGCGGCGCGACGATCTAAGCTCGCTTGTCAAAGGGCGCTCCTGCGGTTGCAGGGGCGCATTTTTTGCCTGGAGACACAGTTGCCCCTTCGCTGCCATCAGTACGTCGGTCCAGGCTTCAGCCGCGAAGTCCACCGAATGCACCGGCTTGTTGTCGAACGAGGACGCGTGGACCACGTGCTTGTGAGCGCGCTCGCCCGTCGACTCCGGCTGCGACAGCACCAAGTCGCCCACCTGGGTCTTCTAGGAGCCTGTCGGACTTGGAACGTCGAAAGCGAAAATTGGCCCCAGCGAGGACAGTTTTTGCCGGATTTGCAGGCCCATAGCCCCGCTATGGGACAAAAAGACGGTGAAAAATGGACCG
>JBEGTX010000264.1:0-6326 GCA_041179165.1 Pseudomonadota bacterium | reverse complement strand
ACGCTTCCAGATCGGAACCAGCGGTTGCGCGCTCGGTGTTCCATTGCATGGTCGACTCGTACACGAAGCCGTAGTTGCCGCCCTTGGCTTCGTTGCGCGTTGGCGCCACGCCGTCAAGCTTGACAAAGCGGTAGCCCTTGTCGCCGCCGTTGGCTTGCGGGTTGTTTTCACGACCCAGAACAGCCAGGCCGTAGGCCGTGCCGTCGGTGCCGCCAGCAGCGTTCTGCACGGTGGTGCCGAGGCAGGTTTCCACGCCGCCGGTGCCGGTGTCTTCACGCAACGCGGTGCCCGAGGTGCTGACACCCAGGGTGCCCGACGATGCGGCCAGCGGTGCGCCATTGGCATCAAACGTGTTGTTGACGCTCAAAGGTGCATAACCGCTGGTGCCGAGGCAAGGTGCGCCAGCAAAGAAGATGTTGGAAGCGGCTTGAGTGCCCGAACCTTCAGCGCGGCGGCAGATGTTGATGGTCTTGGTGACCGAATTGGCATCGACCGTCGTTGGGACCACCAGGTTCCAGCCCTTGCGTGGGGGCGTGGCACCGGCGTTGTTGCCCGCACCGCCGACCAGTTGGCCGGTGAATGCGGAGCGAACAAATTCCGACGGCAGTGAAGGAATGGTGGAAATGTTGGCTGCCGTCCAGGTGGACTGATCGGCAGGCACGTCAACCAGGGCACCACCAGCACCGACGATGCCTTGGGCTTCCTGCAGCGCGCGGTACAGCTTCTTGTTGACAGCCACGCCGAAAATTCCTTGAACCAGAGGTTGGGAATTCAAGCGAGCCAGTTCAGCCGTGGTGAGCGCCGGAGCGGCACCCGAACCAGAAGCCAGATTGGGGGGGATGTTCAGCAGTTTGGGCTCGACATCGGAGATACCGCCATCGGACACGGCGTTGGCCGTGGTCGTGCAGGTGTAGCTCGACAGCGCGAAGTCAACCACTGGGCTTGGGTTGGCGGTGCGGGTGCAGGTGCCGGCGTCGTTGACCACGAGGTGAGCAATGGCGGTTTGCTTGGCCACAGGACCCACGCCTTGGCCAGAGCCACCAGCGTCACGCTTGTAGATCACAACAGGCGTGCCAGCAACGTAGTTGCCGACTTGTGCCTTCAGCGTGCATGAGTAGGCGCGGTGATTGGCACCGGTGGCCGAGTCAAAGAACACGTCGAGGTCGGTGTTGCAGATGTCTTGGATGTAGGCGCCGAAAGCCAGACGCAGGGCGGAAGCACCCGAGATGCGGACTTCCTTCAGCGTGCCGGCGGTGCGGGCGGCATCGATGGAGGCGGTGCTGAGGGCGAAAGCCGGGGACGCGGCGGCGAAAGCGGCTGCGGCAGCAATGAGACGGAGTTTCATGATCGGTTTCCTGAAATTTGAGGGCGCACCGCTCCCTTTGCGGGAGATGTGCCACCCGGGAAGAAGGGTGCCGGGCAGAGCCCGGTCACCCGATCACAATGTGAAGATCAGCCGTTGCGGCGGCGACGGGCGATGAAGCCCATGACACCCAGGCCTGCCATGAACAGCGACACGGTGCCTGGCTCAGGAATGGCTGGCACGGCGTAGCTGAAGGTGGAACCGTTGAACGTGGCGGTGCCGGCGAACGACGTCAGTTGGGCCAGCTCGGTGGAGTCGTAGCTGGAGTTGGTCAGGTGGTACAGCTGGGACGTCGCACCGATGGCAGCGCCGGACCAGATGTTCTGCGAACCAAACAGGTCGCTCTCAACGTAAACGCCTGCAGCGCCCTTGGCGATGAAGCTGTCGCCGTTGTTGGCGGGATTCTGACCGTGGGAGCCCACGAGATTGACGTTGTCGAGCACCAACGAGAAAGCGCCGGTCACCGTTTGCAGGTCGACGTTCTGTGGGCGTGCTGGGTTGCCGCCGGTGTTGCTGGTCAGGTAGTTGATGGTCAGTGGATCACCAAAGCTGTCGTTGTCGGCAGCGTAGATGGCCCAGCGGGTGCCTTCGTACTTGTTTTCGAAAGCCAGGTTGCCGTCAGCGGCAGCGTAGGCAGCGTAGGCCGCGCCCACGTTGACGCTGAAGTTGTAGCCGGCGGTGCTGCCGTTGGCCAGGAAGTCGTCGAGCTTGATGCCCAGGTCGAGGGTGTACGAACCGACGTTCTCGTCCCACACCACGGCGAACAGTTCGACGTCAGGCTTGATGTTGCCGATGGCAGCCAGGGCGGGAGCGGACACGGTGGCGGCGCTCAGGGCGAGCACGGCGGCAATGTGATTCAGTTTCATGCTTTGTTTCTCCACGATTTAATTGATGACTTGGTGAACTCATCACGCGCCGCCGTGTCAGAAAGACAGTGGACAGCCCGTGCTGAACGCCTGAGGCACCTGCCGGTTGCTGTCGGGTCGGGAAGGAAAGCTTCCAGGCCGGACACGGTGGAGGTCATGGGCGGTGGGGTGCAGGGCGCACCCAAGACAAAGAACGAGTGAATGCCTCTTCAGGCACAACTCGCAGTGTTGCGGCTCTTCGTGACGCAGTGCACATGCTGCTGCGGGTTTTCCAGGGTCCGAACGGGCTATGCCGGCCTCCATGCCACCGTGTGCGGCGGCGTTTGCAACACATCGATAATTCGACTATGCTCGAACCATGAAAGATACAGACGCAGTTCAGTCGCTTGGCGCGCTGGCTCATGGGGTTCGCCTGCGGGTGTTCCGTCTGCTGGTGGTGGCCGGTTCGACCGGACTCACTCCCGGCGCCTTGTCGGAGGCGACGCACGTGCCTGCGACCACGCTGTCATTTCATCTCAAGGAACTCGTCCGAGCCAGCCTGATCACGCAGGAGCGTGAAGGCAGGCACCTCATCTACCGAGCCTCATTCGCGCACATGAACGAGCTGCTGAGCTACCTCACCGCGCATTGCTGCGAAGGCGAGGCTTGTCTGGACAACGTCCCAGTTTCCTGTGCGTGTTGAAGCCCCGAACCCAGCCTGAACCTATTGACATGTCCACCAACGTTCTCATCCTTTGCACCCACAACTCCGCACGCAGTGTCCTCAGCGAGGGCATGCTCAACCACTGGGCAAAAAAGCTCGGCAAGGATGTTCAAGCCTACAGCGCCGGAAGCGCGCCCAGCGGGAGGCTCAACCCTTTTGCTCTGGAAGCTCTGACCAACGCCCACATCGACGTGAGCGGCTACCGCAGCAAGAGCTGGGACGAATTCACCGGAGCAGGCGCTCCCGAGATGCACATCGTCATCACCGTCTGCGACAGCGCCGCCTCGGAGCAGTGCCCGTACTGGCCCGGCAGCCCTGTGAAAGTGCATTGGGGGTATGCCGACCCCTCCAATGCGACGGGCGGAGACGATGGCAAGCGCCAGGCATTCGAGCTCACCCGCCAAGCCATTGGCTACCGCATGCTCCAGCTGCTGCAGCTCCCGCTGGACACGCTGGACCACACCGCGCTTCAGCGGGCCTTGACCGACATCTGCGCCACGTGAGGCCATGATGAACCGACTTTCTCAACGCCTTCTGGCCGAGGGCCTGGGCACCGGCTTGCTGCTGGCCATCGTCATCGGCAGCGGCATCATGGCCGAGCGCCTGTCCGGGGGCAATGTGGCCATCGCGCTGCTGGGCAACACCGTGGCCACTGTGTGGGGTCTGTACTTTCTGATCCACACCTTCGGACCTTCCAGCGGCGCGCACTTCAACCCTGCCGTGTCGCTGGTGATGGCCCTCCGTCGCGAGCTCCCTTGGGCTGACTTGCTGCCTTACGTGGTGGTGCAACTGATCGGTGCCGCGTGTGGCGCCTGGTTGGCCCACGCCATGTTCGACCTGTCGATCTTGCAATGGTCGACCAAACTTCGAACAGGGCCTTCCCAGTGGCTGGCTGAGGCGGTGGCCACCGCGGGGCTGCTGTTGGTGATCTTGAGGGCCCCGGCAGATCGCGCACCTTCGTTGGTGGCGGCATACATCGGCGCGGCCTACTGGTTCACCGCGTCGACCTCATTCGCCAATCCGGCAGCGGCCTTTGGCCGGATGTTCTCGGACACGTTCGCCGGCATCGCGCCGAACAATGTCGCTGCATTCGTGGCCGCCCAATTGATCGGCGCCCTCACGGGTTTTGCGATCCATGCAGCCCTGGGCCAAGCTCGCGTCGGTCACCCCAACGTGGTCGAGGCCTCGGGTGCAGACGGCGACGTGATCGCCGCTTCGGAGACTCCCCGTGTCCATCCATCCCACTGACCTCCCCAACCTCGACCGAGCGTCGCTGGTCCTGCCCTCCAACGAACACCTGCAAGGCGCCGCAAAGACTGCGCATGCCCCGCGGTTCTTGCTGCTGTATGGCTCACTGCGCGAGCGCTCATACAGCAAACTCTTGACGCTCGAGGCTGCTCGGTTGCTGACGGCCATGGGTGGCGATGTTCAGGTGTTCGATCCTGCCGGTCTGCCACTGCCCGATGCCGAACCCGACACGCACCCCAAGGTCGTGGAACTGCGGCGCTTGGCTGCGTGGGCAGAAGGCATGGTGTGGTGCTCACCCGAACGGCACGGGGCCATGACCGGCATCATGAAGGCACAGATCGATTGGATCCCCCTGAGCCTGGGCGCAGTACGCCCGACCCAGGGCAAGACCTTGGCGGTGATGGAGGTGTCGGGCGGCTCGCAGTCGTTCAATGCCGTCAACCAGATGCGCATTCTCGGCCGATGGATGCGCATGATCACCATCCCTAACCAGTCGTCGGTGGCCAAGGCGTTTCAGGAGTTCGACGAAGCGGGCCGCATGAAGCCGTCGGCCTACTATGAACGCGTCGTCGACGTGATGGAGGAGCTGGTGAAGTTCACGCTGCTGACACGGGACGTCGCCGAGCACCTGGTCGACCGATACAGCGAGCGGCGAGAGTCTGCAGAGGCGCTGAGCAAGCGGGTCAATCAACGCACTCTGTAGGGTCTTGCGCCGCGGCTGCCAGACCCCTTCTGACAAGCTGGGCGGCAGACCCTTGGTACGCAATCAGTCCTCGCTGATCACCGCATTGGCACCATGGGCCCGTTCCAGCAACTCCATGTTCATGGCGCGCGCCACAGCTTGCGCACGGTTCACCGCACCCAGCTTGCGCAGAATCTTCTGCACGTGGTTCTTCACGGTGAGGGGGCTGATGCCGAGCAACTCGCCGATCTGCTGGTTGCTCTTGCCTTCACGCACCAAGCCGAGGATCTGGCATTCACGGTCGGTGATCGGGCCACGCCGCGCGGGGGCGCCCGACGGCGGCACCTTGGCGGACGGCCCCGCCATGTCGCTCTCGGTCGACAGCGCGCGCAGGTAGGTGGCATGCAGATGCGGCAACAGCATCTCGAGGTAGGCCTGTTGGGCCAGCGTGCTGCGTGTATTCGGCGAAGTGAAGATGAACAAACTCTCCAACTCGGCGGGTCGCTGCGGCCGTGACACGCCGTGCACCAGCAGCTCTTCGATGCCCAGTTGGCGGAGGGCCTCCCGTTCCACCACGCTCAGCAGCCCGCTCAGCTCGTTGACGGGGATGACCAGCGCACGGCCATGGCGCTCCATCCAGGCCCCCACGATCTGCTGCATGAGGGTCGAGCGGGCATCCGTCAGCAGTTTGAGCAGCGGCGGCGGCACGGTGATGCTGTTGAAGGCTTCGAAGAGCAGCTCTTTGGAGGCGCGCTGGTAGGCACCACACACAGCGATCTGGTGAGGCAGCAGCACGCCGAGCTTGCTCTGAGACCACACGAAGAATTGATAGCGGCGCCTCACCAGCACGGACGATTCAATGACCCGCGCGATCGCTTCCGAATGGTGGGCATTGAGCGAATCCATCTGGGGCACAACCAGCTGCACAGTTGTCATGGTGGGTGTCTTGGAAAGTGAATGAGATTAGGGGCGCGCAATGACGAGGGGGTGAGCGGCCGGCCGCTGCATGAGCCGAACGGATCACCTTGATCAGGGGGGTGGGTCGGATTCGTCGGCGGGAGAACCCGTTGGAGAAGACGCTGCAGGGGCGGCAGTAGACGCGGCAGAAGCGCCGCGCGCAGCGGGGCTGGTGCGGGCTTGCGCCAGAAACTCGCGGTCGGACAGCCGCACCTGCGCGCCCGGTTTCGCCGCGGCCATGCCGGCCGTGATGAGCGCGGGCCGGTCGCTGCGGCTGCGCACACCGCGCAGGCTGCCGTCCTCGCGCACCATGAGCAGACAATTGACTTCGCCGGTGACGGGGTCGGCGTAGAGCTGCCTCAGGTGATAGCGCGGCGCAGGGCCTCGCTCGTCTTTCAGCAACTGCGCTAGGGCGCTCGGCCATGCCGGCCGCCCCGGCGGTGTGGCGGCGTGAAACGATTCGATGGCGAGCGCGATCTGCCGCCCGCGGAACATCTGCTCGCGTTC
>JBEGTX010000263.1:0-2740 GCA_041179165.1 Pseudomonadota bacterium | reverse complement strand
AAGACCGGGCGACTCAGCTTCCCCGAAGGGGCGACGCTCACAGGCCGCTGTCCTTTTGGTGACTTTTGGGACCAGCCAAAAGTTACTCGCCTGCCGGGGCGAATACCCGGCGCGGCAGTGCCATGAACAAACCAGTTTGCGTTCAGCCCAATAGAACTGACGAAGGTGCGTCAAAGCACAAGCAGCTGCACATCGGACCTGTAGGCCCCGTCCTGCGACGGGTTGACCGAGCGCTGGCTGCGTTCAGCCCCAAAGAACCGATCGTCAAGCGCGAACCGCAAGCGCATGAGACAACCGAGAAAACGCCGACTGCACCTGCCCCCAAGCCACCACATCCAACGTCAACGGACACCGCACCGCAGGCCCCCGCGCAGGCAACACCCCCTTGCACGCAAACACCACCCGGTTGCACCCATCGTCCTCCGACACAGCCACCACCTCACCACCAAAACTGGCGCGAATGCGCTCCACATACACCTCACACAGCGCATGCCCCGCATGCAGGTTCACCACCAGCACACCGCCAGGCAAAAGCACATCGAAGCAATCGTCGTAGAAGCGCGGGGTGCCCAGCGCATCGGGCATGCCTTCCGCATCGAAAGCGTCGACCAGCAGCAGGTCGAAACGCTGAGGGGTGTTGGCCACAAACGCGGCGCCATCGTCGCGCAGCACGGCAAAGCGCGCACTGTCGGCCGGCACCTTGAAGAACTCGCGCAAGGCAATCACCTGATGGTTGATCTCGACCACGGTGATCTGCGCACGCGGCAGGTGCCGGTGGCAGAACTTGGCGAGTGAACCGCCACCCAGGCCAATCATGGCGATAGAGCGCGGCTGAGGCACCAGCAGCAGCGCGCCCATCATCGTGCGGGTGTATTCGAGGTCCAGCGCATCAGGACGCTTCAGGTCCATGCGGCTCTGGATGGCCGAGATGCTGAAGTACAGCGTGCGCGAGCTGAGCCCCTCGTGAACGAACGGGGCGACCGGCTCCGCCGTCAGCGGCGCGCGCTCCCACTCGGCACTCTCTGCACCGTCCCACTCAGGGTCAGAAGCAGAGTCAGACGCCGCCCCCGAAGGTGCCTCAGTCGTCGGCATCGGCCTCAGGCGCGGGCTCGCCCCAGGCGGCGTTGTCGTCAGCCCAGAGCTGCAAGGCAGCCCCGCGCGACTTGAGCGTGGCAGTGAACTTGGGCAGTTGCTCATCGGGCAGGTGCTGCCAGGCCGGGTGCACGACACCGCGGTCGAGGTCGGCACCGTGGAGCGCCCAGCGCTTGCCAAAGGCTCGCATGGCGTCTCGGGGCGTGGCGAGGTCGTGGGCCGGGAGCGAATCGTTGGGCAGGTCGCCCGCGATCACCCAGTGGCCGATCCACTCGGGGCGGTCGCGGCTTTCAACCGCCCAGATGCTGGCGTAGGGGCGCGCAAAAAACGCGGGCACCTCGCCCACACGGCCGTGTGGCAGCCCCAGGCGCTCCAGGTAGGCCATCACCTCGGCACGTCGCTCGTCGCACCAGACGGTGTCCTGGTCGGTGGAATCAGAAGGGCTCATGGCTTGCTCAACAAAACAGTCAAGGACACGGTCAACACGGCAATCAGCACGCAGGTCAACAGGCAACTCAGCAGCACGCTCAACGGGTGGCCGACTCAGGCAATTCGATCTTCACGTCGAGCACGTCGGTGTCGCCCTGGCGTTCCATCTTGACCTGGATGTCCGACGGGTTGATGGACACGTACTTGGCGATCACCGCCATGAGCTCGCGCTGCAGGTCGGGCAGGTAGTCGGGGCCGCGGCTGTGGCCGTTGCGTTCGTGGGCGAGGATGAGCTGCAGGCGCTCTTTGGCCACGCTGGCCGTGCGCTTTTTTTCCCCGAGAAAGTAGGACAGGAAACTCATGGCTTACCTCCCGCCGAAGATGCGCTTGAAAAAACCCGGCTTCACGGCGTCGACAAAACGCATGGGCTTGTCTTCGCCGAGGAAACGGGCGACCACGTCCTTGTAGGCATCGGACACGTCGGAGCCTTCCATGTGCACGGCCGGCAGGCCCTGATTGGAGGCGTTGAGCACGACTTCCGATTCAGGGATCACGCCGATGAGCTTGATGCGCAGGATGTCGTGGATGTCTTCCAGCGACAGCATCTGGCCACCTTCGACACGCGCCGGGTTGTAGCGGGTGATCAGCAGGTGCTCCTTGATGGGCTCGCGCTTCTCGATGGCGCGCTTGGTCTTGGAGTTGAGCATGCCGAGGATGCGGTCGGAGTCACGCACCGAAGACACCTCGGGGTTGGTCACCACCAGCGCTTCGTCGGCGAAGTGCATGGCCATCAGCGCACCGGTCTCGATGCCTGCTGGCGAGTCGCAGACGATGTACTCGAAGCCCATGTCGGACAGCTCATTGAGCACACGCTCCACGCCGTCTTGAGTGAGGGCGTCCTTGTCGCGCGTTTGCGAGGCGGCCAGCACGAAGAGGTTGTCGGACTGCTTGTCCTTGATGAGCGCCTGGTTCAGGTTGGCTTCGTTCTGGATGACGTTGATCAGGTCGTACACGACGCGACGTTCGCAGCCCATGATCAGGTCGAGGTTGCGCAGACCGACATCGAAGTCGATGACAGCGGTCTTGTGGCCGCGCAGGGCGAGGCCCGAGGCGAAACTGGCGCTGGTGGTGGTCTTGCCCACCCCGCCCTTGCCGGAAGTCACAACGATGATTTTGGCCATGAAGGCGATCCTTGAAAAAGCAGCTTGAACATCAATTG
>JBEGTX010000262.1:0-2710 GCA_041179165.1 Pseudomonadota bacterium | reverse complement strand
GTTGCGCAGGCGCTCCCCCATCGCGGTCATCCCGCAGCGTGCCTGATGGCCCGGACGCCTCGACCACGGTGCCTCCTGGGGCGTGGGAGTGTCACTCGCCTTGACGATGTTTGCGCTGGCGTCCGACGAGCAATCGATCGAACACGACGTTGGGCAGCAGGCGCATCAGCTTGGCGATGACGCCCATTTGCCAGGGGATCACGCGGTAGGTGGTGGCGGCCGTGATGGCCTGGAAGGCCTTGTCGGCGAACACCGCTGGCTGCATCAGGAAGGGCATGCTGTAGCGGTTCTCCTGCGTCAGCGGGGTGGCGATGTAGCCCGGCACCACGGTGACCACCTTGACGCCGGCGTCGCGCAGTTCGCCGCGCAGGCTCTCGAGGTAGCTGATGACCCCTGCCTTGCTGGAGCAGTAGGCGCCATGGCCCGGCAGACCTCGGATGCCGGCCACGCTCGCAATGCCCACCAGCGTGCCAGTGCCGCGTTGGCGCAGGGCGGTGATGAAGGGCTGGAAGGTGGCGGCCATGCCGATGTTGTTGGTGGCGAAGGTGCGTCGCATCACCTCGAGGTCGCCGAGGATGGCGGTGTCGATGCCCACGCTGATGCCGGCGTTGGCGATCACCACGTCGGGCAATCCTTGCGCAGCGATGCAGGCCTGGCCGGCTCCGGTGATGCTGTCGATGTCGCACACGTCGGCTGCATAGACCGCCACGCGAGCCGCCTCCAGGCCCTGGGCGCGGGCCCACTGCTGCACCTCGGCCGCCCGGCGAGCGACCAGGGCGAGCCGGTAGCCGGCCTGGTAGTAGCGCAGGGCGAGGGCCTGGCCGATGCCGCTGGAGGCGCCGGTGATGAAGATCAGGGGTGCGGTCATGGGGTGCTGGCGAAGAGGAAGGAGCGGTGGCCCGCGGTCAAGGCGTGGCTTTGGGCACCGACTTGGGGGCAGGTTTGGCCGAGAAGGTGGCGCGAGCGCGCCCACTGAATTTCACGATCTGGTCGGCATGCGTGTAGTCCATGCCGTCGGCGCGCACCGAGGTGCTGCCCCGCACCACGGTCACGGGCTTGTTGCTGAACACCCGTTGGGAGTCGAGGTAGGCGTGGAGGAACTCGCTGTGGAAGTCGACCGGCTCATCGCCGTTCAAGGACTCGCGCAGCACGTTGGCAGACCCGCGCAGCTGGATCTCGGTGCCGGGCCCATTGGCCAGCGCCTGTTTGGCGGTGGCCCGGGTGACGCGGCCTTCCTTGTCGATGGCGCGCATCTTCACGATGTCGACTTCGGTGGTGTCGTCGTCGGGATAGTGGCGCAGGGCGTCGCCCTCGATCTGAGCCTGCAGTTCGCCGCCGGGCGCGAACCGCTGCACGGCAAAGCCGCTCATTTCGTAGTCGGGCTCATGGCGGGGCGCCACCGGTGTGGGAGCGTCGGTGCCCAGGCGGCTGTTTTTCGCGAGCCACCAGGTACCGAGGGCCAGCAGCAGCATCAGCAGCAAGGGCAGGTAAGCCTGCACCATCTGCACGAGCCGCCAGCGCAGCGGCTGCACGGCGCGTGGCACGTCACCAGAAATGGCGACGGGCGTGAAGGCGGATGGCGTGGCGTCCATGGCAGTGGGCAAGCTCAGGCGCCGTCGAGCGTGGTGAGGTGGCCGCGGAACAGGCTCGCATAGCGGCCCGCGGCGGCGAGCAGCAGGTCACAGCATTCACGCGCAGCGCCGTGCCCGCCCGTGGCCTGGGTGATGAAGTGCGACACGGCCTTCACCTCCACATGGGCATTGGACGGTGCGCAGGCGAAGGCCGCGCGGGTGAGCAGCGGCAGGTCGGGCCAGTCGTCGCCCATGGCGGCGAGCTGCGACCAGGCCAGGCCCAGTTGCGCGCGCAGGGTTTCTGCGGCGGCCAGCTTGTCGTGTGCGCCGTACACCGCGTGCTGGATGCCGAGGTCGGCCACGCGGCGGCGCACGGCCGGGGAGTCTCGACCGGTGATGACCAGCGGCAGCACGCCGCCCTGGGCCAGCAGCTTCAGGCCGTGGCCGTCGAGTGTGTTGAAGGCCTTGAACTCTTCACCGCGCTCGCTGATGTAGATGCGGCCGTCGGTGAGCACGCCGTCGACGTCGAAGATGGCTGCACGCACAGCCTGGGCTTTCAGCAGCAGGTCGGGCGCGAAGGTCTGAACGGGCTGGGGCGATGGGGTGGTGGGAGTCATGGGGCAGTCAGGGGTCAGATCACCTTGGCGCGCATCAGGTCGTTGGAGTTGAGCGCGCCCACGAGCACGTCGTCGCTGTCGAGCACGAGCACGCTGGTGATGCGGTGGGATTCCATCAGGTCGGCCGCGTCGACCGCGAGCGCGTCGGCACGCACCACGCGCGGGTTGGGCGACATGGCCTGGCGGGCGCTCAAGGACCGCGGGTCCACGCCTTGCTCGATGAGGCGGCGCAGGTCGCCGTCGGTGAAGATGCCCAGCACCTTGCCGTCGGTGCCGGTCACGGCGGTGGCGCCCAGGCCCTTGCGGGTCATCTCGTGCATGAGGTCGATGAACGGGGTGTCGGGCGGTACGCTGGGCACGGCGTCGCCGGTGCGCATGACGTCACGCACGTGGGTGAGCAGCTTGCGGCCCAGGCTGCCGCCCGGGTGCGAGCGGGCGAAGTCTTCTTCACGGAAACCACGCGCATCGAGCAGCGCCACGGCCAGCGCATCGCCGAGCGCCATCTGCGCGGTGGTGCTGGAG
>JBEGTX010000261.1:0-2652 GCA_041179165.1 Pseudomonadota bacterium | reverse complement strand
TTTCGCCCCGGCAGGCGACCCACTTGGAAACCGCCAAGTGGGCAAGCGGTGCGTCCTGTGAGCGTCGCCCCTTCGGGGAAGCTGTGAAGCTTGTGCTTTGAGGTGCCGGGCGAAACTCACTCCGCGACTTCGCCGCTACGTTCAAACAGTCGCCCTAAAGTCAGAAGTTGAAGCGCGCTGCGCGCGCCACCTCAAAGCACAAGCGTCACAGCCGACGCTCAATGGCCGCGACACCAGCCCACACCAGCCGGGCCTCGCTTCGCATCGTGCTCGATGTCCTCGCTGCGCTTCGGCGTGGCTGATCCAGCAACCACGCGAGAGCCGGCTTTGCCGGTCGACCCGTGGGGCCCTGATGTCCGCGCTGAGGTGACGCTCAGCCCTTCGCCAGAATTGAACAGTCCACTGGATTGTTCAATTCTTACTCAGCCGATCGGGAGCAGGAGCGAAGCGACTGCGGGCCTTATCTCCCGAGTGGTTGGATGCTGCCGCAGTCGGCCGCCAGCCACTGCCCGTCCTGGCTCACGTCCACGCGTTCCGCCTTGCCGGCCACCACCGTGTCGACGGTGGCCTTGGCGCGGTTGGTGGTGGGGCTGAGGAAGGTGATTTCGCCGGTGCCGCTGGCTGCAGGCTCGCCGCGGCAGATGAATGACACGCTCAGCGTGGTCGGGGTCTGCGTCAGCACCTTCTGGTCGCAGTCGCCGGGCTGCACGGGCACCAGGCCGCGCTGTGCGGCTTCGGGTGTGATGCACACCTTGAGCACGGTGCCTTGTGCCGAGACGGCCACACCGCGTTCGGCCATCATCTTTTCCACCGCCTTGCGCTGGTCAGGCGGCAACTTGGCAATTTGTTCCTGAGCCTGGCGCATGGCGCTCTCGAGCTGGCCGCTTTGGGTCTTGAGCGTGCTCGACAGCTGCCACAGGCCCGGTTTCATGGGCGCAGGGGTCTGGGCCGAAGCTCCGCCAGCGAAGGCGAATGCGAGGGCCAGCGAAAGCGACAGCGAAGAGGCCGCGATACCGATGTTGTTGTTTCTCATGAAGCTCCTCGGAGTGATGCGAAGCGCGGCGACAACCACGCGTGGGTGGGTTGGTGTGCAAGCCCGACATCGTAACCAGCGTGGGCCGGAGCGCGGTAACGGGATGAACCCGGTGTTTGCGGATGCCCTGGGAGGGTCAAGTTCGATCGCTGAACTGTCGCTTGATGAAGGCCCATGACAGCGACGTGGCGTCAGGTCCCAGCGGGTCGCTGTGTGACAAACGAGGCGCGCCGCCGCTCCAGGCGTGGCCGAGGCCGGCCACCTCGCAGTGCGATACCCGCACACGTCCCTTTACCTTGAATTCGGTCACCGCGCTGGCATGCCGCTTTCCCCTCTGCAGCGTGCGTGGCGGTGCGGGCTTCGCGCCCAGCACCTCAGCCCAGTGGCTGGCCGCGGCCAGGCCGGCCCGGTGCGAGACCACCGTGTCGCGGTCGCCGTGGATCACCATGAGCGCAGGCCAGGGCGCACTGTCGGCACCACGAACCGAGGCTGCGGGTGCGCGGCGGCCCGTCATGGCGCCGAAGGCCGTCCCGCTGGATTCCGCGGCACCTGGGCCCACACCGGAATGCATGACGACGGCTTGAAAGCGATGCGGATACCGGGTGGCCATCAAGGCGGCCATGCTCGCGCCCGCAGAAAGTCCTGCGAGTGCCACCTTGCTGCGGTCCACCGGATAGAGCAGGGTGGCCTGATCGATGGCGGCCAAGAGCGTGGCGGCTTCGCTGTAGGCCATGCCGGAGCGCGTGTCGTACCAGTTCCAGCAGCCTTGCGGATTGGCGTGCCGATCTTGCTCGGGATACAGCACCAGAAAACGCTCCTTCGTGGCGAGCTTGTTCATGCGGGTAGAAACGGCGAAGGCCTTCGCGTCCTGATGGCAGCCGTGCAGCATCACGAGCAAGGGCAGACGCTCAGAAAAGCCCACGCCGGGGGGACGGTAGAGCCGGTAGCGCCGAGCGCCCGCCGGTCCCCAGGCGAGGCCGGCGATCCATTCGCCCTCGCCCGGCGGAGGGCGTCGCTTTTCCTTCGCGGGCTCGACCACATGCTTGTCCGTCTGCTTGACCGCCTCTTCGATCACCGAGCGGCGCACGCTTGTGTTCGCGCGTCCCACTGCCGCCAGGGACCTGCGAAACGAATCCGCCCAGAGGGACACCAGCGGGTTGCGCGCCATCGTCTTGCGTCAGCAGTGGTAGATCAGCTGGAGGCCATGCACCAGAGATCAGCGGCGCGGCGACACCTGGCCGCGAATCTCGCCGGCAGGGTAAGCGGTGGTGTGCAAGTTGACGTACCAGCGCCCGGCAATCAGGTCGTTGATCTGTGCGGGCGTCAGGGTCGCCTGGCCCTCGATCGCGCTGGACAGCGGCCCGCTGAAGGGCACGGCCACGCCGGCGTTTTCACCCGGGCCTGCAGGGCCGTGAAAGTGACCGCCGGTGACGGGGCCGGTCAGACCGGAGTAGCTGATGGTCCACTTGAGAACGTTGGTCGTTTTGTCGAGTGAGGCATCTAGGAGCCTGTCGGACTTGGAAAGCGTCGGCTGCAAATCGACCGCAGCGGTCCATTTTTCACCGTCTTTTTGTCCCATAGCGGGGCTATGGGCCTGCAAATCCGGCAAAAACTGTCCT
>JBEGTX010000260.1:0-18191 GCA_041179165.1 Pseudomonadota bacterium | reverse complement strand
CGGCCGGCGGCGGTGGTCCAGCCCTGAAGAAAATCGATGCAACGCTGCGAGCTCAACTGGAAGAAGTAGTGCGTGCTCGACTTCATCACCGGCGTCGCGCCCGAGAGCGCCGAGTACGGGTGCTTGAGGTCGGTGGGCGAGTAGACCGCGCCGCAGTTGTCGCAGTTGTCGCCGTACTGGTCCTTGGCGCCGCACTTCGGGCATTCGCCCTTGATGTAGCGATCGGGCAGGAACATCGACTTCACCGGGTCGAAGAACTGCTCGATCGTGCGCTCGGCGATCAGGCCCTGCTTGCGCAGGGCGCGGTAGATGTCCTGCGCGAGCTGGTGGTTCTCGGGCCCGTCGGTGGAGTGCCAGTTGTCGAATGCGATTCGGAAGCCGTCGAGGTACTGCTTGCGGCCCGCGGCGATCTCGGCCACGAACTGCTGCGGCGTCTTGCCCGCCTTTTCGGCCGCGATCATGATGGGCGCGCCATGGGCGTCGTCGGCCCCGACGAACCGCACCTCGTGACCCATCATGCGCTGGAAGCGCACCCAGATGTCGGCCTGGATGTACTCCATCATGTGCCCGACGTGGAACGGGGCATTGGCATAGGGCAGGGCGGTGGTGACGAAGAGCTTGCGGGTCATGGGGGGCGCATGTTTCACAGGGAAGCGTTGATTCTAGGCTCCCATGTGGCGGTCGCATGGAAAAGAGGGCCTGCGATAGACTCGTTGCCATCGTGTGCTCCGGCACATCTCCCCTTTGCTTTTGCGCCCGAATCCCCATGTCCGTCACTGAAACCGCGCTGACCAGCGCCTTGCAAACCGTCATCGATCCCAACACGGGCAAGGACTTCGTCAGCACCCGCCAGCTCAAGAACCTGCGCATCGACGGCGGGGCGGTGTCGTTCGAGGTGGAGCTGGGCTACCCGGCCAAGAGCCAGTTCGCGTTGCTCACCGGCCTGCTTGAGGCTGCGGCCCGCCAGGTGCCTGGTGTCGAGTCGGTGATCGTGGACATGCGCAGCAAGGTGCTGGCGCATGCGGTGCAGCGCGGCGTGCAACTGCTGCCCAAGGTGAAGAACATCATCGCCGTGGCCTCGGGCAAAGGCGGCGTGGGCAAGAGCACCACGGCCGTGAACCTGGCGCTGGCACTCTCGGCCGAAGGTGCCTCGGTGGGCATCCTCGACGCCGACATTTACGGCCCCAGCCAGCCGATGATGATGGGCTTGTCGGGCCGACCCGAAAGCCATGACGGCAAGACCATGGAGCCGATGGAGAACCACGGTGTGCAGGTCATCTCCATCGGGTTCCTGGTCGAGGCCGACAACGCCATGATCTGGCGCGGCCCCATGGCCACGCAAGCCCTCGACCAGTTGCTGCGCCAGACCAACTGGCGCGAGCTCGACTACCTGATCGTCGACATGCCCCCGGGCACCGGCGACATCCAGCTCACGCTGTGCCAGCGGGTGCCGCTGACCGGCGCGGTGGTCGTGACCACGCCACAGGACATCGCCCTCATCGACGCCCGTCGCGGCATCCGCATGTTCGAGAAGGTAGGCGTTCCGGTGCTGGGCGTGGTGGAGAACATGGCCATGCACGTGTGCTCGAACTGCGGGCATGTGGAGCACATCTTCGGCGAAGGTGGCGGCCAGCGCATGGCCGGCGAGTTCAAGATGGACTACCTCGGCGCCTTGCCGCTCGACCTGGGCATCCGCGTGCAGGCCGACTCGGGCACGCCCACTGTGGTGAGCCACCCCGATGGCGAGATTGCGGCCATCTACAAGGGCATGGCGCGGCAGGTGGCGATCAAGATCGCGCAGCAGGCGAAGGATTTTTCTTCTAAGTTTCCTACGATCACGGTGTCTAAGGACACGTGAGGGGGCTTGGCTTGTGCGCCGAATGCACCCAACGCTCGGTCACCCCGTCGCAGGACGGGGCCCACCAGTCCGATGAGCAGCTGCTTCTGCTCCATGCATGGTCGTTGATTCTTTTGGGCTGAACGCAAACCGGTTGTTTCGTGCCGCTGCCGCGCCGGGTATTCGCCCCGGCAGGCGAGTCACCTTTGGCGTCCCAAAGGTAACCGAAAGGACTGCGGCCTGTGAGCGTCGCCCCTGCGGGGAAGCTGAGTCGCCCGGTCTTGGAAGGGTCGTGTGGAACTCGCTACGCTCCCTTCGGTCCTGCCCCCCCAAGGGGGCTGAGCCCGGACTTGAACAGTCCAGTGGACTGTTCAAGCCTGGCGAAGGGTTGAGCTTCAGCTCAACGCGGCCTGCAAGGCACCACGGGTCGACCGGCAGAGCCGGCTCTCGCGTGGTGGCTTGATCAACACCAGCAACACCGGTCGAGTCTCGCTTCGCATCGTGCTCGACGGGCCGCGCTTCTCCGCGGCGCTGACTTGATAAAGCAACCACACGAAAGTCCGGGGTCAGCCCCTCGCGGTCAGGAGAACAGCGCGATTGGGCCGTTTTTAATGCGAATGAGCCAGATCGCGAACGTAGGTAGGCCCGGCCTGCCGCTCGATTTCTTCGAGCAACGGTTTGTTCCAGCCGGCGGCGAACATGGCTTCAGCAGTGACGAACATGGGGCCGACGAGCAGGCCGACGAGGTCGTCGACGAAGGCGGGTTTCTTGCCTTCGTAGTAGTGGCCGACGAACTGGATGACCCAGCCCAGTGCGAAGCTGCCCACGCCCCAGGTGAGCCAGCTGCCCACGCTGCCGCCGGACACGCCATGCCCGGCCGCGATGATCAGGCCGACAGCCGCGGTCACAGCGATGTTGAGCGTGAATGGCCCTCGGCGCGTGAGGTACCACAGCGCCGAGAGGGCAAAGGCCACCCAGGCGGCACTGAGGCCGACGTCGCCGATGTGGAAGTTGAGGCGGGCCAGCAGCACGCCGACGCCGAAGACGATCAGCGGCACGCCCACGAAGTGGGTGGCGATGTTGCGCTGGTCGCGGTGGTAGGTGGCATAGGTGGTCAACAGCTCAAGGCTGGAACGTGCGGTGCTCATGGGGCGCTCCTCTCGGAAGTTGGCAAGGCGCCGAATCATTCTGCGCCTTGCCGGCATCACCGTACATCAGGGCGCTCCCTGAGGTGGAAACAGGGAGAAAGCGGCTCGGCCTGCACCGGCTGGGGCTCAGCGCGTGACGAGGCCCTAACATCGGGGTCAGGAGGACATCCATGACCGAGCACGAGGGAGCCATCCCCGGTGATATTCCACATCCCATCCCTCAGAAGCCTGCCGCCAGTCCGCGTCTGGCCTGGCTGATCGACGGCCTCAGGGCGGTCGGTTTTCTGCAGCCACGGTGGCCCCGGGCTGAGCCTGGCCCATGGGCGGTGCTGGCCATGGTGGCGCTCACGCTGGTTGTCAGCGTCGGCATTCAGCGGACGATGATGTCTGGCCCACTGGTTTTCCATTGGCGGGCGGTCGGTGCGGGCTGGTTCGGCATGTTGCTTGGGGCCTGGGGCTGCTGGGTGGTCGTGTGGAGCCGCCGACGGGCGCGGCCTTCGCTCACCGAGCTTGAGTCGGACGCACCGGGCCAAACGTCTCATGACGAATTCCCCCGCGCCGGAACCCTGTTCACCTGGGCCATGGTCGTTGGCGTGGCAGTGTCGCTGCCGATGGCGCTCGCCCACATGGCCTGGCTCGCGGTGTCGCCGGTCTCACCCCGCCTCGCCCAATGGGCAGGCTGGGCATTTTTCTGGGTCCCGACGGGCTGGATGCTGTTGGCCCAGGCCTGGCTTCTTGGCCGGCAGGCACGGGGCGGTGTGGCCCGGGCCTTGGTGGTGCTGGCCGTTGGTGTGGCGGCCACTCAGGCATTGTGGGTGCAACCGCGTTGGTTCTGGTATCCCGACGCGAGCGCGACCGAAGCCGCCACGGAGAGCGACGCCGAGGCAGCCGAGCTAGCTCGCTTCCACCTCACACAGGAAGTGGCCGAGGCCCAAACCGGGGCGCTGCTGGGTGCACTCGATGCCATTGAGCCCCAGCGCGCAGGCACTGTCGACCTCTATGCCATCACCTTCGCTCCGTATGCGGATGAAGACGTGTTCTCGCGCGAGGTCGCCATGGTGGACGACGTCATGCACAAGCGCTTCGACACGGGTGGTCGCTCCATCCTGCTGCAGAACCACGCGAGTACGGCGGCCAGCAAACCCTGGGCCACGCCGCTCAACCTCCAGCGCGCCATTGACCGCGCAGCCCAGCGCATGGACCTGAACGAGGACGTGCTCTTTTTGCACCTCACGTCCCACGGAGCCCGAGACGGCCGGCTGTCGGCCGGATTCTTCCCGTTGGAAGTAGACGAGGTCACACCGCAGAAGCTGCGTCAGTGGCTCGACGCGGCCGGGATTCGCTACAGTGTGATCTCGGTATCGGCGTGCTTCTCGGGCTCGTGGGTCGCGCCCCTGCGTGCCCCAGGCAGCCTCGTGATGACCGCAGCCGATGCAATCAACACCTCCTACGGCTGCGGCAAGAAATCGCCGCTCACCTTTTTCGGCCGGGCGGTGTACGACGAGCAGCTGCGCACCAGCACGCGCTCCTTTCAGGAGGCCCATGCTGCCGCGCGAAAGATCATCGACACGCGCGAGAAAGAGGCTGGCAAGACCGATGGCTACTCCAATCCGCAGATCGACGTGGGGACGGAGATTGTCCCCAAGCTGGCCGAACTGGAGGCGCGTCTCGCCCAGACACCCTGAGCGGGGCTCGAGATACCGTCGCCGCGCGCGGGGAGTCGGGTTGTCGCCTCAGGGCGGCACGCTTCTACAATCCCGCTGTGGCCGATGGTTGGGCCAGACTCTCGACGAGACACCAGGACGCCCTGACGGGCGGCACAGACATGAGCATCAAGAGCGACAAGTGGATTCGCCGCATGGCGGAGCAGACCGGCATGATCGAGCCCTTCGAGCCTGGCCAGGTGCGCCAGGCGGCCGATGGCAGCAAGATCGTCAGCTACGGCACGAGCAGCTACGGCTACGACATCCGCTGCGCGCGCGAGTTCAAGGTGTTCACCAACATCTACAGCACGGTCGTAGACCCGAAGAACTTCGACGAGAAGAGCTTCGTGGACATCGAGTCCGACGTCTGCGTCATTCCGCCCAACAGCTTTGCGCTGGCCCGCACGGTCGAGTACTTCCGCATTCCGCGCAACGTGCTCACCATTTGCCTGGGCAAGAGTACCTATGCCCGCTGCGGCATCATCGTCAACGTCACGCCCTTCGAGCCCGAGTGGGAAGGCTACGTCACCCTCGAGTTCAGCAACACCACGCCGCTGCCTGCCAAGATCTATGCGGGTGAGGGCTGCGCGCAGGTGCTGTTCTTCGAGAGCGACGAGGTCTGCGAGACCAGCTACAAGGACCGCGGCGGCAAGTACCAGGGTCAGCGCGGCGTCACGTTGCCGAAAACGTAGCCCCCACGTCGCTCTCGCTCCTGCCCCCCAGGGGGCTGAGCCCGGACTTGAACAGTCCCGTGGACTGTTCAAGCCTGGCGAAGGGCTGAGCTTCAGCTCAGCGCGGCCTGCAAGGCCCCACTGGTCGACCAGCAGAGCCGGATCTCGTGTGGTTGCTTGACAGGACAGCTTCGCTGTCCCGCGCTCCGCACGCGCTGAGGTCTGGCGGGGTTGCGCGCAGGGCCGCTACCCGCTCGTTCGTGGCGGACTTGGCAATTCGATGGGCAGTCGGGCTCGTGCCCTGACTCAGCCTCCCCGAAACCCCTGCTTTTTCAACGGATTGACATCTTTGCCGCGCACTATCGTGCATGAACGGTCCGCATCCCGGGCCAGCAGCGAGGTGTCAGATGCTTCCTTCGTCTCCAACGACAGCGACCGTTCCTACCGGCAGCCCCGAAGCGCAGGCGCTGCGCCGCCCGATGCTCGACCGGCCCTCTTCCTGGCCTTGGCTGGTGGCGGCCTGGCTGGCGGTGGACGTCTGCCTGCTCGACCGCTTCACGCAGGCCATGGCCGCGCGGGGCGAGCCGGTCGACACGGCGCGCATGGTGCTCGACGAGGCCTACGCCTACGAATGCCTCGCTGCGGCCCACAGCGACAATGACGACACCCTGCGGCGCCTCGCCATGGCGTTGTTCGAAAGCTACCAACTGATGTCGCAGCGGCGTCAGACAGCACCGCTTTCTCACCTGCGTCACTGAATCTGCGCTGCACCCCGGCTACCATCTGCGTGAGCCGGGTGAGTGCCTGGCCAGGAGCCGGGTCATGAAGCTGGATGGAAGTCGGGAAAGCGATAACGTCGAAGATGCACGCGCCGGAGGCGGTGGTGGCGGCGGAATTTCGTTTGGCGGGTCACGCGGCGTGGGCCTGGGCGGCATCGTCGTGGCTCTGGTGGCCGGCTGGATCTTCGGCATCAACCCTCTTACCATTCTCGGTCTGATGGATGGCAGCGGCGGTGGTGCCCCCGTGGTGCAACAGGGACCGGCCACCAAACCGCCTTCAAACGACCCCGAGGCCTTGTTCGTGTCCAAGGTGCTGGGCGACACCGAAGACGTCTGGCGCGCACAGTTCAAGCAACTGGGCAGCACCTACCGCGAACCCAAGCTCGTTCTCTTTCGTGGCAGCACCTCCACATCATGCGGACGGGGCGAGTCGGCCATGGGCCCGTTCTACTGCCCGGGCGACCAGAAGGTCTACATCGACCTCAGCTTCTACGAAACCATGCGCACGCGCCTCGGCGCCCCGGGCGACTTCGCCCAGGCGTACGTGATCGCCCACGAGGTCGGTCACCACGTGCAGAACCTCATGGGCATCAGCGGCAAGGTCGATGCCATGCGCGGCCGAGTGAGCGAGGCTCAGCAGAACGCCCTCAGCGTGCGGCTGGAACTGCAGGCCGATTGTTTCGCCGGCGTGTGGGCCCACCATGCGCAGTCGTCACGCCAGATCCTCGAGCAAGGCGACGTCGAAGAGGGCCTCAATGCCGCCACGCAGATCGGTGACGACACCCTGCAGCGCAAGTCCCGCGGGACCGTGCAGCCTGAGACCTTCACGCATGGCACGAGCGCACAGCGTGTGGCGTGGTTCAAGAAGGGTCTCGAATCCGGCAACGTCCAACAGTGCGACACATTTGCGACGAAGTAGCCCTGACGATGCGCCTGACGTAGGTTTCAATGCCTTTGGCCCGCACACCACGGGCCAACGGCGTACGCCGTCAGATGGTGGGGTAGGTCCCGGGCAGCAGGATGTTGCGGTCGACCTTCTGGATGTCGGTGTGGCCGCAGAACGCCATCGTCAATGCCAACTCGTTGGCGATGATCTCCAGGCACTTGCGCACGCCAGGCTCGCCCATCGCGCCGAGCGCATAAAGGAATGCCCGGCCGATGAGCACGCCGCGCGCGCCGAGCGCCACGGCCTTGAGCACATCCTGGCCCGAGCGGATGCCGCCGTCCATCCAGACCTCGATGTCGCGGCCCACGGCGTCGACGATGGGCGGCAGTGCGTGGATCGACGACGGCGCCCCATCGAGCTGGCGGCCGCCATGGTTGGAGACGATGAGCGCGTCGGCCCCGCTGTTCACGGCCAGGCGTGCGTCTTCGGCATCCATGATGCCCTTCAAGATGAGCTTGCCGCCCCAGCGTTTCTTGACCCACTCCACATCGGCCCAGCTGAGCGCGGGGTCGAATTGCTCCGAGGTCCACGAGCTGAGCGACGACAGGTCCCCCACGCCGGTGGCGTGGCCCACGATGTTGCCGAAGCCGCGACGCGGCGTGCGCAGCATGTTGAAGCACCAGCGTGGTTTGGTGGCCAGGTTGATGAGGTTGGCGATCGTGGGCTTCGGTGGCGCCGACAAGCCGTTCTTGATGTCCTTGTGCCGCTGGCCGAGGATCTGCAGATCGAGCGTGAGCATCAGCGCACTGCAGCGGGCGGCACGGGCACGCTCGATGAGGCGCTCCATGAAGGGCCGGTCTCGCATCACGTAGACCTGGAACCAGAACGGCCTGGTGGTGCGGGCCGCCACGTCTTCGATGGAGCAGATGCTCATGGTCGACAAGGTGAAGGGCACGCCGAAGGCTTCGGCCGCACGCGCCGCGAGGATCTCGCCGTCGGCATGCTGCATGCCGGTCATGCCGGTGGGTGCAATGGCCACCGGCATGGCCGCGTTCTCACCCACCATCGTGGTGTGCAGGCTGCGGTTTTCCATGTTCACCGCCACGCGCTGGCGCAGCTTGATGGACTGGAAGTCCGCCTCGTTGGCGCGGTAGGTGCTCTCGGTCCACGAGCCCGAGTCGGCGTAGTCGTAGAACATCCGCGGCACGCGCTGCTTGGCGAGCTGGCGGAAGTCTTCGATGGTGGTGATGCGGGGCATGGCAGGTCCGGTGAAGGGCGCGGCAAACACTCAGCCTGCCGGCGTCCTCATTTGTACATCGGATCCTCGACAGGGGCCTGACGCCTCAGCACCTTGGGCGTGAAGTTGAGCGATGCCGACGTCCTGAGGGGCGTCGCGCTGATCTGCACCTTCTGCGGCGCCTGCTCAGTGAGTTGATCGGGGTGCCACATGGCTACATCGGCCGCACCATCGGGAATGCCGTCGACCAGGGCCACGCCCTTGGCATCGGTCTTGGCAAAGTAGGGCGTGTCGACCACCAACAAATGACCGCGCATGGAGCCGTGCAGGTGGCAACCCAGGCCCACGACGCCAGCCTTGTCGAGTTGCACGTCGGCGCTCTGCGCCTTGTTGCGCTCCATGGCACCGAGCCGCAGCTCGAAGCTCTTGGCCGGCGCGATGCTGCCCAGCGGACCGCCGGGCAGCGAGCGCACATGGTGGTCGTAGGGGTCGCGGTTGGTGAAGCGCACCGTGCTGCCGGTCTGCACCACGCTCAGGTAGGGCGAGAACTGCAGGTCGCGCTGTTCGATCAGGGTGGGGGCACCGGCCGGGGCACGCGGACCGGGCTTGGCGCTGATCACCTGCACCACCACGTTGGCGGCGGGTTTGCCGTCTTGCCCGGTCACGGTGACTTGCACCGAGCCGGCGTGGGCCGCACCGGCCAGCCACAGTGCGGCGAGCGAGACGAGGGTATGCCGTGACAGGCGGCTGCGGGTGGCAAAGCGGGGCAGGTGGAGTGCGTTCATGGTGTGTTGATGATCTCTCGGTGCATCGGTGCGAGTTTGGCGAGCAACTGGTTCTGTGTGCGAAAGGGAATTCCCTGAGCGTCCATGCTCAGTTGCAGCACTTCGACCAGGGCATTGAAGTTGTTCTTGTTGATGTCCATGCCGGCATGCGCCTTGGTCATGTCGGGGCCCTTGCGAACGCACGGGCCACCACTGACCTCGCAGAACTGCGCTACCAACTGGGCCTTCACATGCTTGTGGTCGACCTCTTTGAAGAATGGGTTCATGCGCGTGTCGGCCAGCAGGCGGACCATGAAGTCGTCCATCAGCCGCACGAGCCCGGCCTGACCGCCGAGCTGCTGGTAGAGGGCATCGGAACCCGCGGGCGTCGCTGCGCTGGCTGCAGGGGTCTGGGCGATGGAGGGCAGGGCGGCAAAGCCCAGGCCGGCGCAGGCTGCGACAGCGATGCAGAGTTGCTTGGTGTTCATGTCGGTCCTCGGTGAGCGGGCTCAGAAGCCCACTTGCACTGACAGGTAGGTGCCGGTCTGGCGATCGGGCACAAGTGCTGGGGCGATGTGGCCCAGGTCCACATAGGCCAGCGTGAACGAGAGGTGCTTGGACGGTGCCCAGGCGATGAACACATCGAACCAGTCGTCCTCTTTCAGCCCATTGCCATTGGGCGTGGGGAAGTTGAGGTTGTCGGGCTTGGCACGGTACTCGGCGCCGATCGCCACGTGTTTGTTGACCAGCCAGGCGGCCGACACCTCAGGCTGCACGCGGTAGCTGGTGTGGTCGGTGCCACCGAAGCCGAGCAGGCCGTTCTGGTTGGCCTTGGTGGCCCGCAGCGTGCCATTGAGCAAGATGCCTGGGGCCAGAAAGAGCTTGGTGGCGCTCACGTACAGGTCGGTGCCGCTGGTCTTGGCACCCAGGGCTTCGAGCGTGCTTTCTAGTGCGCCGCTGTCGACTCGCTTGTGCATCAGGCCTACCGCCACCTGTGGCATCCAGCGGTCGCTGTCGAGCACGGCGTCGCCGGCCACACGCACCTTCACGCCGACGATGTTCTGCTTCACCCGCAAACCGGCCAGCGCCGGGTTGAGCGGTGCCAGGTTGGAGCGGGTATTGAAGTCCTGGCGCGCGAGCGAGAGTTCCACCCGGTCGAGTGCGCTGACGGCCACGCCGTACACGTTGAGTGCGAAGTCCTGGGTGAGGGCGCGCGAGACGAAAGCCGTGGCACCGATTTCACCGGCCGTGGCATGGGTGCCGGTGACGGCCCAGGGCGTGAGCCCGCCTCCCGCGGCGCCGTCAATGGTGCTGACCCCGCCCGTGAGCAGGAGCTTGCCCTGGCCGGGGGTAACCTGAGACCACCCGCTGGCGCTCATCAGCGCCAGTGGCAAGGCCAGGCCCCATACCGTTCTGCGAAACCTCATGGGACATCCTGAAAGAAGATTGCGATGCCTTCTTGTACTCCGCCGACCGTGGGCTGGATGCATGGAATGTCCTCCAAATGACGCGGGGGCCCCATCATCGCGCGGGCTCCGTGAAATCCGTCACTTTTTACAGTTCGTCTGTGGCTTTTGGGCAGGCGCAGTCTGGCCGCACCGCCTCAGAGATCGGGCCTGTCCTTGTGGGTGAGGGTGTCGGTGTCGAACAGCGGCATCGGCAGCTGGTAGCCGGCGGGGGGTTCATGCACCGAGCAACCGGCGGTCGGCCCGGAGGCATCGAGCGAGCGCGCCGATGGCCGCGCCATGGCACGCGCCACCTCGGCGGCGACTGGCTCCGGCACCTCGTCTTGCGGCAGCAGGCTCCCCGCGCGCACACCGATCAGCCGCAGGCGGCGGCTCAGGTCGACGCGCTTCAGGCACTCGCCAGCGGCGCGGCGGATGGCGCGGGCTTCAAGCGTGTGCACGGGCAGGGTGATGTCGCGGGTGACGATCTTGAAGTCGTCGAAGCGCAGCTTGAGCCCGATGGTCTTGGCGGCATAGCCTTTGCGGCCGAGGTCGCTCGCAAGCTTCACGCACAGCTCGGTGAAAATCTCGGACAGCTCGGCGCGGTCGCGCACAGCGTGCAGGTCGCGCGAGAAGGTGGTCTCGCGGCTGATGGACTTGGGTTCGCTGAAGGTGACCACCGGCCGTTCGCAGCGCCCATGCGACACCTCGTGCAGCCAGTGGCCGGTGCTTTCACCGAACCGCGCCACGAGGATGTGGCGCTCGACCTCGGCCAGGTGGCCGACGGTGTGGATGTCGAGGGCGGCGAGCTTTTCGGTGGCCTTGGGGCCGATGCCGTTGATCTTCTTGGCCGCCAGCGGCCAGATGCGCGTGGGCACCTCGGCCATGTCGAGCAGCGTGAGGCCGTTGGGCTTGTCGAGGTCGGAGCAGATTTTCGACAGCAGCTTGTTGGGCGTGAGCCCGATCGAGCAGGTGAGCCCCGTGGCCGCGAACACGGCGTCTTTGAGTTGGCGGCCCACCTGCAGCCCGCCATCGGCCAGCGCGCCCGGGTGGTCGGTGAGGTCGATGTAGATCTCGTCGATGCCGCGGTCTTCGACGATGGGGGCGATCTCGCGCACGGCCGCCTTGAACAGGCGTGAGCAGTGGCGGTATTGGTCGAAGTCGACCGGCAGCATCACGGCATCGGGCGCCAGCACGGCCGCCTTCATCATGCCCATGGCGGAAAACACGCCGAGCGCACGGGCTTCGTAGGTGGAGGTGGTCACCACGCCCCGGCCCACGTAGTCGCGCAGACGGGCGAAGCGGCGTGTGCCGTCGGGCAGGGTGACCGGGCCGCGGTCGCGCCCGCCGCCGATCACCACCGGCTGCCCCTTGAGCTCCGGGTAACGCAGCAGCTCGACCGACGCGTAGAACGCGTCCATGTCGAGGTGGGCGATGAGGCGGGTGCGTGCCTCTGGGGCGGTGGTGGTCATGCCGGAGCCGGGTGAAACGCGACTGTTCGGTGAGAAACGCGGGTGGACGCCGCGCATTGATCACTGTGAATATGAACAGTATTGTAGCGCGTTGCCTGCGCGGCAGGGGCCTCTCAGCTCAGCTCAGCCAGGCCCGGGTGGCACGCGCCAGCCAATCGGCGGTTGAGGGTGAGGGCTGCAGCGAGGCAAACACCGGCGCCAGCCCCAGCACCTCGCCCGCACGTTGCAGCGCAGCCACCGGATCGCTCAGATCCACCGCCTGCGCGCCATGCTGTTTCGAGAGCTTCTCGCCGCGCCCGTCGCGCACCAACGGGGTGTGAAGGTAGAACGGGGTGGGCACCCCGAGGGCGCGCTGCAGGTGGATCTGCCGCGCCGTGTTGTCTGCCAGGTCTTCGCCGCGCACGATGTGGGTGATGCCCTGCTCGGCATCGTCCACCACCACGGCGAGCTGGTAAGCCCACAGCCCGTCGGCGCGGTGCAGCACGAAGTCACCGACCTCGGTGGTGATGTCTTGCTGCTGGGCCCCGAGCCGGCGGTCGTGCCAGTCGATCACGGCGGGGCCGCCGTCGTCTGTGGTGCTGAGTGCGCGAACGGCGCGGGCGGGCTTGCCGTGCAGGCCCTCTCGGCAGGTGCCGGGGTAGACGAGTTCGCTGTGGCGCGGCCGAACCTGGCCTGCGGCGGCCACGGCTTGTGCCACGTCGCTGCGGGTGCAGCCGCAGGCAAAGGCGCGGCCGGCAGCGCGCAGACGCTTGCAGGCGATGTCGTAAGCGGTGTGACGTGTCGACTGCCACCACGGCGGCTCGTCAGGCACCAGCCCGCAGGCGGCCAACTGCACGAGGATGTGCTCGCCCGCGCCGGGCTCGCAGCGCGGCGTGTCCACGTCCTCGATGCGCACGAGCCAGGTGCCGCCGTGGGCGCGGGCATCGAGCCAGCTCGCGAGCGCAGCGACAAGCGATCCCTCGTGCAAGGGGCCGGTGGGCGAGGGGGCGAAGCGGCCGCGGTAGGAAGAAGACAAGGTCATGCCAAAGGATGCGGTGACGGCCCGCTCAGTCCACGCCCAGCAGCACTGGCGCTCCATGCCGCTCGAGCAGCGCCAGTCGCGTGGCCGGGCTCTCCAGCTGGTCGAGCCACCAGCGCAAGGCCAGGCCCATCGGGGCCTTGCGCGTGCCGGCCGATGCTGCAGTGCCGCGCCACGCGTAGCCCATCGAGGCCGAAGGGGAGGGCCGCTGCATCGCTTTCGCCACCAACCGACCTGCGGCGATGTGCTCGCGCGCCAGCGGCTCGGGCAGGAAGCCGCAGCCCATGCAGCGCAACTGCGCTTCGATCTTCGCCTGCATGGTGGCCACGGTGAACACGTCTTGGCCGGGCAGCAGGTTCACGGTGAGGGGCGCCAGGCGCTGGGCCGAATCGGCCACGGCCACGGCGCGGTGGCGCATCAGGTCGGCGTCGCTCAGGGGCTCGGTGATGGCGGCCAGCGGGTGGTGCGGCGCCACGGCAAACACGAAGGCGATCTTGCCCAGCGGCAACATCTGGATGCCGGGCGGCAGGGCGCGTTCGGTTCCGACACCGATGGCCAGGTCGGCCTGGCCGCTGACCAGCGCCTCCCAGGTGCCGGCCATCACCTCGGTGCGCAGCCGCAGCCGCGTGCAGGGGCCGCTGTTGACCGAGCCGCTGCTCTCGGGCTGGATGGCAAAAAACGCCTCGCACAGCTCGAAGGTCGTGAGGCGCGACATCACGCCGTCCACTGCCACGGTGAGCTGGGTCTCCCAGCCGGTGGCGACGCGCTTCACGCGGTTGGCCACGGCCTCCATCTGATCGAGCAGGCGGCGGCCTTCGTTCAGCAGCTCCTCGCCGGCGGCGGTGAGCTTGGCCTGCCGCGAGCGGCGGTCGAACAGCAGCACGTCGAGCGCGTCTTCGAGCTGGCGCACGTTGTAGGTCAGTGCCGAAGGCACCTTGCCCAGCTCCCGCGCGGCGGCCGCAAAGCTGCCCGTGCGTGCGATGACGTCCATCATCGCCAGGGCTTCGGGGGTCAGGACGTGATGGGCGTGGGTCATGGGGCAAGCGTTCGGTGGGCGAGGTGCAAGCGGCGCAGCAAGAGCATGGATCTTAGGGGAACAGCATGAGGTGCTGGTGGGTCGACCGCGGCGTCCTGGCAGGCGGTGAGTGTCAGCACCGTGTCAGGCTTGTCGTTATCGGTGCGGTCACGCGGCCAGATGTGATGCGCTCCACGGAAATGGCACTCAAGCGTGCTGCTTTTCCAGCCGACAACCCTAACGTGAGCGCTTCCTAATCGGCAGTGCACGTTCGACTTCGTACAAGTCATGACACCGCAAACCTTTCACTCAAGGCTTGCACCCCTCCCGCGGGACATCAGGAGCTTATCCATGAATTTCAAACCATCCACCGTGGCGATTGCTGCGGCCTGCCTGTGTGTCTTCGGGCACAGCGCGTACGCCGACGAAGGTCCCACCTGGAAATTCAGTGGTTTCGGCACCGTGGGTGTGGCTCACTCCAACAACGACCAGGCCGACTTTGTCGGCAACAGCAACCAACCCAACGGTACGGGCCACACCCGTTACTGGGCCGGCAGCACCGACTCCAAACTCGGCGCGCAGCTCGACGCCAAGTTCTCCCCGCAATGGAGCGCCTCGGTCCAGTTGCTCTCCCAATTGAACACGTCGAACAACTACAACCCCGTGCTGTCGCTCGGGTTCCTGAAGTTCACGCCCACCTCAGGTGTCGACTTGCGTGCCGGCCGCCTGCCGTACTCGGCCTTCATGATTTCCGATTACCGCAACATCGGCTACTCGCAGCCGTGGATCCGTCCACCGCTCGAGCTGTACAGCCTGGGTGCGCCTCACACCGATGGCGTCGATGTCACATGGCGCACGTCCGTCGGTCCTGTGGGTGTGAAGACCCAGGCCATCTATGGCCAAGCCACGCAGGAATCTCTCAACAACGGCAAGGTGAAAACCAAGGGTGTGTTCGGTGTGAACGTCACTGGTGACATCGGTGACTTCACCGCCCGCGCCAGTCTGCTTTCTGTGCGCAGCGTGACGGTGGAAGATGCGCGCCTCGATTCGACGTTTGCCATCGTTCGCAGTGGCCTGCCGGCAGGGGCCCTGGGCCCAGGCGCGCCAGCGCTGCCAGGCGATCCAGCTGCAGCGGATGAATTTGCCATCAAGGACAAGAAGGGCCAGTACCTCAGTCTCGGCGCGACCTACGACCCAGGCACCTGGTTCGTCACCGGTGAGTTCGGCCAGATCAAGCAGATCGGTTTCACCTCCACCGCGCGTGAGTTCTACCTGACCGGTGGTGTGCGCGTGAAGGCGTTCACGCCTTACCTCAGCGTGGCCGGCTTCAAGCAAAAGAACGACCTGACCAGCACCAATCCGATTGTCCGGGGCATCATCGTGTCGTCGAACGCCCGTGACCAGAAGTCGATCAGCGCGGGCACGCGCTGGGACTTTGACAAGAGCGCTGCATTGAAGGTCCAGTACGACCGCATCTCGCTGGCAGATGGCTCGACCGGCTTCTTCGCCAACGTGCAACCCGCGTTCGAACGCGGCGGTCGCACCAACGTCATCTCGGCGGCTGTCGATTTCGTTTTCTAAAAGGCCGATCATGACCATCAAATTCAATCGAATCGCCGCGGCCGTCGTGGCCCTGTCGGCCCTCGGTCTGCACCTCGGTGTCCATGCTGGCGTTGCCGTGGTGGTGGGCGCAAAGAGCCCTGCCGGCAAGCTCTCCGCCGACCAGGTGAGCCAGTTGTTCCTGGCCAAGTCGCCGACACTGCCAGGCGCAGGCCAGGCCGTGCTCATCGACCAGTCCGAAGGCTCCGCCATCCGCGACGCCTTCTACAACAAGGTCACGGGCAAGAACCCGGCGCAGATCAAGGCGCTGTGGTCACGGCTCGTGTTCAGCGGCGCGGCCCAACCTCCCAAGGCCGTGGCCAGCGGTGCCGATGTCAAGAAGGCCGTGGCGGCCAGCCCTGATGCCATCGGCTACATCGACAGTGCCGAGGTGGATGCCTCGGTCAAGGTGGTGTTCACTGCCGACTGATGACGGCGCTCACCGGCTGAAGCCACTCGACGCCTGAACGGCGTCGTCCTGTCGGGGACCTTGCGCAGCACGCGCACGGTCCCCGATGTCATTGGTCTCCTGTTTTCTGATGTGCCGATCCATGCCGACAGGCGTGACGCGATCCTCGGAATTGGGGCTTCAGAGCAGGTCACTTTTTGCCGACAACCCAAGGGTAAGCGTTGCCTAATGGGCGACGCTCGTTCGACACCGTGCACGCGGTGCAACGAAGCATCACATCCGGCGCATGGCGCGAGGTGTGACAGTCCAGTTTTTTTGCCATGCCGATCGACATCGGGCATGTCTGGTTTCCAACGAGGCGGTATATGAACTTTCGACACAAGATGTGGGCCATTCCGATCGCAGCAGCGGTCGTTCTTGGGGTTGGATTGGTTGTCACGACCGCACTCGGCTGGAGAACCAGCAACCAGCTGCAAGCCTTGCATCACGCGGACTATCCCTACCTCGAAGAGGTGCTTCGGATCGACCGGGCGTTGGAGAACATGCGCGCCGCGCTGCAGTCCGCCGCCCTCGAAGACAACTCCGACAAGCTCGACGAGGCCAAGGGCCATGCCGGGCGCATCGACAAGGCATTGCAGCAAGCGCAAGCCCTTCCAGGCCACAAGGACCAGGCCGAGGCGTTGCGTAAGGCCTATGTCACTTACCACGACAGCGCACTCGCAGCCACCACGGCCTTGCTGGCCAAGAAGCCGGGTGAAGCCCAGCTGCCGGCCATGCAGGCCGCGCTCGTCAAACTGTCTGCCTCCTTGAAGGAGCAGGAGAGCGTCGCACGGGCCGCTGTCGACAAGGGCTTTGCCGTCGTCGACACCAGCCGCAGCCACAGCGAGATCGCGAGCATTGCCGTGGCGGGCCTGGCCTTGCTGGTGCTCGGTCTGGCCGCCCGCGGTGTGGTGTCGTCTGTGTGGCGAGACCTGGGCGGCGAGCCCGGTGAATTGCGTGACCGCGTCCAGCGTGTGGCTGCGGGCGATCTCACCACCGAGATTCCCGTGGTTCCGGGCGACACCTCCTCGCTGAACGCCGCTGTGGCGTCGATGACCCGTGGTCTTCAGCAGGCGGTGGGCCAGATCCGCCGCGCCAGCGACTCCATCTCCACAGCGTCCAGCGAGATCGCCATCGGCAACCAGGACCTCAGCACCCGCACCGAAAACACCGCGGCCAAGCTGCAGCATTCGGCGAGCGAACTCGAACTCATCTCCGGCACCGTGCGCGACAGCGCCGCGGCGGCTCAGCAGGCGAACCAGCTGGCCACCGATGCCAGCGCCGCCGCACGCAAGGGCAGCAGCATCGTCTCGTCGGTCGTGGACAACATGACCGAGATCCATCAGGCCTCGAGCAAGATGAGCGAGATCATCGGCACCATCGACGGCATCGCGTTCCAGACCAACATCCTCGCGCTGAACGCCGCAGTCGAAGCGGCCCGTGCTGGCGAACAAGGCCGCGGCTTCGCGGTCGTGGCAGCCGAAGTGCGCACGCTGGCCCAACGCAGCGCGCAGGCCGCCAAAGAAATCAAGAACCTCATCCAGAGTTCCGGCGAAAAGGTCGAGAGCGGCACCCGCCTCGTCAAAGGCGCGGGCGAAGCCATGCAGGAGATCACCTCCGGCGTGGCCCGCGTGGGCGACATCATCAGCGAGATCAGTGCCGCCATGACCCAGCAATCGGGCGGCATCGGCCAGGTCAACGAGGCCGTGTCGCAGCTCGAACAGATGACGCAGCAGAACGCGGCCTTGGTCGAGGAATCGGCGGCGGCGGCCCAGAGCATGCAATCGCAAGCGGTGGAGCTGGTGAGTTCGGTCGCCACCTTCAAGATCGGCTAGCAGCCCGGCCTGAGCCTGCTGTTGGCCCGATGGAGTGACCTCCCGGGCCGAAAAGCTCCTCCTTCCCCAGCGAAGGCGGACCCCGCCGACTCGACGTTCATCCGTTTTGAACGCTGCCTTCAACGACCCGCAGCCGCCGCGCCCCCCGCGAACACTACATTGAACTCTCACCCAAGGAGAGATTCATGATCACCGTTCGCAAGTCTTCCGATCGTGGCCACGCCGATCACGGCTGGCTTAAGTCCTTCCACAGCTTTTCGTTCGCCGACTACGTGGACCCCAGGCACATGGGTGTGGGCAACCTGCGCGTGATCAACGAAGACCGCATCGCCCC
>JBEGTX010000259.1:0-4185 GCA_041179165.1 Pseudomonadota bacterium | reverse complement strand
CTGTGCGGCGAGCGCTGTGAGGTGCGGCACTTCGAGCGCAAGCAGCACGTGCAGTTGCTGCCCACGCCAGTGCCGGTGTCCGCGTTGAAGAAGGGCGATGCCGTGGTGGCCTTCAGCCGTCGCGAGGTGCTCTCCATGCGCGACCAGATCGCCGCCAACGGGCATGCGGTGTCGGTGATCTACGGTGCGTTGCCACCTGAAGTGCGCCGACGCGAGGCCGAACGGTTTGCGCAGGGCGAGTCGCACATCCTCGTTGCGACAGACGCCATCGGCATGGGGCTCAACCTGCCGATCCGCCGCGTCCTGTTCAGCACCATGACCAAGTTCGATGGGCAGGGCGACCGCCCTCTCACCGAGTCGGAAGTCCACCAGATCGCAGGCCGCGCTGGCCGCTTCGGCATGCACGAAGAAGGCTTTGCAGGCGTGCTCAAGGAAGCCGAGCCGGCGGCGGCCCGCATGCTCAAGGAGCTGTTGCCCAAGACGCCGCGCGCCCCGATCAACTTCAAGGCACCGGTCGCCCCCAACTGGTGGCATGTGGACACCATCGCCTCGCGGCTGGGCAAGACCCGCCTGCGCGAGGTGCTGGGCATCTTCATGGACCAGCTGCAGCTCGACAACGCGCACTTCGAAGTCGCCGAGCTCGAGCAGATGCTGGAGCTTGCCGAGCAGCTCGACCGCAGCGCCTCGCGCCTCGGCCTGAAGCAGCGGTTCATCTACGCCCAGGCGCCGGTGGACAGCCGCACCGAATCCCAGGTGCAGGAGTTCCTCGGCTGGGCCGCCAGCCATGCGGCCACCGGCAAGGCCGGCACGCCGTGGTTCCTGGGCGATGTCGACGAACACAGCCGCCTCGACCGCATGGAGCAGGCGCTGCGGGCTTGCACGCTGTGGCTGTGGCTGGACCTGCGATTCCCCGGCGTGTTCGGTCACCTGGAGGCGGTGGTCGATCTGCGCAGCCGATTGAACGATGGCATCGAGAAGCAGCTCAAGGGCAAACGCCCGCTCGCCCAGGTGCGCAGCCGTCAGCGCCGCTGACACATCCCGTTTCGTTCCGGAGCCCCAAGTTGGGGCGTTCAGCAGTTAGCATGCTGGGTTGAGCGCTGCAGAGACGGCGCCTCTGACTGAGGGAGTCCAGCCGGGCCGGCTGCTGCATAGTGCAGGGCGGCCGTGGGCTTGGGGCGTGGGCTCTTCAGCGCAAGAACGAATTCAGGGATGATCATGAGCAGGACTTCATCCGGGCCAGCGGCCTGGTGGTGTGGTGTGGTGTTGACGTTTTGCGGTGCCGGCGCGCAAGCGCAAGATGAAAGCGGCGGCGGGTCCGTCCCGCGGCCGGCTCCTTCGGCGTCTGCAGTGATCAGCCCACCGGGCTCTGCGGCCACGGTCTCGTCGCCGCCTCAGCCGGTGTCGACGCTCGATCCCATCGTGGTGTCAGGCGCCCGCCGCGCTTCAGGCGTGAGCCGCTCGGTCATGACGGGGGATGAACTCCGACGGGTGCCGGGCACCATGGGCGACCCCATGAAGGCCCTTCAAAGCCTGCCGGGCGTGGCCCTTGCCAATGACAGCAGCAGCGCCCCGGTCATCCGCGGCTCACGCCCCTCCGACAACTCGTACGTGATCGATTTCTTGCCGGTGGGGTACCTCTTTCACGTGGGGGGCCTGGTCAGCACGGTCCACAGTGACCTCGTGAGCAACTTCGAACTCTACAGTTCGGCCTTCGGTCCGGAGTCCGACGACGTCACGGGCTCGGTGCTCGATGTCACACTGCGCCGGCCGCGCAACGACCGCCTCGGTGGCGTGCTCAACGTGAGTCTGTTGGGCGCAGACTTTCTGGTGGAAGGGCCGGTGGCCAAGAACCAGTCGTTCTACTTCGCAGCCAAGCGCAGCTACCTCGACCTGCTGCTCAACACGGTGGAAGACGACGACAGCGGCATTGTCCTCACGGTGCCGCGCTATCGCGATTACCAGGGCAAGTACCTTTGGACGCTCAACGAGAACCACCAGCTCACGCTGCACGCCACGGGCGCCACCGACCACCTGGCGTTCAAGCTGCCCGCTAATTCGACCGTGGCGCTGCAAGACCCCGTGCTGGCCGGTGATGGCGCGAGCGACACCTCGTACGACACGCAGGCCGTGGTGTGGGACGGGCAGTGGGGCCAGGCTCTCAGCAACAAGCTGGCGATCGGCCACACGAGCGACTACCAGGTGGCTTCGCTCGGCAGCGCCGTGCGGGTGAAGGCGCGCTCTCGCACCTTCTTCCTGCGCGAGCAGTTGCGCTGGCGGCCGCATGCCGATCATGAGATGTGGGTGGGCGGTTCGATCCAGTCGCTGCATGCCAACTACGACCTCTTGTTCCGTGACGCCCGCTGCAACGAGTTCAAACCCGACTGCGATCTCACCAGTGCACCGGAAAAGCATGCGGTCGGCAGCATCGAAGCCCGCATGAACAGTGTGTTCGTCAAGGACCGCTGGCAGGTGTCGCCGGCCTGGGCGATCACGGCGGGCCTGCGCCAATCGCACGACGGCTACCTGGGACGCGACTACACCGAGCCGCGCCTGGGTGCCGAGTGGAAGTGGTCCTCTGACACGCTCTTCACAGCGGGTTGGGGCCGGCACAACCAGTTCCCTGGTGGGCCGCAGGTGCTCAAGGATGTGGGCAATCCCGGCCTGTGGCATGTGCGTGCCACGCACTCGGTCCTCGGGGTTTCGCAGAAGCTGGCCGCAGGCTGGAGTGTCAAGGCCGAGGCGTATCACAAGAAGCTCAGCGACTTCGTGGTGGACGATCCGTCACTGGTCTACATCAATGGTGGCAGTGGCGATGTACGCGGCCTGGAGTTGTTCCTGAAAAAGGAGCCGATCTCGGCGTGGTCGGGCTGGTTGTCGGTGAGCCTGTCGCGTGCGCGCCGCCACAACGATGTGACGGGCCAGGACTTTCCCTTCGAATTCGACCAACCCGTGATCGTCAGTGCGGTGGGCAACTACCGGCTGAACCGCAGCTGGCAGTTCGGTGCCAAGTGGAGTTACCACACCGGCTCGCCCGACACGCCGGTGGTCGGTACCTACACCGAGCCGGATGGGCGCGTTCGGCCGCGCTACGGCGAAATCAACTCCGATCGCCTGCCGAGCTACCACCGGCTCGACCTCCGTGCCGAGCGCGTCGTGTCTCCCACCCTCAGCTACTACGGAGAGGTGATCAATGCGTACAACCGCACCAACGTGTCGGGCTACACCTACGCGGTCGATTACAACAGCCGCAAGGCGCAGACGCAGTTGCCGATGCTGTTGTCGGTGGGGGTTCGCGCCGGTTTCTGAAACGGCCCGCGGCTCAGTCTGCGGCAGCGGGCGGTGGGGCGGAGACACCTCCCTCGCGTGACAGGCCCGCGCCGATGAGCAGCATCACCGCGATCCATGCGGCCCCTGATCCGGCGGACTGAAACCCCAGCCCGCTGACCAGCACGGTCATCACCGCCACCGTGCCGCCGGCCCACACGAGCAGCGCACGGCGCCGCTTCACCCGCGATAGCACGATCAGCAGCAAACCCGCCGCCACGGCAAAGCGGCCGCCATGGCCTGCGCCGTAGTGGGTTTCATGGTCGACGTGGGTGCTCATGTAGCCGAGGTTCAGCACGCTCGGCTCGCACACCGATTCGTACCAGCCGTCCCAGGTCTGCACGGTGCGGCACAGAGAGGGCACGAGCCACCCGGGGTGGTACATCGTGCGCAGGTTGCTGGAGCTGCCCCAGGGCAGGCCGAGCGACACCACGAGCAGGAATGCAGCCACGCCCACGCTCCACCGTGAGGCGGCGCCTTTCATTCGGGTTTGCCGGGGGCCGTCCACACGGCCAGCCCGCCCGCCACGGCCGCAATCGTGCCGAAGAACGCCTGGTTGGTGCTGATCGAGGGCAAGAGAAAGGCCACCCACGTGAATGCCAGGCCGCCGGCGCCAGCCACGGCGAACTGCCAGGCGCGCAGCGGTGCGAGGTTGAGTGCATTGCGCACCATGGGCGTGAAGATCATCAGCGCACTGGCCAGCACGAAGAGGGTCCAGAGCTTGAGCTTGGACATACCTGTGCCGTTTTCAGGCCACAGCAGCCAGAGCACGCTGAAGCCGAGAGCGGCCACGGCCAGCCAGGGGTAGGGCTCACGTTGCGAGGCCCCGGAGACGGCACCGCGCACATCGCCGATGACCTG
>JBEGTX010000258.1:0-5880 GCA_041179165.1 Pseudomonadota bacterium | reverse complement strand
GCCGCGGTGTGGCCGAGCTGAGCGCCACCCCCGAAGACCTCGCCTTCTGGGACGACGTGGCCGCGGGCTGGACCGAGTCCATCCTGTCGGAGAGCCTCGTGTGCCGCTTCGACGGCCGTGTGGTGCCTGTCACCCGGCGTGTCAGCCGCGTGCGGCTCGACGAGCCCCCGGTGCACGACATCTACCTCGTGGTGCTGCAAGACCGCAGCGCCCAGGAGGCCACGCAGATCGAGCTCGAGTCGCGTGTGGCCGAGCTGCGTGCCACGCTCGAGTCCACGGCCGACGGCATTCTGGTCACCGACCTGGGCGGCGCGATCCGCGGCTTCAATCGCCGCTTCGCGAGCCTGTGGGGCTTGCGCGATGACATGCTCACCGACCGCGACGACGCCGCCGTGCACGCCTGGATGCGGCGCAGCGTCACCGACCCCGACGACTACGAGCGGCGACTGGCCTCCATCCTCGAAGCCACGCTGCTGCAGACGAGCGACGTCTTCACGCTTCACAGCGGGCGTGTGATCGAGCGTGTCACTTTGCCGCAGTGCAGCCGCGGCCAGCCCATCGGCCGGGTCTACTCGTTCCGTGACATCACCGAAAAGCTCGCGGCCTCGCAGCGCATCGAAGAGCTTTCGCAAACCGATGTGCTCACCGGACTGCCCAACCGCCGCTTGTTGGCCGACCGGGTCGAGTTCGCGTTTGCCATGGCCCAGCGCAGCGGCACCAGCTTTGCGCTGATGGTGCTCAACCTCGATCGATTCAAGCACATCAACGACACCTTCGGCCTGAGCTTCGGCGACCGCGTGCTGCTTGAGGTGACCGAGCGCATCAAGGCCTCCCTGCGCAGTCTGGACACCGTGGCGCGGCTCGGCAGCGACGAGTTCGTGCTGCTCGTGCACCAGGCCGACATCCCGGGCGCAGAGATCACGGCGCGGCGTGTCATCGAAGCCATGTCGCGGCCTTTTGTGCTCGACGACGTGGCGTTCACCGTCACCTGCAGCATCGGTGTCGCCCTCGGCCCCAGCGATGGGAGCAACCTCGACGAACTCATCCGCCGTGCCGATGCCGCCATGCACCGCGTGAAAGAACTCGGGCGGGCGAGCTTCCGCTTTCACCAGCCGCAACGCGACGTGGCCCAGCGCTCGCAGATGCAGATCGACCACGCCATGCGCCAGGCGCTGGTCAGCGGGCATTTCCGGCTGGCGTACCAGCCGCAGGTCAACCTGGCCACGGGGCTCGTGGTGGGTGCCGAGGCGCTCATCCGCTGGCGCGATCCGGTGCTGGGCGATGTCTCACCCGGCGAATTCATCCCGCTGGCCGAAGAGAGCGGGTTCATCATCGCCATCGGCGATTGGGTGCTGGCGCAGGCGGTTCGCCAGGCCGCGGCCTGGCGTGCTTCGGGCCTCCACATGCCGGTGTCCATCAACGTGTCGGCCCTGCAGTTCCAGCAGGCCGATTTCATCGATCGGGTGGCCAGCACGCTCAAGGCTGCCGACCTGCCGCCTCACCTGCTGGAGCTCGAGCTCACCGAATCCATCCTGATCCACGATGCCGAAGACGCGCTGCACCGCCTGCGCGGTCTGGCCGAGCTCGGCGTCATGATGGCCATCGACGATTTCGGCACCGGCTACTCGAGCCTGGGCTACCTCAAGCGTTTCCCGATCGCGCGGTTGAAGATCGACCGCAGCTTCGTGCAGAACCTGCCCGATGACCCGAGCGACGTGGCCATTGCCAACGCCATCATTTCCTTGGCGCGCGCCATGCGCCTGCGCGTCATTGCAGAAGGCGTGGAGACCGAGCCGCAGCGCCAGTGGCTGGTCGATGCGGGCTGCGACGAGTTCCAGGGCTTTCTCTATGCGCCCGCGCTCGATGTGGCGGCCTTCGAGGCGCGTGTGCAGAGCGGCTTGCGCGCACTGCCTGGCGACGAGTCTCCCGACGTGCTGCGGCACTGAGGCCGCTGCGCGTTTCAGCGCGGGCGGTTTTCGGGCGGCGGGTTTTTCTTGCGCAGGCCTTCTGTCAGGTGCGGCACCAGACTCAGAACGCCCAAGGCCAGCAAGGTGCTCAGCACGGCGGTCGACTCGCGCCCCAGCCCGCAGGCGATGCCGATGGCCGCCGTCATCCACACACTGGCCGCAGTGGTCAGCCCACGCACGTTCTCTTCCGCCTGTGCGCGAAGAATGGCGCCGGCCCCCAGAAACCCGATGCCGGCAATCACGCCTTGCATGACTCGGCTCACATCGGCAATGGCCATGCCGGCCTGCTGGGGCACGAGCACGAACAAGGCGGCCCCCATGGCCACGAGCATGTGGGTTCGCACGCCTGCGGCCTTGCCCTGCTGTTCACGGTCGTAGCCGAGCACGGCGCCCAGCACACCCGCCAGCAGAAGCCGAACGAGGATGCGGGTGATCTGTGCAGCGTCGGGCACATCCGAAAATTCGCTGCTGAGCGTGTCGAAGATCTGGTCCGTCCAATGCAAGTGGGGCTCCTGAAGGGAAGGGTGAGCCGAAGAACGGCAGACACCGAAGGGGCGGATGTCCTACGTCGGCGGTGAGGGTTTCTTGCGTGGACGTGGCCCGGTCTCGGCCACAATGAATCATTCCACTGCAGCGAGTGACCCGACCATGATCTACAAGTTCAAGTCCAAAGCTGGCGCCGACATCCTGATGATGGGCCCGAACGGCGATGAGCTGTTGCGCTTGATCGGCAAGCCCGTGGCGCCCAAGGGTATTCTCGAGCCCGACGCCATGCCGGCTGCCCTGGCCGCACTTGAGCAGGCGGTTGCGGCTGATGATGCCGCGCGTACCCAGGCCGAGGCCGAGGCCGCCGCCGAGGGCAAGACCTTGCCGCCGCGCGAAGGCGTGGGCCTGCGCCAGCGTGTGTGGCCGTTCGTCGAGACCTTGAAGCGCGCGCACACCCAAGGACACGATATCGTCTGGGGTGTCTGACTGCCCCGATCCGGAACCCCCATGAAACTCCACAGCACCAGCTTCCCGCCCGACACCCGCCTGCCTGAGCGCCATGCCGCCGGCCGTCCCGATGGCAACGGCCAAGGCACCTTCTCCGACAACATCAGCCCGCAGCTCAGCTGGAGCGAGGTGCCCGAAGGCACGCGCTCGTTCGCGCTCATCTGCCACGACGCCGATGTGCCCAGCCGCGGTGATGACGTCAATCAGACCGACCGCGAGGTGCCGGCCGACTTGCCGCGCGTCGACTTCTTCCACTGGGTGATGGTCGATGTGCCCGCCACGTTGAGCACCATCGCCGAAGGCGCCTTCAGCAGCGCTTTCACGCCGCGCGGCAAGCCGGCATCGGCCACGGCCCTCGGCGCCCGCCAGGGGCTCAATGACTTCACTGGCTGGTTCGGCACCGGTGGCGAGATGTCGGGCGAGTACTTCGGCTACGACGGGCCGTTCCCGCCGTTCAACGACTCGCTCGTGCACCACTACCACTTCACGCTGTTCGCGCTCGACGCGGCCACGTTGCCGGTCAGCGGGGCCTTCACCGGCACGCAGGTGCGCGAGGCCCTGAAGGGCCACGTGCTGGCCGAGGCCCGTCTCACCGCCACCTACACGCTCAACAAGCGCTTGCTGTAAGGCGCCCATGGAGCAGACGACCCGCATCCTGGCCATCCGCCATGGCGAGACCGCCTGGAATGTCGACAGTCGCATCCAGGGCCAGCTCGACATCCCGCTGAATGAGCTCGGCCGCTGGCAGGCCGAGCAGCTGGAGCGTGTGGTCGGGGGCGAAGGCCTTGCGGCGGTCTACACCAGCGACCTGCTGCGCGCCTTCGAGACAGCCGAAGCTGTGGGCCGCGGCACCGGCCTGCCGCTTGTCACCGATGTCGGCCTGCGAGAGCGGGGCTTCGGGGAATTCGAGGGCCACACCTTCGCTGAAATCGAAGCCAAGTTCCCGGAGCAGTCGGCGCGCTGGCGACAGCGCGATCCAGAGTATTCGCCGCCGGGAGGGGAGTCGCTGCGCGACTTCTATGCCCGCTGCGTGGCCACGGCCACGCGACTGGCGGCCGCCCACCCGGGCGAGGCCATTGCGCTCGTGGCCCATGGCGGTGTGATGGACTGCCTGTACCGCGCGGCCACCCGGGTCGACCTGCAGGCACCGCGTTCCTGGTTGCTGGGCAACGCGAGCATCAACCGATTGCTTTACACGCCAGAAGGCTTCACGCTGGTGGGATGGAGCGACACCCACCATCTCGACCGACCCACGCTCGACGAATCGAACGACCGCGCCGGCCAGAGCGTCTGACTGGTCTCAGGGGCTGCCCATGGCGCTGACGGCATCACAAGTCATCGTGCTGGCCACGCCAGCGTTCTTCTTGCTCATCGGCCTCGAGTACGCCGTGGGCCGATGGCGCGGGCGCAACACCTACCGCTTCAACGACACGCTCAACAGCATCGGTCTCGGTGTGATGAGCCAGCTGGTGGGTGTGCTGAGCGCGGCCATCACCGTCGGCATCTACGCGCTGGTCTATCAGCATGCCGCGCTGTGGCAGTTGCCGAGCGAGGCCTGGTGGGTGTGGGTGGTGGCGCTCGTGGCCTACGATTTTCTGTACTACTGGCAGCACCGGCTCGGCCACACGGTCGCCTTGTTCTGGGCTGCACACGTGGTGCACCACCAGAGCGAGGACTACAACCTCGGCACCGCCTTGCGCCAGACCAGCAGCAACTGGGTGGCCGGCTGGGTGTTCTACCTGCCGATGGCACTGGCCGGTGTGCCGCCGCTCGTGTTCGCGACCGTGGCCCTCATCGACCTGCTCTACCAGTACTGGGTGCACACGCAGCAGATCGGCAAGCTCGGCGCCTTCGACCGCTGGTTCTGCGCGCCCAGCAACCACCGCGTTCACCACGCCGTGAACGACGTGTACCTCGACAAGAACTACGGCGGCATCTTCATGCTGTGGGACCGCCTCTTCGGCAGCTACAAAGCCGAAGACGACGCAGAACCCTGTGTTTATGGGACACGTAAGCCCCTGCGCAGCTGGAACCCTTTGTGGGCCAACCTCGAGGTCTATGCCGACCTGTGGCACGACAGCTGCCACGCCGAGCGGTGGGGCGACAAGCTGCGCGTGTGGTTCAAGCCGCCGGGCTGGCGCCCGCCCGACGTGGCGCGGCGCTTCCCGCGGCCCGCTTTCGATCTCGCGGCCGTCAAACGCTACGACCCGCCCGTGTCGCGGCGGCGCCTCATCGCTGCCATCGTGTTGTTCGTGGTGATGGCCGAGACCGCCGCGCTTTGGCTGTGGTTTGCACCGCAGATGTCCTGGGGTGTTCAGGCGGCTGCGGCGGCTGTGCTGGTGGCGGGGTTGTGGGCCGTGGGGTGGTTGAGCACGCCGGCGCGGGTTCCACGCAGCGGCCACTGAGGCCTTTGTTGCGCCAGAGAGCATGTGAGGCAGCACGCCGCGCCGTCTGTCTCGCACTGAATTGAGTGTCCGAAAGCGGCGAGACGTCATCGCGACCCGCCAACACACTGCCATCTCCGGCTCACATCGAGCCCCCACAGAAGAAGGCATGAACACACTCAAGAACAAGGTCGCCGTCGTGACCGGCGCAAGCTCGGGCATCGGACGCGCCACGGCATTGCTTTTCGCGAGCGAGGGCGCTGCCGTGGTCGTCGGTGCACGCCGCGAGGCCGCGCTGGACACGCTGGTCGCAGAGATCGAAGCAGCGGGAGGCCACGCTGCGCGCGTGGCAGGCGATGTGCGCGACGAAGCCTATGCCCAGCAGTTGGTGCAGATGGCCGTCGAACGATTCGGTGGGCTAGGAGCCTGTCGGACTTGGAAAGCGTCGGCTGCAAATCGACCGCAGCGGTCCATTTTTCACCGTCTTTTTGTCCCATAGCGGGGCTATGGGCCTGCAAATCCGGCAAAAACTGTCC
>JBEGTX010000257.1:0-10383 GCA_041179165.1 Pseudomonadota bacterium | reverse complement strand
CCCACCTGGGACGGCCTGCCGCTCGACAAGTACCTGTCGCTGCTGGACATGCTCAACCCCATGCACCGGCTGTGGTCCGACGGGCGATGGAACAAGCTCACCGTGGCGCACGGCTGCTACTGGAAGAAGTGCAGCTTCTGCGACGTGAGCCTCGACTACATCTCGCGCTACGACGGCGCCTCGGCCGAGACCCTGGTCGACCGCATCGAGACCATCGTCAAGGAAACCGGCCAGACCGGCTTTCACTTCGTCGACGAAGCAGCGCCCCCTAAGGCCTTGAAGGCGCTCGCCGCCGAGCTGCAGCGGCGGCAGACGTCCATCTCGTGGTGGGGCAACATCCGCTTCGAGAAGTCGTTCAGCCCCGAGCTGTGCCAGCAGCTGGCCGACAGCGGCTGCATCGCGATATCCGGCGGATTGGAGGTCGCCTCCGACCGCCTGCTCAACCTGATGAAAAAAGGCGTGTCGGTGGAGCAGGTGGCGCGGGTCACCCGCGCGTTCTCCGATGCCGGCATCCTCGTGCACGCCTACCTGATGTACGGCTTTCCCACGCAGACAGTGCAAGACACGGTGGACGCACTCGAGTACGTGCGCCAGCTCTTTGCGGAGGGCTGCATCCAGTCGGGCTTCTTCCACCGCTTTGCCTGCACCGTGCACTCACCCGTGGGCCAGGACCCTGCGGCCTACGGCGTGTCACTCGAGCCGCTGCCACCGATCTCGTTCGCCAAGAACGACGTCGGCTTCATCGACCCCACCGGCACCGACCACGACGCTCTCGGTCACGGCCTCAAGAAGGCGCTCTACAACTACATGCACGGCATCGGCCTCGATGACGACGTGCGCAACTGGTTCGACTTCCACGTGCCGAAGACGAAGGTACAGCGGTACGTCATTTCGAAAGCGCTGGCAGCGCAGCGCTGAACCTCACGGCCACACTGAACAAGCCCTTCGCGAGCGTTGTTCATCGTCACCGTGCCAGGTCAACCGGTTTCAGCCTTCGCCGGCCTCGTCGTCCAGCTGACGCAGATGCGCCAGCTTGTCGGCGATCTTGAGCTCGAGGCCGCGCGGCACGGGCTGGTACCAGCGGGGCTCGGGCATGCCTTCCGGCAGGTAGTTTTCTCCCGCAGCATAGGCCTCGGGCTCGTCGTGCGCGTAACGGTAGGCCTTGCCGTGGCCCAGCTCCTTCATGAGCTTGGTGGGCGCGTTGCGCAGGTGCACCGGCACCTCGCGCGATTTATCTTTGCGGATGAAGGCCCGCGCCTGGTTGTAGGCGTTGTAGCCGGCGTTGCTCTTGGGGGCGATGGCGAGGTAGATCACCGCCTGCGCCAGGGCCAGCTCGCCTTCGGGTGAACCGAGCCGCTCGAAGGTCGTGGCGGCATCGTTAGCCACCTGCATCGCGCGCGGGTCGGCCAGGCCGATGTCTTCCCACGCCATGCGCACGATGCGCCGCGACAGGTACTTCGCATCGGCCCCGCCATCGAGCATGCGCGACAGCCAGTACAGCGCGGCGTCGGGGTGCGAGCCGCGCACCGACTTGTGCAAGGCCGAGATCTGGTCGTAGAAGTTGTCACCGCCCTTGTCGAAACGCCGCGCATTGAGCGTGAGGGCGTTCTGCAAAAAGGCAGCGTCGATGAGCTCGATGCTGGACGCGCGGGCGGCCGACTCGGTCTGTTCGAGCAGGTTGAGCAGGCGGCGGGCATCGCCATCTGCATAGCCCACCAGCGTGTTCACCGCCGCGTCGTCGAACTGCAGGTGCGCCAGCACCGTCTCGCGGGCGCGTGCCACGAGCAACCGAAGTTCGTCGTCACTCAGCACCTGCAGCACATAGACCTGCGCGCGCGACAGCAAGGCGGAATTGACTTCGAACGACGGGTTCTCGGTCGTGGCGCCGACAAAGGTCACGAGACCTGATTCGACAAAGGGCAGCAAGCCGTCTTGCTGGCTCTTGTTGAAGCGGTGAATCTCATCGACAAAGAGGATGGTCTTCTTTCCGAGAGACAGATTCTGCTGCGCATGCTCCATCGAGGCGCGGATGTCCTTCACGCCGGAGAACACGGCCGACAAGGCGATGAATTCGTAGCCGAAGGCGCTGGCCGTGAGGCGCGCGAGCGTGGTCTTGCCCACGCCGGGCGGCCCCCACAGAATCATGGAATGCGGACGGCCCGACTCGAAGGCCAAGCGCAAGGGCTTGCCCGGCCCGATGAGGTGCGACTGCCCGATCACGTCGTCGAGCGTGCTCGGACGCAGCGCCTCGGCCAGCGGCGCGGCAGGCTCGGTGTGAAAGAGATCAGCCATGCCGCGTCTGCGCTGGTCCGGTGACCCGCATCATGCGGGCCGCCGTCCCCGAAGCCCGGAGATTCCCGTGTTCATCGGCTCACTGCTCGATCACATCGGCGCCCTTGGGCGGCGTGAAGCGGAAGTGCTCGGGGTTCACCGTGCCGTTGGTGACGAGCTCCGAGAACAGAAGGTTGGAGCGCTGCCCGAAGCTATCGACGATGTTGATGGCGGCAAGCGTCTTCTCCTTGAAGCCGATCTGGATGGACTCGAAGCCGCTCTCCTTGATCTTCGGCAAGGCCTGCACCCACGACAGGCCGTCGCGGTCGGGCAAGGCCTTGAGCTCGAAGTCTTTCTCGAGGTTGCCACCGGCCAGCAAGGCGGCCGGCGTGGCACCGAGTGCCTGCGTCATCTTGCGCGAGCTGGCCTGGTTGAGGTCGGCGTCGTAGATCCAGACCTTCTGGCCGTCGGCCACGATGGCCTGCTCGAAGGGCTTGGTGTACATGAACCGGAATCGGTTCGGCCGCGAGAACTCGAAGTTGCCGCTGGAAGTCTTTTTCTTGGCACCGTCGGGCGAGATGACGGTCTGCGAAAACAGCGCGGTGCCGGTCTTGGCGTCGCGCACAAACTCGCGCAGCGTGCCAACGGCATCGGCGTGCGCCATCGACGCGGCCAGCAGCGCGAGCGCGCCCAGGGTCGTTTTGACAAGCTTGAAGGAATGGTTCATGCGGTGGGCGTGCGGATCATTCATCCCGTTTGGGGACAACGATGTCGCGGTTGCCGTTGGTGGACATGCTGGATACGAGTCCGGATTTCTCCATTTGTTCCAGCAGGCGTGCAGCGCGGTTGTAGCCGATGCGCAAATGGCGCTGCACGAGCGAAATGGAAGCGCGGCGGTGCTGCAGCACGATGCCCACGGCCTGGTCGTACATGGGGTCGGCCTCGCCGCCGCCTTCGCCGCCGGGCATGGCTTCGCCATCGGCGCCGCCGTCGAGCACGCCGCCTTCGAGAATGCCTTCGATGTAGTTGGGCTCACCTTGTTGCTTCAGATAATCCACAACGCGGTGGACCTCCTCGTCGCTGACAAAGGCCCCGTGCACGCGGATGGGCAGGCCCGTGCCCGACGGCATGTAGAGCATGTCGCCCATGCCCAGCAGCGCCTCGGCGCCCATCTGGTCGAGGATGGTGCGGCTGTCGATCTTGCTGCTCACCTGGAAGCTCAGGCGCGTCGGGATGTTGGCCTTGATGAGGCCGGTGATCACATCCACGCTCGGACGCTGGGTGGCCAGGATCAAATGGATGCCGGCGGCGCGGGCCTTCTGCGCGAGGCGGGCGATGAGCTCTTCGATCTTCTTGCCCACCACCATCATCAGGTCGGCGAGTTCGTCGATCACGACCACGATGAAAGGCAGGCGCTCCAGCGGCTCGGGTTCTTCGGGCGTGAGGCTGAAGGGGTTGGGCATCAGCTCGCCGCGCTCTTGCGCATCGGAAATCTTCTTGTTGTAGCCGGCCAGATTGCGCACGCCGAGCTTGCTCATCAGCTTGTAGCGCCGCTCCATTTCGCCCACACACCAGTTGAGCGCGTTGGACGCCTGCTTCATGTCGGTGACCACCGGCGCGAGCAGATGCGGAATGCCTTCGTAGACGCTCATTTCGAGCATCTTCGGATCGATGAGGATGAGCCGCACGTCGCGCGCTTCGGCCTTGTACAGCAGGCTCAGGATCATCGCGTTGATGCCCACCGACTTGCCCGAGCCTGTGGTGCCGGCCACCAGGCAGTGCGGCATCTTGGCCAGGTCGGCCACGATGGGCGCGCCGATGATGTCCTTGCCCAGGCCCATGGTGAGCTGCGACGACGCGTCGTTGTAGACGGCCGAGCCCAGAATCTCAGACAGGCGGATCATCTGGCGCCGCGCGTTCGGCAACTCGAGCGCCATGTAGTTCTTGCCCGGAATCACCTCGACCACGCGGATGCTCACCAGGCTCAGCGAGCGCGCCAGGTCCTTGGCCAGGCCCACGATCTGCGAGCCCTTCACGCCGGTGGCCGGCTCGATCTCGTAGCGCGTGATGACCGGGCCCGGAGACGCCGCCACCACCCGCACCTCGACGCCGAAGTCTTTCAGCTTCTTCTCGATCAGGCGCGAGGTCATCTCGAGCGTTTCGGGCGTCACGGTTTCCATGCGGCCCGGCGCGGCATCGAGCAGGTCGACCTGCGGGAGCTTGGTGTCGGTGAGTTCGGTGAAGAGCGGCTTCTGGCGCTCCTTCACGACACGCTCCGACTTGGGCACCTCGATGATGGGGGCCTCGATGACGATGGGCGCGTGGTCTTCGTGCAGCTGGTGCTCGACCTCGACCAGGTGCTCGCGTTCGCGCAGCGCCTGCTCGCCCAGGCGATGGTCTTCGGCCCTTTCGATGCGCAGCACCTGCCGCTCGCGCAGCGAGTCGACAAAGGCGCCGATGCCTTCGGCCACATGCACCCACGAGAAGCGGAAAGCCAATGCCACCGCGGCCACGAGGGCGGAGATCCACAGCACGCCCGAGCCCGCAAAGCCAAGCAACTTCTGGCTCGTGGGGCCGAGCAGGTAGCCGAACACGCCGCCCGCATGGCCGCCGGCCACACGCGGCTCCCAGCCATACAGACGGGTCGACTCGAGCGCCGTGCTCGCCGCGAGCAGCAGCACCACACCGGCCCAGAACCACCAGCGCGGTGTGGCGGCCACGGGTGCATCGGCGTGCTCTGAGGCGCGCATCAGCCGCGCCAAGCCGCTCAGCCAGGCGCGCAATGCGATGGCTGGCAGCCACCAGACGGAGTAGCCCAGCAGCACATAGGCGATGTCGGAGAACCAGGCGCCGAGCGTGCCCACCTTGTTGAGGGAGGCCGCGCCGGTACCGGAGGTCGAGAAGGCGGTGTCGCTGCCATGGTGCGTGACGAGCGCCAGCACGACGAGCAGCCACAGCACGGCGCCCACGGGAACCGCCACCTGGGTGCGCCAGGCGGCAGGGGGCGGCGATGGCGGTGCCACAGGGGCGGCCGCGGCCTGCCCGCGCTTGTGGGTCTTGCCCTGGCCGGCGCCGGGTGGCGTGGAAGGGGGCGTGCCCCCTTCGGTGCGAAGCGATGCGAGCGGAAAAGTCATCCGCTCATTGTGGCCGATGTCACGCCGTCAGGCGTTCCTTGATGATCACCGAGCCGTTTTCCTGGGTCTCGACGATGCCGCGGTCTTCGAGGTCCTTCATGACGCGGCTGACCATCTCGCGCGAAGCGCCGACGATCTTGGCCAGGTCCTGGCGCGACACCTTGTTGCGGATGACGCGGAACTCGCCTTCTTCTTCGGACATATCGAGCAGCGAGCGCGCCACACGGCCGTAGACGTCGAGCAGTGCCAGCGACTCGATCTGGCGGTCGGCGCTGCGCAGGCGCTGCACGAGGCCGCGCATGATGGCGTAGGACAGGCTCGAGTTCTCGGGCAGGCAGCGCGCGAACTCGGCGCGGCCAAGGATGAGCATGTCGGTTTGCACCTCCGCGCGCACGGTGGCCGAGTGAGGCTCGTTGTCGATGAGGCTCATTTCACCCACGTAGTGGCCCGGCTGCAGCACGGCCAGGATGACCTCGCGCCCGCGGGAGTCGGAGGTGAGCACACGGGCGCGGCCGGTCAGCAGAATGAACAAGGCATTCGACTTCTTGCCATGCTCGACGACGATCTCGCCGCGCCGAAAGCGCCGCTTCACCACGCTGTCTGCGATGGCAGATGCCTGCTCATTGGTGAGCAGAGAGAACAGCGGCACACGCCGGATCAGGTCCAGATTGGACAACATCGCCATCGAAGTTCCTCCTTGATATTGCAGTGGTATCGGGTTATCCGTGGAAAACTTAACGTTTTCGTATTTTTGCCTATTGTCACCATTACGAGGATTGACGCCAGCGAGAGTGAACCCCATGTCACCATTCAGGTGTGTCACCGACGCGATAAGACATCACCCCCGACGCAACCCAGCGCGTTTCGGCCTAGACTCCCGCGTTGTCTGACTGGCCGACCGGGGCCGAGCTTGCGCTCCATCCGGCATCGCCGCAGTCCTATGTTGCCATCCCATTCTGCCGAACCTTCTTGATCGCACGCTCATGAGCACCACCCACACCCACGCCCAAGTCCTGATTCTGGGGTCCGGCCCTGCCGGCTACACCGCTGCCATCTATGCAGCCCGTGCCAACCTGAAGCCGCTGCTGGTGACCGGCATCGCCCAGGGCGGCCAGCTCATGACCACCACCGAAGTCGACAACTGGCCGGCCGACGTGATGGGCGTGCAAGGCCCCGAGCTGATGCAGCGTTTCCTCGAGCACGCGCAACGCTTCAACACCGAGATCGTCTTCGACCACATCAACAAGGTCGACTTCTCCAAGCGCCCCTTCACGCTCACCGGCGACTCCGGCACCTACAGCTGCGACACGCTGGTGATCGCGACAGGTGCCAGCGCCAAATACATCGGCCTGCCCTCCGAAGAAGCCTTCATGGGCCGGGGCGTGAGCGGCTGCGCGACCTGCGATGGTTTCTTCTACCGCGGCCAAGAGGTCTGCGTGGTCGGCGGCGGCAACACCGCGGTCGAAGAAGCGCTGTACCTGTCGAACATCGCCAGCAAGGTGCACCTGATCCACCGCCGCGACAAGTTCCGCGCCGAAGCCATCCTGATCGACAAGGTGGCCGAGAAGGTCGCCGCCGGCAAGATGGAACTGCACCTGTGGAACACGCTCGACGAGGTGCTGGGCGACCAGTCGGGCGTCACCGGCGTGCGCCTCAAGAGCACAGTCGACAACAGCACCAAGGACCTCACGCTGCAAGGCTGCTTCATCGCCATCGGCCACCAGCCCAACACCGGCATCTTCGAAGGCCAGCTCGAGATGAAGGACGGCTACCTCGTCACGCGCAGCGGCCTGAACGGCTTTGCCACGATGACCAGCGTGCCGGGTGTGTTCGCCGCCGGCGACGTGCAGGACCACATCTACCGGCAGGCCATCACCAGCGCCGGCACCGGCTGCATGGCCGCGCTCGATGCCCAGCGCTTCCTCGAGCAGAACCCGGTGGTTTGAGGGTTCTGAAAGAGTCCAGCAAACGAGTTGCAAAGGACTTGAGCGCAAGGCTGGAATTTCGGTCTATAATCGCGGTCTTTGCCGGAAACGGTTCGGATGTTGCTGGTCCGCAGGTCGTCAGAAATGACCCCCGCAGCCTGCTCGGCCCGGCCTTCGAAGGGTACTTCTCCAGGTGGTCTGCCTCTTAACAAGGTGCTCCATTTGTTCTGGGTACCACGCCTGAAACAAGATTCAAGTGGAGAAGCGTCATGGCACGCGTCTGTCAAGTAACGGGTAAGCGCCCGATGGTGGGAAACAATGTTTCTCACGCCAACAATAAAACCAAGCGTCGGTTTTTGCCTAACCTGCATTACCGCCGGTTTTGGCTTGAAACGGAAAACCGCTGGGTTCGCCTGCGCATTTCAAATGCTGCATTGCGTCTGATCGACAAGGTGGGCATCGAGCAGGTCGTCGCCGACCTCCGCACCCGCGGCGTACTCTGAACTAGGAGCTGATCATGGCAAAAGGTGGACGCGAAAAAATCAAGCTGGAATCGTCGGCTGGTACCGGTCATTTCTATACGACCGACAAGAACAAGAAGACGACCCCAGAAAAGCTCGAGATCATGAAATTTGATCCCAAGGCTCGCAAGCACGTGATGTACAAGGAAACCAAGCTGAAGTAATTCGGCCCGGTTTTCAGCCAGTTCGCTGGCTCATCCAGAAACCCGCTCGGCGTTTTCGCTCAGCGGGTTTTTTGTTTTCAGCGCTTCGCTGCGTGCCACAACGTTCAGCCCTTGGACGCGATCACGCACACCGCCATGTCCGCCAAGTAGACGGACGCGGGTCCTGCAGGTACATCAACACACGCCGGCACACGATGCCGTCGAACGAGCCCGCCCCGAACTCAAGCCGAGAAAGATCTCCGCAGACGCAGTCGACGTGGGCCAAGCCTGCGGAAGCGGTCGCGGCCCTGCGGCCCCACGAGCACGCCAACGGCACGGGTGACTTCTCCGGTGCCGCAACCGATGCCCAGAACCCGCATGCCGGGCTGAATCGAGGCGCGCGCAAGCAGATCGCTGGTGATGCTAGGAGCCTGTCGGACTTGGGCTGAGCCTATCTGCGCCAGCACGGCGGCGCCCATGCATGGCGTCCAAGAACCACCTTCGCCCATGGACACGCATGAAAAAGGCCCGCACGCAGCGGGCCTTTTTGCTAAAGAAACGACGCTTACGCGTGCGCAGCCTTCAGCTTGAGCGAAAACTCCTGAAGCGCAGCGATGCCGCTGTCTTCAGCCTTCTTGCACCAGGCCTGCAGATCGACCACCAGCTGCTCAGCCGACACGTTGGTGCGGGTCCACAGCTGACGCAACTCTTCACGCATGGTGACCAGCTTCTGCAGCGCAGGCGACTGGGCGCAGGCGGTGGCCACCTGGGCCTTCAGGTGCGACGGGATCTTGTCTTCGTCACGGTGCAGCCAGCGCTGGGCCAAGCGCATGTTGGCGAGCTTGATGGCGTCGCCCTCGCCCTTCAGGCGCTTGATTTCAGCCTGGCAGGCGTCACGCAGACCGCCAGCGTACTTGGCCATGACTTCATAGCGGTTGGCGATGACGGCTTCCAGCGTCTTGGAGTCGGCCACTGGGCGGATTTCACCCAGCTTCATGGACGGCGCCGTCTTGCGGACCTTGGCCAAACCCAGCATTTCCATGGCCCGGATGTAGCCCCAGGCGATGTCGAACTCGAACGGCTTGACCGAGAACTTGGCCGACGTCGGGTAGGTGTGGTGGTTGTTGTGCAGCTCTTCGCCGCCAATGATGATGCCCCACGGCGTCAGATTGGTGCTGCCGTCCGGTGCTTCGAAGTTGCGGTAACCCCACCAGTGGCCGAGACCGTTGATGACACCGGCAGCCATGACTGGAATCCAGGCCATTTGCACGGCCCAGATGGTCAGGCCGGCCGCGCCGAACAGCGCCAGGTCGACGATGAGCATGAGGCCCACGCCTTGCCAGGTGAAGCGGCTGTACACGTTGCGCTCGACCCAGTCGTCTGGCGTGCCATGGCCGTACTTGTCCATGGTTTCCTGGTTCTTGGCTTCAGAACGGTACAGTTCAGCGCCGCGCGTCAGCACCGTCTTGATGCCGCGGGTGTGCGGGCTGTGCGGGTCTTCTTCGGTTTCGCACTTGGCGTGGTGCTTGCGGTGAATGGACACCCACTCTTTCGTGACCTGGCCGGTGCCGGCCCACAGCCAGAAACGGAAGAAATGCGACGGAATGGCGTGCAGGTCGATCGAGCGGTGCGCTTGCGACCGATGCAGGTAGATCGTGACCGAAGCGATCGTGATGTGGGTCAGAACCAGGGTGATCACCACCAGTTGCCACCAGGTGGTTTCAATCAACCCGTGGGCCAGCCAGTTCACCAGACTCTCCCACACTGTCATCAATACGTTCATCAATCTCTTTCCTGCCGTCGAACAGGACGGCTTGCCTCATTGTAAATGACCACCGGACCCACCCCCCTCAAAAGAAGGAGGTCTCTGGCAGCCCTGTTTGCCCTATCTGGCGCAGATTTGAGCGAAATCAAGAAGATTGGTTCGCCCACTCCAGCTGCCTTGGGCTTATTTGCGCTCCCAGACCGCCGCAAAAAACCCGTCCGTGCCATGTTTGTGCGGCCAGAGGCGCAGGAAATCGCCCCGAACCAAGTCTTGGGGCGAGCCGGCATGGGCCTTGTCCAGCGCCTCGGCAGCGGGGAGCACCTTGAAATCCTTTTCGTGGGCGGCCGTGAACGCGCCGGCGATGTCTTCGTTTTCGAGCTCCAGCAGGCTGCAGGTGGCGTACACCAGCCGGCCGCCCGGCTTGAGCAGGCGAGCTGCGCTCTCCAGGATGGCAGCCTGCTTGACCCGCAGCTCCTCGACGGATTTGGGCGACTGGCGCCACTTCATGTCGGGGTTGCGGCGCAGCGTGCCCAGGCCTGAGCACGGGGCGTCGACCAGCACGCGGTCGATCTTGCCGGACAGGCGCTTGATGCGCTCGTCGCGCTCGTGGCTGATCTGGATCGG
>JBEGTX010000256.1:0-4086 GCA_041179165.1 Pseudomonadota bacterium | reverse complement strand
GACAGTTTTTGCCGGATTTGCAGGCCCATAGCCCCGCTATGGGACAAAAAGACGGTGAAAAATGGACCGCTGCGGTCGATTTGCAGCCGACGCTTTCCAAGTCCGACAGGCTCCTAGGGTCTCCAGCGTGCAGAAGGCTGCACCCGAGACCGCGCGCGAAATCAGGTAGTGGCTCATGCGATCTCTCTGATGAAGCCTGAATGGTTGAGAACAGCGAAGATGCTACTCCGTCCTCAAGACGCCGCAGGCCGTTTTGACACGCCTCAAGCGCCACGTGCGGTGCTGGCGGCGCCGAGCCAGAGTCCCCGAGCGCGCGTTTTCAAGGGTCTTGCCGAGCGCCTCATTGAGAGGGATGGCTGACTCCCCGCATTCTTGGCATCATTCGCGCCATGGCAGGCCTTGGAAAAAGCACGAAAACCGTCGTCCTCATTTGCGCCTTTCCGCGCTATGCCGCGCCCGATTCATCCTCGCCCCATCGCACACAGCTCCCCGAACTCACCCAGATCGAGCCCGCGGTCGAGCGACTGGAAGCCTTGCTGTCCTCCGAGCGCTACCGGTCCGAAGGCATCGAGGTCGTCACCCTGCGTGGGTGCGATACCAAGGCGCAACTGCAATCACAACTGGCTGGCATCCGGGAGGCCGTGCGTGGCCGCCCCGGAACCAACATGGTCCTGTTCTGGAGCGGCCACGGCGGCACCGACGCAGGCTCCTTCCGCCTCGCCACACCCGAAACCTTGGGGCCCATCGAACAGGAAGACGGCCTGGGCATCGATGAAATCTCTCGTGCGGCAGGCATCGCGCGGGTGAGCACCTGGACACTGTTTCTCGACGCCTGCCATGCCGGTGCAGGCTTTGCCGATGTGGTCAGCGCCGTGAGCCGCCAGGCATCGGCCGAATCCGAGCTGTTGCGCGGCTTTGGCTGGATGTATTCGGCATCACCCTACGAGCGCGCGCGTGACAGCGTGTTTCTCAGCACGCTGATCGATGTGCTGCAGCGGGGTCCCAGTGCCGGAGCGACGGCTTTCAGCCAAGCCCAGGGTCGGGCAGGCGCGTTCAATCCTTTCGACCGCCTGCTCAGCGGGGGCCAGATTTTCGAGGCCGTCGATGCCGAGTACCAGGCCGACCCCGTGCGATTCAGGAACGGCAGCCTGCCGATGCCTGTGTTCGGTGGCCACTTTGCGCTCTTCCCCAACCCCGCGTACCAGAAGAACCAGCCAAGCCGCCTGGTCGAAGACGCACACCGCCCCATCACGCGCCCCACCGACCTGGAGAGCCACTTCTTCCCCAAGGCCGTGGGCATCGACAGCCTAGAGGCCGGTTGGCATTTCACCGGCCGGGTCGACGCCACACGCCAGATCCTGCGATGGATGAAACAGCCTGCCGCCCAAGCCCTGGGCAGGCTCTATGTGCTGGCAGCGGATGGTGGCACCGGCAAGTCCGCCTTGCTGGGCCGCTTGATCGCCCTCACCGACAAGGCCTACCGGATGCAAGCCAAGGCGCAGGGCTGGAATGAAGACGCCGACCGCGCACTCGGCACCGTGCCCGACATCGATCAGATCGATGCAGCGCTGAACCTGCGCCACCTGACCGCGCAGGCCGCGGCCGATCACTTGAGCGAGATCCTCCAGCTGCCCAAGACGGCGTCGGTGGAGGCCTTCGTGAAGGCCGCTGGCCAAGCCTGGGCCGACACCAGTGAGCAATCGCCCTGCGTGGTACTCGATGCACTCGACGAGGCCGAGGAGCCCGGTGCCATCGTGTCCCGCCTGATCCATCCGCTCGTGAATGCCGGCTGGAAGGTGCTGGTCGCCACCCGACCCAGCGCCCAGGTGCGCGGTGCGGGCGACCTGCTGGGCCTGCTCAAAGGCGGCAGCACCTGCCGGCTCGATCAGGATGCGCAAAGCCATGCCGACATCTTCCACTACGCCCGTGGTCGATTGGCATCTCGGCTGGCCTTGCTCGCCGAGCCTGCCGCGCAACTGATTGCCGACCGCGCAGAGAACAAGTTTTTGTTCGCGCGCATGGCCACCTCGTCCCTGCTGCGCGGTGATGCCGTCCTGAACATGGAGACCCTGGGCCAGTTCATCGCCCAGAACGCCACCGATGCGCTAGACAAGGACGTGGCCGAACTCGACGCTGCGTTCCAGCAAGCGTTCAATCGGAATGACTTGGGCGCGACCACGATGCTCACCGCACTCGCCTGTGCGCAAGGCGATGGTGTGCCGCTGCGCGACGGCATCTGGGCCGCGATGGCCACAGCCCTCAGACGAACCAGTGTGTTCGACGTGCTGTCGCCCACCGGCTTCAACGGGTCTCACATTGAATGGCTGCTGCGCGAAGCGGGCCGCTTCATCCAGGAGGCCGGTGATGGCGAGCAGGCCGTCTACCGTCTGTTCCACAAATCGCTGACCGAGCACTTCCTCGACCAACGATCGGACGAGAACAAGACAGGGCATGTCCGGGAAGGGCTGCTCGCGCTGGCCCTCATCGAGTGTGTGCGCAACTCGAAGGATTGGCGCCACACCAACCCCTACCTCGTGCGCCACATGCCGGCCCACCTGGCCGTGCGGCGCTCGCAGCATTCGCTCAACGAGCTGCTGCTGAACTTCGATTGGATTCGGGCGCGGCTGCGGCTCAGCGGCGTGCAGGCGCTGCTGAACGACTTCGGCTACTGCACGAGCACCTACCAGGCGGTGGCTCGATTGCACCGCACGCTGACGATGGTTTCGCACATTCTGCGCGACCATCCCGAGGAATTCATCCCGCAGATGCTAGGGCGCCTCGCGCCTGGCATGCCCGACGTCAGCGCCTTGATCGACGAAAAGCCCGGCGCCAACTTCGGCTTGCCGCCACTCTCACCCGAAGACATTGCCTCGTCGGGGCGTGTCGGGCTGGCAGGGCTGCAGTTGCCCATCACGCAGATTGGGGCCCACCTCAACGATCAGACCTTGAGGCTGGACGGTTTTCTGGAACGGGCCAGGGCTTCTGTGCGAGGCCCGCTCTGGGTGCCGGAACTGGGCGCGCTGGAGCAGGCGGGCCCGTTGCTGCACGTGCTGGAGCGCCACACCAGCTCGGTGTCGTGCGTCGCGGTGGGATCAGACGGCACGGCCGTGGTTTCAGGAGGCCGCGACGGCCGCGTGATCGTCTGGAACGCCCACACGGGCGCTCTCGTTCTGGCGCTGCCTGTTTTCGACGGTCCGATCACCTGCGTCTCATTGAGTCCGGACAGCACCTTCCTCGTGGTCGCGGCGGAGGACCACCTGTTCTGGATTTTGGATGCGCGCACCGGAAAGTTCATGCGCCAGCTCGACGACCATGAACCCGTGCCCACCAGTGTGGCCATCAGTGCTGACGGAAAGACCATCGTTTCAGGATGCGGCGAAGAGGTCAGCATCTGGGATGCGGCGACAGGTTCGCGCTTGCAGACCCTGACCGGCCACACGGGCTTGGTGTGCAGCGTCGCCATCAGCCCGGACGGGCATGTCATTGCATCAGCAAGCCTGGATGCCACCGTGCGAACATGGGACGCGCACACCGGCCAGCCCATGCACGTGCTGGCCGGCCACATCGAAGGTGTCGTCAGCGTCGTGTTCGCTCCCGACAGCCATCACATCGTCTCGGGGAGCTGGGACCACTCGGTTCGGGTCTGGAACGTTCAGACGGGTGGAGTGACGCGTCATTTCGATACGGCGCGACACGCAGTCAACGGCGTGGCGGTGAGTCCGGACGGGCACTTCGTCGCTGCAGTGGATGGCGGCAATTCGTTGCACATCTGGAACCTGGCGTCCGGAGCATTGCGCAGCTTCCGCGGCCACGAAGACTACGGTACCTGTCTCGCATTCAGTCCGGACGGTAAACGGATTGTCACTGGCAGCAAGGACGCGTCGGTCCGTATCTGGGATGCGCTGGCGAGCGACGCGCCACCGCGCCACACGCCCGCACCCGGATCGCCTGCGATGTCACTGTACGGACACAACGGCCAACCCATCGTGTGGCAAAGCATGCGCCTGCAAAGAGAGATTCGCAACGCACGCTTGGGGGCGCCCATGCCGAATCCTTCCGCGATTGGAAGATGGGTCGTCTGCGAAG
>JBEGTX010000255.1:0-21464 GCA_041179165.1 Pseudomonadota bacterium | reverse complement strand
CGGTCCATTTTTCACCGTCTTTTTGTCCCATAGCGGGGCTATGGGCCTGCAAATCCGGCAAAAACTGTCCTCGCTGGGGCCAATTTTCGCTTTCGACGTTCCAAGTCCGACAGGCTCCTAGTGGGGCCTGATCCAGCGCCAGTGACGCTTCGGTCCTGCCCACCCGCCACCGCGCGGCCGTGACCCGTGCGCCCTCGGCGAGCTGCAAACCGGCGTTCACGGTCACGCGGCCGGTGCGGCCCTCGAGCCGGGTTTGCAGCGACGTGGAGGCGAGCGCCACAGGCGCGGGGGTGTCCAGCCACACCGGCTTCCAGACGCCGACCGGCTGCACCGGCGGGTTCCAGCCCGGCATGCGACCGAGCAGGGTGGTGCGCACATGGCGGAGGTTCTGCGCGGGCACGAGCGAGGTCTTCCAGCGCGGGCGTGGCCGGCGAGTTTTCAGGGCGTGATCGAGCGAGCGCAGGCAAACGAGCAGTTCGTTGGTCGGGGCCAGCAGCGTGCCGACGTCGGCCGAACATGGCACGAACATGTTGTCCGACTGCAGCAGCGGCTCGCCGTTGAGCCAGACCTCCGCCAGTGTGGCCAGCCCCTCGAAGCGAAGCCGGGTGCGGGCCGAGCTGCCGACCGGGGCGGCGAATTCGCAGCGGTACCACCAGTCGTGAGCGTCGTGCAGACCGGGTTCTTCGATGGAGGCGCCCAGGCTGTGGGCCACCGTGCCTGGGACACGTGCGGGCAGCCATGAGAGCGAGGCAGCCCGGACTGCTGCGGCGTCGCCCCAGGCCCCCGGGGCCGTGCAGGCGAGCTGCCAGCCGGTGTCGAGCGCGACGGTGCCGGGGCGGGGCGCGGAGGCGTGGCTTGAATCAGACGAGGGCATGGCAGGCGGCGCCTACACCAAGCGGTGACGCAGCGAGCCGGTGGCCGTGGCCCAGGCTGCGGCCATGGCGTCGAGCGGCGCCAGGTCGAGCGGCTTCTTGCGGGCCATGGCGCGGGCCAGCTGGAACTGGAAGGCCTTGGCCGTCTGGGCAATCTGCTTGAAGGCGTCGGCCGCGGTTTCGAGCCCGGCCACGCCTTGGGCGCTGAGCCATCGGAGGTAGGTTTCGCTGAGTTCGAAACACGCGCCGTACTGCCGCAGGTTGGCGAAAGAGTAGGTGTGGAAGCTGGGCATGTCGGCTTCCATCAGCCAGGCCAGGTCGCTCGCGAACTGCGTCTTGAAACGCAGGAACGGGTTGTCGGCCGGCAGCCGGCGCAGGTGCCGGTCGAGTTGGTGGAGTGACGCCGCGAGCAAGGCCTCGCCCCGCAGCGCAGGCTGGCCGGGTGTCGGCTTCAGGTACTCGATGTAGGGCGGCAGCATGCGCTCGTGCACCAGCCCGCCGATCTGGAAGATCTGCTGAAAGTCGGTGCTGCTGAGCGTGAAGTAGCCCTGGTTGTGGAAGTAGCCCAGGTGGCCTGCAGCCACATCGATCTCGTTCACGCCGACGGTCGACTTGACGTGAGCGAGCTGGTAGGCCGTGCCCGCGGTGTCGGGCAGGTAGAAGGAATCAAGTTCCACCATGACAGGGCGGCCTGCGGCCAGCTGGTCGGTGATGTGGTCGACCATCGGACGCCACACGGCCAGTTCCTGGATGTCGAGCCCGTAAAGCTCGAGCACGTCACCGTCGGGGAACTTGAAGAAGGTCCACTGGTCGCCTTCGAAGTCGATGGTCAGTGTGAAGGCCAGGGCCGCCACCGGCTCCACGCCGAGGGCATGCAGCTGCTCGATGAGCAGGTCGACATAGCAATTGGTTTCGGCCCACACGCGGTTGTCGCCGTGGATGGCGTGGCGCACGTAGGTGGAGGGGTCGAGCGGAAGAATGCGGGTCATGACAGGAATTCCAGGGACCGGTCCGCTGCAGGGGCCGGGCCTTGCGGCCCGGCGGAAATCACAACGAGAGGATGCGGCGAACCGACGCCGGCCACGCGGCCGTGTCGAGACCATGGTGCTTGAAGAGCGCCAGGGCAATGCGTTCCAACCCGAAGCCCATGCACGCCGAGTGGGCCGTGGCGCCATCGGCGGTCTTGATGTCGAACACCGAACCGAAGTGGTCGAGGTGGTAGTTGCACGACGTGATGGCCGTGGGCTTTTCTTCCGACACGATGGGCAGCACCAGTTCGTACTTCAGGTTCTGCTCGCGTTGCGTGGCCTTCATGACGCGGCCGCCGCGACCGAAAAACGGATCGTTGGCGAGCACGGGTTCCACGTTCAGGCCCAGCGATTTGAGGATGACCTGCGCGCGCTCGAGCCAGCCGTCGCGGTGGTTCAAGGCCTGCTCGGGCGTGCCCAGGCGAACGAACTCGCGCATGCGGAAGGTCTGCATGCGGGCCGGGTCGTCCGACGGTTCGTGGCGGAACACATACGACTGCAGGTCGACAAGGCGGCCGCCTTCAGGCAGCGTGCCGGTGGCCGTGGGGTACAGCGGGTAGCAGGCGGCCGGGGCCAGCATCACCTCGGTGGGGGTGAGGTCGTCGGTCCACTTTTCGCCGGCCTCGAACTTGCGCAGCAGCTCGGCGTGCTGGGGTTCCTTGCCGACGAAGCTGTGCACCGATCCCATGAGGTCGGGGAAGTTGTAGATGTGGTCCAGGCGCGTGTAGTGCGCACGGTTGAACACCGGCGGAAAGCGCAGCACCTCGGCTTGCATGTCTTGCGTTTCACGGGTGACGTGGTTCTCGAACTGAACGATCACGTTCTCAAAGGTGCCGCTGCGCGCGAACACGCCGCGCACACCTGAAGGAATGAGCAGCCGCGCTGCAACCAGCTCGTTCTGGAAGTGCTTGTAGGGATCGTCGTCGTGGCAGAGGCACATGGTGTTCTTTCGGGAAGGTCGGAGTTCAGCGTTGCACGATCTGCATCGTGGCACTCTGGCCGAGGATGCGATCGTTGTTGACCATCAGCGCGGCGCCGTAAGCATCGCGCAGGTGACGTCCCAGGGTGAGCTTGGAATCGTTGCGGTATCCCGCGATGCCGCAGATCAGCATGGCGCGGCCGACGATGTCGACCACCAGCTGCGACGACACCAGCTTCAGGTTGTTGATGCTGATGGCGAAGGCAAAACCGGACGCCGCATCGGGCGACGTGTCGGCCAGCACCTCTTGGTATTCGGTGACGGTTTGGCGGACCCCGCCGCGCATGGAGAACAACACGGTGTCGGCCTCGGCCAGGCGGGTGGCCGAGATGGGGGTGACGCCCGGGTTCTTGCGCGCTTCGGCGCGCACCGCGGTGCGTGCACGTTGCAAGGCATCGGTAGCCAGGCCCAGCCACAGCGAGCTCCACACCACGTGGGCAAACGGGTGCATGGTGCGGCGGTGGATGTCGGCGTAGGGCACGGGGAAGATCTGTTCGACCTTGCCTTGGGACTTGAGCGTGAAGCCCTCGCTGCAGGTGCCGCGAAAGCCCAGCGCATCCCAGGGCGCGAGGCGGGTGAGGGTGAGGTCGGACTTGCGCACCAGCACCTGGACCTGGTCGCTCGGCGAGGCGTCGGCCGACTTGCGGCAGGTCACCAGGATGGCGTCGGCGGTGGCGCCGTACGAGATGACCGGTGCCTGCTTCTCGAGCGTGAAGCGCCCGCCTTCAACGACGACTGCGCAGATGCTCGAGCGCACATCGCCGCCAATGCCCAACTCGGTGGTGGCCGAGGCAATGAGGTACTGGTGCGCGACGAGTTCACGCGCGAACTGCTGGAAGAACTCGGCCTGCAGGGCGTGGTGAACGATGCAGGCGACTTGGATCTGGTGCATGGCGAACACCATGGCGGTGGACGCACAGTACTGGCCGAGCACCTCGCACATGCGGGTGACCTCGCTGACGTCGAGGCCCATGCCCCCGTAGGCCTCGGGCACGTAGCAGCTCAGGTACTGGTGCGCCTTCAGGGCCTCGAAGGCCTCGTGCGGAAAGCGGGCGTCGCGGTCGACCGCGTCGGCGTGCGCTGCGATGACATCTCGGCCGATGGCGTGCAAGGATTCCAGCACGGCAGGCAGTCTGGGGGTGGAGTTTGTGGTTGTCATTGTTTCCGTCCTGATTCTGCGTGGGGTCTCTGTGGGGCGAAGCAGTGAGGCTCGACCAAGCGGCTCAAGCGCCGGTGATCTCGCCAATGACTTCGGACAGGGACTGGATGCTTTCGAAGGTCTTGCGGCCCAGCTTGTTGTCGGGGAACTCGATGTCAAAAGCGTCTTCAAGCGCCAGCATCAGGTTCACGGTGGTGAGCGAGGTGAGGCCGGCCTCGTACAGGTCGCTGTCGTCGGCCAGGGTCTGGACGTCGGTGGACAGTCGGGCATGTTTGGCAATCACCGCGCGGATCTTGTCGGAGTTCATCGTGAGGGTCTGAAGAAGGGCTGTAAGGGAAGGGGCGAGGTCACACCGCGGCGGGTCGGATCTTCGGCCAGTGGTTCCCGCGGCCCCAAGGTTGAGGGCCGATGCAGCTTCAGCAGGACCAGACGGATGGTGTGGGCCGGAGGCGAAACAGTAGGAATGCAAGCCGTCGGCGGTGCAGCGCTGACATGGGAGAATGATGCAGGTTGTTACCGAATGGGCCAACCCCTCGCATGTGGGGTTGGACAAATTTACACATCCCCTTGAAGGGGGTGGCATGCCCTACCGGCTCGGGCGGATGATCACAGCCCGTCTTGGCGGTGCGGTCGCGCGAGCGGCACCGCTTTACCGTCGTCTGCTTGGCTTGTCTCCTCATGAACACCCCCGTCCGCCCCCCTTCGACGCCCGGCATGTCGCCCGCGTCGGGCAGCCGTTTCCCGTCACTCGACGGTCTGAGGGGCGTGGCCATTCTGTTGGTAGTGACCCACAATCTGAATGTCGTGACCGACCCGTCCGGCGTGGGCGCGCACCTGATGGCGACACTGCTGGAGCACGGCTGGATCGGCGTGCAGCTGTTTTTCGTGCTCAGCGGGTTCCTCATCACCGGCATCCTGATGGACAGCCGCGACGCGCCCCACCACTACCTCGCCTTTTTCGGCGCGCGGGTGTTTCGCATCTTGCCGCTCTATTACCTGACGCTCTTCATCGTGTTCGTGCTGTTGCCCGCCGTGGGCCACGCGCTGGGCGGGAGCCACTCGATGATCTGGCCGCTGGCGCTGTTCGTCTCGAACTGGACGCAGGCCTTTCAGCCGGGTGAGAGCCCCTTGCCCCATTTCTGGTCGCTGGCGGTGGAAGAGCAGTTCTACCTGGTCTGGCCGTTTCTGGTTCGGCGCCTGAGCGCCGGGGGCGTCGTCAAGCTGTGCCTGGCGCTCACCGGTGTGGCCCTGATCGCGCGCCTCGCCCTGATTCAATTCCACTGGCCGTCGGCGGCGGTCTATGAGTTTTCGGTCTGCCGGATGGACGCCCTGGCCTGCGGCGCGGCGGCGGCGGCGCTGCTGCGCATGCCGGCCAGCCGCGCCTGGCTGCTGGCCCGGCCGCTGGCGCTCACCGGGGCCGCTCTGGGCGTTCTGGTGACGGGCGCCGTGCTCACCCAGGGCTATCCGCAGTACGCCACGTCCACCCAGACGCTGGGCTACCTCACACTTGCGCTGGCGTTTGCGCTGCTGGTGCTGGGGGCTGTCGGGGCCGACCTGTCTGTCGTTCCGGCGCGCTGGGCTGGCGTCTTGCGTCTGGCGTGGCTGCGCCGCATCGGGTGGTACAGCTACGCGATGTATGTGGTGCACGTGCCTTTGCACGCGGCGTTGGGCATGCCGGTGCTGAAAGCGCTCGGCTGGTACGACAGCAGTGCCCTCGGGGTCGGGCTGGCCTACGATCTGGTCGGCACGGTGGCCGTTGTGGCGATCGGCGCGCTGTCTTTTCATGCCTTCGAATCTCATTTCCTGCGCTGGAAAACGCGTTTCACCGAGTCGTTGGCCAAGTCAGCACGGGGCACGGCCGTGGTGGCGTCCTGAGGCACTTCGGCCGCCCGGGCCCGCTGTGCCGGCTTGATCAAGCGCGGTCCGCCCCCATGTGAGGCATTCGGCGCCGGTGCGCCGGGAGCCGTGCTGCCATGCCCCTGCTGATGTTGTCTGCCTTGCTGCACGCCCTGGTGGGTTGGCGGCTGCTTCCGGCGCTGAGCGCCACCCCGTGGGCCGCGGCCCTGCTGTCCGGTGTGCTGGTGGTGTCGGCGGTGCTCTTGCCGCAGGGGTTGCGGCCGCCCCGCTGGTCGTCACGCGGCGCCGTGGCGCTGCTGTCCTGGAGCGGCTACCTGTTCATGGGCTTTTTCTCGACCCTCTTCGTGTTGACGCTGCTGCGTGACGCGGGGGGTGCGGTGCTGTGGGTCGCATCCTGGGCGTGGCCGGGGGTCGATAGCGCCACGGCCGATGCTGCGCGCTGGACGGCGCAGGCGGTTCCGCTGGCCGCTGCGGCGGTCACGCTGTGGGGCCTGGTCAATGCACGGCGCACGGCTGCGGTGGTGTCGGTCGACGTGCCCATCACCAACCTGCCTGCCGGGCTGCATGGGTTCACCATCGCCCAGATCACCGATGTCCACGTGGGCCAGACCATCCGGCGTGGCTATCTGGAGGCCATCGTGCGCAAGGTGAACGCCTTGCAAGCCGACTTGGTGGCGGTGACTGGCGATCTGGTGGACGGTTCGGTGCGAGAGCTCGGCGTCCATGTGGCGCCCCTGTCGCAACTCGTGTCCACCCATGGCACCTATTTCGTGACGGGCAACCACGAGTACTACAGCGGTGCTGTCAGCTGGATCACCGAACTTCGCCGCCTCGGCCTCACGGTGCTCATGAACGAACACGTGGTGCTCGGCCCACCGGCGGCGCAGCTGGTGTTGGCCGGCGTGGCCGACCATGGCGCGCACCACTTCGAGCCGTCTCATCGCAGTGACCCGCAGGGGGCGCTGGCTGGAGCGCCGAGCGGGGCGTCGGTCAGGGTGCTGCTCGCCCACCAGCCGCGCACGGCAGAAGCGGCCGAACAGGCAGGCTTCGATCTGCAGGTGTCAGGCCACACCCACGGTGGGCAGTTCTGGCCTTGGAATTTCTTCGTGCCTTTGCAGCAGCCCTTTACGGCGGGCCTGCACCGCTTGCGCCGGCTGTGGGTCTACACGAGCCGGGGCACGGGCTACTGGGGGCCGCCGAAGCGCCTAGGAGCGCCCTCCGAGATCACACGCTTGCGTTTGGTCGCCGCGTGAGGCGGGGCGTCAGACGCTGCTGTCGCCCTGATGGACCCGCTCGTTGAGGCGGATCCACGCGTCCCGGGCGGCCGGCCGGGCACGCTCCCATTTCAGGCCGATGGACGCAGGAGACGCTTCCCACTGCGCGCGCAGGTCTGACTCCACCTCGTCGAAGTCACGGCCGGGATAGACAGCGTAGCCTTCCACGCCGTGCAGGTAGGCCGGGCGGTACTCTTCGTAGCTGGCCTGTGTGTCGGCGTAGGGTTGGCGGCTGAAGTTCTCTTCCCAGTAGGCGTCTTCGGCCGTGGGATCGATGCGTTCGGCCAAACCCTTGCCGGCCAGCCCCCCCACCACGGCACCGATGATGCCGCCGGCCAACGTGCCGAGCGGACCGGCCACCGTGCCGATGGCTGCACCGAGCGCCACACCGCCGGCCGCAGCGCCCAGGCCCGTGCCGACCGGGTGCGCGCCGGGTGCCCCAGACAGGGGGTCGCGGTTGGCGCCTTCATCGAAGCGTGCGGGTGACTTGACGTTGTTCATGGCAACTCCTGGTGGATGCAGAAAAGGTGCGGTCTCGCCGCGAGGCGGACCTTGAGCTTCCCATTCCACCGCTGCTGGCGGCTGCCGCCCACCGGACGTGTGGCCGACGTGCTGTAGGAGAGTTCCCAGCAGCGGCGGCGCTCAGCGGGGCGAGCCGCGGTGACCCGGTGTCACACCAGCACGACCAGCTTGAGCTCGTGGGCCGACGCCACACGCAGCGTGAGCTGGTCGTAGACCAGCTCGCCATCGATCGGGTGTGCGAAACGGCGCTCGCCGCCTTCGCGGTCGAGCACGTCGTGCTGACGCCAGGCGGCATCGAAGTCCGGGCTCTGCTGGCGCAGCCGCGCCACGCGCTCGCGGCAGGCGGGCTCGTCGAGGCTGGCACTGCGGTCGGCGCGGAACTCCGCGACAAGCCGGCGTGCGCGGACGGACCAGTCACAGACCAGCGCCCGAGCGGCCGGGTTCAGGAACATGTAGTGCAACAGGTTGCGGTCGGGGTTGCGCCGCACCAGCCAATCGCCAAAGAGGCGGGTGGCCTTTCGGTTCCAGGCCACGGCATTCCAGTCGTGGTCGAGCACGTAGGCTGGCGACGCGAACTTCGAGACGGCGCGCGCCAGCGTGTCGCTCAGAACCGGGTCAATGACCGAGCCGTGAGCTTGCGGGTCGCGCAACGCGGCCAGATCGAACAGGTAGTCGCGCTCGGCCGCGGTGAGCTGGAGGGCCGTGGCCAGTCGAGCCAGCGTGGCTGGGGACAGCGAGCGAGCGCGGCCCTGTTCGATCCAGGTCAGCCACGTGGGGCTGATGCCGCACAGGGCCGCGACCTCTTCGCGGCGCAGCCCGGGGGCACGGCGACGCAAGCCGGGCGGCAGACCGGCTGCCGCAGGCGACAGGCGTTCGCGGTGGGAGCGGATGAAGGCGCCGAGCAAAGGGGCGGAGGTCGTGGGCATGAAAGGGTGCGTGGAATCCAACGGGGGCGGTGGCGAATCCAGGCCACCCTGGTACCGCCAGTACCAGTATAAGCAGCCCCCTTGTTCCAGGATCGAACTCCGTCAACCATGGGGCCTCGTGCTTGTTCATTCGTCTTTTCCTTCACCGCTCACTTCACGGAGATCCCATGGCCCCGTCCCTCACTGCCCCCTCACACACAGCCTCGTCTCACGCGCCGATTCAGCCGGAACACAATGCGCAACATCGCGATGTCGAACGTCAGTTCGGCCCGGTGGCTGCGGCTTACCTCACCAGCACGCCCCACGCCCAAGGCGCCGACCTGCAGCGCGTGGGCGAGTCGTTTCGTGACCAGCCTCACGCACGGGTGCTCGACCTTGGATGTGGTGCGGGGCACCTGAGCTTTGCCATCGCAGCGCATGTGAGCGAGGTCGTGGCACTCGACCTGTCGCCCGAGATGCTCGGCACGGTCGACGCAGAAGCCGCGCGCCGTGGGCTCGGCAACGTCCGCAGCTGCGAGGCTGCCGTGGAATCGCTGCCTTTCGACGACCACAGCTTCGACGCCGTTTGCACGCGCTTCAGTGCGCACCACTGGGCCGATGTGCCGCGAGCGCTCGCCGAGGTCCGGCGTGTGCTGCGGCCCGGAGGTCGGTTGGTGGTGATCGACATCATCGGCCACGCAAGCCCGGTGTTCGACACCCGCTTGCAGGCAATCGAGATGCTGCGCGACGGCTCGCATGCCCGCAACCACTCGGTGGCCGAGTGGCAGGCGCTGCTGTTGCAGACGGGCTTTCGGCCGGGCGCGGTCTCCACCTGGCAATTGCCGATCGACTTCGAGGCCTGGATCACCCGCATGCGCACGCCGGCCGGTCACGTGGCGGTCATCCGCGGCCTGTTGCGCACGGCACCCGAAGCCTTTCAGCGGCACTACGGCGTTCAGCCCGATCAGTCGTTTTCGCTGGATGTCGGCTCTTTCGAAGCTTCTGTGATGTGACGCAAGGCGGGGGACGGGCGCGACAACCATTGCTTCATGGGGGCGACAAAACGCCCTGGTTTGGGGCGTGTCTCCACATCTGGCATGTCTTTGCCCCCCCATTAACTTTGTTACGTCTTGGTTCGCTCAGTTCTGTGCGAACCACGCCGATACGTACCCATGCCTTGGCAACGTCGCCAAGGTGAGCTGGATGGAATTGCCCTTTCCGTCGGTTTTTCGGGATCAGGCACCGCGAGCGAACGCGGAAGGGAGAGTTTCATGAAGCTGAGTCACATGCGTGTCAAAACCAAGCTGATGCTGGCCTTTGCCTGCTTGGCCGGCGTGGTGTTGATCGTGGCGGGCTTGTCGCTCGCTTCGCTGGGCCGGTCCAATGACCGGTTCACCTCGTACCTCAACGGGGTCGGGCAGCGCGAGCACATGGTGACCGACATTCGCGGCGCCGCCACCCGCCGGGCCATCGCGGCGCGCAATTTGGTGCTGGTCTCCACACCCGCCGATCGTGACCTTGAACTTGCCGCGGTGAAAAAGTCGCATGGTGATGTGCAGGTGGCCGTGGCCAAGCTGAAGAAGACCGTGGGAGAAGGAGATGCTTCGGACATCGACCGGCGTCTTTTCACCGAGATTGAAAGCATCGAAGTGCGCTACACCGTGGTGGCATTGAGCATTGTCGACATGGTCGTCAACGGCCAGCGCGACGCGGGTGTGGCCAAGATGAATGCAGACTGCCGGCCGTTGCTGGCCGCATTGATGAAGGCCACCCAGGACTTCATCGAACACGGGCAGGAAGATGCCCATGCCAAGGTGGCAGCCGCCGAAGCAGCCTACCGAAATGACCGCCTGATGCTGCTGACTGCTGGCGTCGTGGCCGTGCTGTTTGCGCTGGCCATGGGCTGGTTGTTGGCCCAGGCCATCACCGTGCCGCTGCTTCGCGCTGTGGGCCTGGCCGAGGCGGTGGCTTCAGGCGACCTGCGCTCCGACATCGTGGTCGACCGCTTCGATGAAACCGGCAACCTGCTCGCCGCCCTCAAGCGAATGAATGACGGTCTGGGCGAGATGGTGACCCGCGTTCGCCAGTCGGCCGATGGCATTGCCACGGCCTCGGCCGAGATCGCAACCGGCAACATGGACTTGTCCAGCCGCACCGAGCAGCAGGCCAGCGCGCTGGAGCAAACCTCTGCATCGATGCAGGAAATGACCTCGCGTGTGCAGCAGAACGCCGACAGCTCCCGCCAGGCCAGCCAGCTGGCCTCGGCCGCAGCCGACGTGGCCGGGCGCGGCGGGCAGGTGGTGGACCGTGTCGTGTCGACCATGAACGACATCACCAGCTCGAGCAAGAAGATCGGCGACATCATCGGTGTCATCGATGGCATCGCCTTCCAGACCAACATCCTCGCGCTCAATGCCGCCGTGGAAGCGGCGCGGGCGGGCGAACAAGGCCGGGGCTTTGCCGTCGTGGCGTCCGAGGTGCGCAGCCTCGCTCAGCGTTCGGCCGAAGCGGCCAAGGAAATCAAGCGCCTCATCGGCGACAGCGTGGACCGTGTGGAAGCCGGTGCCCAGCTGGTGGGTGAAGCAGGCACCACCATGACCGACGTCGTGCGACAGGTGCGCCAGGTGACGAGCCTGATGTCCGAAATCAATGCCTCCACGTCGGAGCAGAGCAGCGGCATTCAGCAGGTGAACCAGGCCGTGAGTTCACTCGACCAGGGCACGCAGCAGAACGCCGCGCTGGTCGAACAGAGCGCCGCGGCTGCCGAGAGCCTGAAGAACCAGGCCGCGGACCTGCTGCAAGTCATCGCCGTGTTCAAAACGCGCTGATCCGGTCGTTCCGGCCATGAACAACGGGCCCTTCGGGGCCTGTTTTCCGTTCGGACAACCACATGCCATCCGGCCATCGTTGCGGATTCCGCAAGACCAAGTTCGAGCTGGCGCTGTTTATCTGGTTGCGGGTATTCCCTAAAGTTCAGTCATCGATGAGCCACACCACACGGCGACTCACCGAGGCTGGACAAGACGGTGTTTGGACACCGCCCTGCCCGATACGTCACTCTGAACCAGGAAATTCATCATGAACCGCAACCAATTCATCTCCGCTGCTGCCGCTTCCCTCGTCCTGTTGAGCTCCTCCGCCTTTGCCGGCGACGAGTTCGATCCACACACCGGTTTTGCGCGTGACGCAGCTGCCGCCAAGCAGACTCGCGCCCAGGTCGTGACCCAGGTGCTCGTGGCTCAAAGCGATGGCAGCCTGGCTGTGAACCGCGACGTCAACCCGTTCCTCGGCGACGTGCCACGCACCGGCCTGACCCGCGCCGACGTGCGTCGCGAACTGGCGCTCGATCGCACCCAAGGTGTCGTGCCCAACTTCGAAGTCGGTTCGGCCCATGCCGTGTGGAACCAGCCGAACTCGGGCCTGACGCGCGAGACCGTTCGTGCTGAAACGCTGACGGCACTGCGCGCTGCTCGCAGCGTGCGCCGCGGTTCGTGAGGTTCGAGCCTTGAGGGATCGGGCTGGCGGCGCGGGATGCGCTCGGCCAGCCCGGGCCTTGTGACCGATCGCATCCATCACACTCGCTGTGTGAATGCCACAGCGTCGGTCAGTGCCGCTCCGCTCGCGGTGTTGTCGAAGACACACCAGCGATGGGCCGTGGGATGCTGTTGCCAAACGGCGCACCGGGCTGCCAGTTGGTCGGGGGTGTACGCCGACCAGTAGCGCCGCGGGCTGCCGTGAAGCCGGAGGTAGACCGTCCCTGGCTCAGCTTTCGACCCACTGCCTCCCGTCCATCCGCCCGGGGTGCCCGCCTGCTCGAAGGGGCAGGGATCCGCGGCCACCCTGCCGATGCGGTACTCGTTCATCAGCGCTTCGGCCGCATGCTCACCCCAGCTGGCATGCCGAGGTTCGCACACGATGGTGCCGCCATGCTGCGTTCTGAGCAGTTCGAAGAAGCGTTGCACGGTGTCGGATTCGAAGCCCAGCGAGGGCGGCAGCTGCATGAGCAAGGGGCCGAGCCGGTCCCCGAGGCCGTTCACCTGCTCGAGGAATTCGTCGAGCAATGCGTCCGCCTTCAACAGCCGCGCGCCCTGCGTGATCGCCTTGGGGAGCTTCACCGCAAAACGGAAGTGAGGCGGCGTCATGGCCGCCCACTTCGCATACGTGCCGAAGCCGTGAGCGCGGTAGAAGGAGCTGTTGATTTCAACGCCGTTCAGCACCTGCGCGTAGCGTTCCAGCTGGTGGGCTTCGCCGGCGAAGCGTTCGGGTGCGGTGCGAGGAATGCCCCAGCCCGCCGTGGCGATCACCGCCTCGGTCATGGCTTCTTCTTGGACCTCGCCGCAGTGGCGGGTGGTTTGTAGCCGAGGGCCTTCATGGCTCGCGCGAGTGGTTGCCGTGTGCTGGCGTAGTCGGCCCATGGATCTTGTTTCTGGAAGGACAGGTGGTCCCGTGCAGTCGCCACATTCCAGTGCGCTCCGCTCTGGAGGGAAGACAGTTCGTCCCATGAGACCGGCATCGACACCCCCATCCCAGGTCGGGCGCGTGCGCTGAAGGCCGCGGCCGTGGTGGCCCCGTGGCCGTTGCGAAGGTAGTCGGCGAAGATCTTGCCCACCCGATTGCTCGGCCCGCTTTTGGCCACGAAGCGCGAGGGAATGACATCGGCCAGGTGCTGGACGATGGCGTGCGAGAAACCTTTCACGGTGTCCCAGTCGTACCGAGGGGCCAAGGGCACCACCACATGCAGGCCCTTGCCACCGCTGGTCTCGAGCCAGCTGGTCAGGCCGAGCTCCACCAACAAGGCCCGGGTGAGGGTGGCGGCTTCTTGAACGTGTTCCCAGGGCGTGCCTTCGCCGGGGTCGAGGTCGAACACCATGCGATCGGGTTTGTCGATGTGGGAGACCGTGGCATTCCAGGTGTGGAATTCGATCACGTTCATCTGGGCTGCGGCCTGGAGCGCCTGCAAGCTCTCGACGGCGAGCAGCGCGTCGTGCGCGGGCCAGAGCGCCGGGTCGAGTTGTGTCACGCCGGGGATCTGCAGCTTCTCGACATGCTTCTGGAAGAACAGCGTGCCCTCGACACCCGACGGTCCGCGCACGAGTGAGCATGGGCGCCCGACGAGATGCGGCAGGATCCAGTCCGCCACCCGCTCGTAGTACCGGGCCAGGTCCAGCTTGGTCAAGCCGGTGCTGGGGTCGATGACCCGCTCCGGGTGGGACAGCGCGGGCGCAGCCGTGCGCGAAGGCGCTTTGCGGGGTGCGGCTGCCGACGATGAAGGCGGTGCGGTGGGCTTGGGTGTTCCTCGGGCCACGGACAGGGTCTCCTCTCGGGTGATTGCGCGTGCGGGTTTGTCGGTGCGCAGCGCCACATACACGGCGTGGCGGATGTGGCCGTCGGGCGTCCATTCGCCAAAGCTCACCTCGGCCACTTGGGTGGGCCTGACCCAGTGGGTCTCGCGCGGGGCACCGCGTGTCCACCGGCCTGCGGCCGGCTGCCCATCGGCAGCAAAGGGGGACTTGGCGGTGTCGAGTTTCTTCAGTGCCTGCAGCAAGGCCGCCGCCGCACTCGTGCTCCATCCCGTGCCTACGCTGCCCACCGAGACAAGCCGGGCTTGTCGGTCGTGCACGCCAAGCAGCAGGCTGCCCACGCGGCCGGGGTCATCGCTGCGCACCGTGTAGCCGCCAATGACGAACTCTTGCCGTTGTTGGCATTTGAGTTTGAGCCAGCTCGTGGAGCGCCGAGACTCATAGGGTGCGTCGGCACGCTTGGCAATCACGCCCTCCAGGTTCAATTGACACGCTGACTGGAGCACGCTGGCCGCATCGGCTTCGAAGTCGGCGCTGAATCGCACCGGCTCGTCTTTCACATCGGCGAGCAGCTGCTTGAGCAGGGCCCTGCGCGCCTGCAGGGGTTGCTCGCGGAGGTCGTGGCCATCAAGAAAGAGAAGGTCGAACACGAAGTAGACGATGCTGGCGGTGCGCGATCGATCGAAAGCGTTTTGCAGGGCGTTGAAATCGGGCAGCCCGTGTTCGTTGAAGACGACGATCTCGCCATCGAGCCAGGCCGATCGCAGGTCGAGTGCCTTGAGGGCTTTGGCAAGTGACGGCATCTTGGCCGTCCAGTCGTGGCCGCCGCGCGTGATGAGCGTCGGTGCGCCGCGCGCGATGCGCGTCATCACGCGGTAGCCGTCGAACTTCACTTCGTAGATCCACTCGCCAGTGGCCGGAACAGCGGTGGCCAGCGTGGCCAACTGCGGGGAGATCGTCTCGGGCAGTGCTGTTTTCGCAGGCCGAGAGGATCCTTTGGACTTCAGCTTCACGATGGCGGCGGGCGCCTTGTCTGAAGGGGCCGCATGCTCGGTAGACGTCTTCGCTCTCGCGGCTTTGGATGAAGCCTTTGCAACGCGCGAGGGGCCCGTGCCAGACAGCACGCTGTCGGGCAGGGCGCTCACCACATCGAACTCGGCGTGTGAGCGCGCGTGTTCGTCGCGCTTCTTGAAGAGCAGCCAGACCTCCTGGCGCTCACCCGGCTTCTTGAGCCGGATGAGTTCCCACGCGCCAGCCAGCTTGTCTCCGTGCAAGACGAAGGCAAGCTTGCCGGCCTGGAGCCCTTCCTCTGGGTTGCCCAGTGGTTCCCAGGTGCCACGGTCCCACACGATCACGGTGCCCGCGCCGTAGTGCTTGGGCGGGATCGTGCCTTCGAAGTCCGCGTACGTCATGGGGTGGTCTTCGGTGCGCACCGCCATGCGCTTGGTCGCAGGGTCGAAGCTCGGCCCTTTGGGCACCGCCCAGGACAACAGAACGCCGCCGAGTTCCAGCCGGAAATCGCAGTGAAGCCGGGTGGCATCGTGCTTCTGAACGACGAAGCGCAAGGCCTTGGACGCCTTGCCGCGAACGCCGCGAGGCTCGGGGGTTTCCTTGAAATTCCGCTTGCTCCAGTAGCGGTCGAGTGGGCCGGGGGCGGGCTGGGAGGCAGGACGTGCAGCAGGCATGGACCAAGCTCGGTGCGAGGTGAATCAGGCGCGCTTGCGGGCAGTCTTGGCCGCTGGTTTGGCTTTGGCCGATGCGGACGCTGTTTTTCGGGCCGCAGGCTTCGCGGCAGCCTTTGAGCTGGACGCCGACGTGGACCTGGCTTCACGTTCAGCCGGTGCGGAATCATCGGCAGCCTTGCGGTTGCCCAGACTCTTCTTCAGCAAGGCCGTGAGGTCGATCACATTGCTGGTGCTGCCACCTTCTTCAGTCTCTTCCAGCGGGGTGACGCGTTCGGTCTGCCCTGCCTTCACGCGCTGTGCCACGAGCGCCTGCACGGCCGCGGTGAAGTTGTCGGTGTAGCGGTCGGCTTGCCAGTCGGAGGTCATGTCGCCGACCAACTGCATCGCCATCTTGAGTTCGGCTTCTTTCAACTTGGTCGCGGTCTTGCCTTCGGCGGGGAGCTTGAGGTCCGTCCAGGGGCGCACCTCTTCGGCCCAGCGCAGTGTGTTGAGCACGAGGGCGGGGCCGCTGGGAATGAGGGCGGCCAGGTGCTCCTTGGTGTGCATCACCACGCGCGCGATCCCGATCACCTTGGCCGCGAGCATGGCCTCTCGCAACAGCGCGTAGACCTTCTCTCCCTTGCCCAGCGGCTCGAGGTAGTACGGGCGGTCGAGGTAGACGAAGGGAATCTCGCTCGCCTTCACGAAGGCCTCGATCTCGATGGTCTGCGTGGTCTTGGGGTAAGCGGCCTTGATCTCGTCGTCGCTCAGCAGCACGTAGTCGCCGTCGTCCTGCTTGATGCCCTTGACGATGTGGGTCTTGTCGATTTCCTTGCCGGTGCGCTTGTTCACGCGCTTGTAGCCCACGGAGTCCATGGAACGCTTGTCGAGCCAATCGAAATCGATGCCGGTTTCGGTGGATGCGGGATACAGCGCCACGGGCACGTGAACCAGACCGAAACTGATCGCTCCTTTCCAGATGATGCGGGCCATGACGCCTCCTCGGAACGCAACACGCCCACGGCATGTGGGCGATGAAGGGCCACTGTGCGCCAGTCGGGGCCGTGCTGGCAAGACGTCGGCCTGCGAATCCGGCAACGTCCTACAGGCCCACCGGAAGCGCGTTACCTGCGATGCCTGCTGACATCGAGGGCGGACGCATCGCCAGGTTCACGTCATGCGTTGTGCGAGAGGCTCCACGCCCAGCGGCAGCACCTCGATGCCCACGCTCAGCTCGGGCAATTGTGTCGCCAGCGCCTGCTCGACCTCGCGCCGCAGTTCATCGGCACGGGCGAGTGTCCAATCGGGCGGCAGGTGCAGGTGCAGGTTGAGGAAGAGGCGCCGGCCGGCGTCTCGCGTGATGACGTGGTCGAATCGCACGGCCGGGTTGGCGAAGCGCGCCAGCACGAGGTCGATGTCGGCCCGCACGGGGTCGGCCACCGCACGGTCCATCAGGCCGTTCGCCGCGCGATGAAGCAGCTTGAGGCCTTCGCTCGCAATGTGCAGCGCCACGGCGATGGCGATCAGCGGGTCGAGCCACATCCAGCCGGTGAGGCCCGCTGCAGCGAGGCCGACGATCACGCCGACAGAGGTCCATACATCGGTGAGCAGATGGCGGCCATCGGCCTCGAGCGCCACCGATCGGAGCTCGCGCGCCTTGCGAAGCATGGCCACGCCGAGCCCTGCGTTCAAGGCCGAGCCGATCACGGTGAGCAGCAGGCCCCAGCCGAGCGTCTCCAGCGGTTGGGGCGCCAGCAGTCGCTGGGCCGCCGCGGCGATGATGAGCAAGGACGCCAGCAAGATGAGCAGGCCCTCGAAGCCCCCTGAAAAGTACTCCGCCTTGTGGTGGCCCGAGGGATGCTCCTTGTCGGGTGGTTGGCGTGCAAGCCACACCATCGCGAGCGCGAAACTCGCGCCAGCCAGATTCACGAAGCCCTCCATCGCATCGGAGAGCAGGCTCACCGAGCCGGTGAGCCGCCACGCCAGCGTCTTGAGGGCGATGGTCACCACCGCCACGATCACCGACAGCCGCAAGTAGCGGGCAATCTGCTGTTCGGCGGAACGGGGCGCGCGGGTGGGGCTCATGGGCAGGGCCAAAGTGTCGGAAGTGAGGCTCCGATCATCCTCTCATGAGAAAGCGGTTGCGCAGGGCCTCACAGCGACGCACGCACCTCGGCCGCGATTTCGTAGGAACGCAGACGGGCCTGGTGGTCGAAGATCTGCGACGTGATCATCAACTCATCGGCACCGGTGCGTTCGATGAATGAACGCAGACCGTCGCGCACCGTGGTCGGCGACCCGGCCACCGCGCAAGAAAGCACCTGACCGAGCAGCGCCTGCTCGGCAGGGCCGAGGGTGTCGGCATAGCCTGCCATGGGTGGGCGCAACTGCGAGGGCCGCCCGCTGCGCAGGTTCACGAAGGCCTGCTGCACCGAGGTCGACAGGAACTGCGCTTCTTCATCGGTGTCGGCCGCAAAGACATTGAAGCCCAGCATCACATGGGGCTTGGCAAGTTGGGCGGAAGGGCGGAACTGGGCGCGGTAGAGCGCGATGGCGTCCATCATCTGCGACGGCGCGAAGTGCGATGCAAACGCATAGGGCAGCCCGAGCGCGGCGGCCAGTTGCGCGCCGAAAAGGCTCGAGCCCAGGATCCAGATCGGCACCTTGAGGCCCTTGCCCGGCACGGCGAGCACCGGCTGGCGAGGGTCGTCGGACAGGTAGTCCATCAGCGACACGACCTCCTGCGGGAAATCGTCGGAGGTGGATGTGAGGTTGCGCCGAATGGCGCGCGCTGTGGACTGGTCGGAACCTGGCGCCCGACCGAGCCCGAGGTCGATGCGGCCCGGGTACAGGGATTCCAGCGTGCCGAACTGCTCGGCAATGAGCAGCGGGGAATGGTTGGGCAACATGATGCCGCCTGCACCGACCCGGATGGTGGACGTCCCGCCCGCCACGTGTCCGATCAGTACCGCCGTGGCCGCACTCGCAATGCCCGGCATGCCGTGGTGTTCGGCCAGCCAGTACCGCCCATAGCCCCAGCGCTCGGCATGCTGCGCGAGATCGAGGGTGTTGCGAAAGGATTGGGCGGCGGAACTGCCTTGAGTGACCGGCGAGAGGTCGAGAACTGAGAAAGGGGTCATGGGGTTCACTTGGGGGCTTCGGGCGTGGAAACAAGTTGGCGCGCGCCGCATCTTTCTCGGGCGTCACGTTGGTGACACCGGCTGCATTTTTTTACACGGATACCCCCCGCTGGAGGGGGAGGGCGCGGGGAAACCCGGAAGGCAGAATCTGTGAAAAAAATCACACCCCACAGGAAGGACTCTCTCGATGAACAGGTTTTGGATGCCGGACCGTCCCGGCTTCTTTCGAGCGCGAGCGCTCGTTTCAGGCTTTGCCGCACTGTGCACTGCGGTGCTGCTGAGTGCCTGCGGCGGCGGGGGAGGCTCTGACTCGGCCACCGTCAACAACGGCCCCGGCAGCAATGGCGGCAACGGCGGCAACGGCGGCGCGCAGGCCAAATGGACCTACCTGGTCTACATGGCGGCCGACAACACGCTGAGCGAGATGGCCGACATCAACATCGAGCAGATGAAAGCCGCCCGGAGCAGCAGCAATGTGCGGGTGGTCGTGCAAGTCGACCAGAGCGCCAAGTACACCAGCGGAGCCAGCCCCACCACGCTGCGCGGCACGATCGGCGGCGGCAGCAGCCAGCTCACGAGCATGGGGCGCAACGTGAACATGGCCGACAAGGCCAGCCTGGCAGAGTTCATCAGGTGGGGCAAACAGACCTATCCCGCCGATCACTATGCCGTGGTGCTGTGGTCGCACGGCGGAGGCTGGCGCGCCAACAAGCTGGCCCGGGGCGCGCTGCAAGACGTGTCGGTCTCGGAAGGGATCATGAGCGTCAAGGACATCGCCTGGGCGCTGCAGGACGCTGGCGGGGTGGACCTGCTCAACTTCGACGCTTGCCTGATGGCGATGTACGAGGTGGCCTTCGAATTGCGCCACGCGGCCAAAGTGCTGGTGGGCTCCGAAGAGTCGATTCCCGGCCTGGGCAACCCGTACGACAAGATCATCAACCGCTTGATCGACAGCCCCACCCAGGATGCTGTGGCGCTCGGCCGGGCCATCGTCGCTGAATACGATGCCTTCTACCGCGCTCGCAACCGCGACAGCGTGCAGTTGTCGGCCATCGACCTCACCCAGGTGGATGCGCTTGACCTGAAGGTGCGCGAGTCGGCAGCGCTGCTGCTCACCAGCCTGACCAGCGACCGGCTCAACATCGAAGCGTCGCGTGATGTGGCGGTGTCTTACACCTACCCCAACCACCGTGATCTCGTCGGCTTTGCCACCGACCTCGCCACGCGTTCCAGCGTGCCGGCCTTGCGCACCAAGATGACTGAACTCGCCGCTGCCGCGCGGGCCACGGTGTTGTCCAACAAGGTGCTGGTCGTTGCGGGCCAGTTGCCCATCGCGGCGTCCAACGGCTTGGCGATCTACATCCCCGGCAAGACGACCACGACCACGGAGGAACTCAACGCCTACCGCACGGCGCTGGCCAGCAGCCAGGCCGTGGGCGCCGGCAAGACCTGGAACGACTTTGCGGTCACGCTGGTCACCGGCTCCAGCGGCACCAGCCCGACCAACGGCTCAGGTGCTTTTGCCTACGGCATCGGCTGGGACAACCCCGACGTCGACCTCGACCTCTATGTGAACGAGCCACAAGGCACCTGGGCCGGCCCGGCCTGGGGCACGACCTCGGTCAATTCGTTCTCGTCTGCCGATTCGTACGACTCCGGCGAACCCATCGAGACCTACACCGGCAACAACGAACTCGAGGAAGGCGGCTACGACGTGTTCGTGCGCCACGTGGGCTGCCACGCCGGCAAGACGAATTGCGGTGCCACCACGGTCACGGTGTACCGCTACGACCCGACCGATGGCGATGCCGCACCGGTGGTGGTGGCCACGCGGCGCATGGCGGCCACACCGGCGCTCGACGTGCCGGTCGATCCATTCAATCAGTTCATCGCTGCCATCAGCACCAACAACTACGCGGATTGGCTTTACGTGCAGCGCACGAGCCGCGCGCTGTCCGCCACGTCGAAGGTGGTGTCGCCCGAGATGAAGCATCGTTCGAAGGCGCTCCGCGCGCCAGTGCAGAAATGACCCGCGCTGCAATGCACCGGCAGGTGTCGGTGGCGATGGCGGTGGTGTCCACTGCGGTGCTGCTGGCTTTGGGGGCGTGTGTGGGGCAGGGCGCATCGGGCCCTGTCGCCGAGTCGCCGGCGCAGGTCAGTTCTCCCCACCAAGCGGCGCCGGCCTCGGCCGTGATCCAGTCGATGCACCTGGTCACACTGTCGGAACTGGTGGAACAGCGGGCCAGCCTGCGGGGGCGGGTCGTCACGGTGAACGGTCGTTTTGCGGGCTGGAGTGGGCGCTGCGCCGGTCCCCCGCCGCGCAACCGCTCCGACTGGATGTTGGTCGATGACACGCAGTGTGTCTACGTCACGGGGCCGCTGCCGCCCGGCATCAGCGCGCCCCCGAGCACGGTGTCCAACGGACAGCCGCTGTCGCTGCGTGCGCTGGTGGTGCTGAGCGACGACGGGCGCGTGTACCTTCAGGGTCCGGTCAGGCCTTGAGCGCGAGGTGGGTGTCCACCCGGTCGGCCACCGCCTCGGGTTCATCGGCCTCGGCCGCAGTTTCACCGTTGAGCCGGGCATGCAGAACGGCCTTGTCGACATCGCCGGTCCAGTGGCCCACGACGAGCGTGGCCACGCCGTTGCCGACGAGGTTGGTCAGCGCGCGGGCTTCCGACATGAAGCGGTCGATGCCGAGGATGAGCGCCAGGCCGGCGACGGGCACCGTGCCCACCGCCGACAGCGTGGCCGCCAGCACGATGAA
>JBEGTX010000254.1:0-9596 GCA_041179165.1 Pseudomonadota bacterium | reverse complement strand
GGACAGTTTTTGCCGGATTTGCAGGCCCATAGCCCCGCTATGGGACAAAAAGACGGTGAAAAATGGACCGCTGCGGTCGATTTGCAGCCGACGCTTTCCAAGTCCGACAGGCTCCTAGGCTATTAAAGCCAAAGCAATTTTGTTCCGGATTTTGGACCATGGACACCACCTTCTCTACCTCTGCTTTCTCTGCCGGTGCTGCATCGACGGGAGCTGTTTCGAACGCCGCTGGGTCGACCGGTTCTCACGCGCCACGCGCCGCAGCCCTGCTTGTCTGGGGTCCGCTGGTCGCCACGCTGGCGTCCACGCTGCTGGCCCTTGGCGGCTGCGCCAGTTCAGCGGGCATGGGGGGCGGCGCTCACTGAGCGTTCGGTGAGTGGGCAGGCGGGCTGCTGGTGCAGCCGGCCGGCCCATCAGTTCAGCGTGGCCGCGACCGTGGAGTTGGCGTTGGCAAAGTGCCTGAACACCCCGCGGCCGCCATGCTTGGCGGCGCAGAGCGCTTCGTCGGCGTGGCAAATCACGTCGGACAGCGGAGCGCCTTCAGGTGTCCACACGGCACCGCCGATGCTGCATCCCACACGCAGGTTGCTCAGCGTGCGGTAGGTCATGGGCCGCTGGATGTCGGCCAGGATTCTCGTCGCCATCGTGCGGCAGAGGGCGGGCCCTTCACCCCGCGGGCAGTTCATCAGGATCAGGAACTCGTCGCCGCCGAGGCGGAACACCATGTCCTCTTCGCGCGCAATCTGGCGCAGGCGTTTGCCGACCTGCACCAGCACCTGGTCGCCCGCGTCGTGCCCGCATCGGTCGTTGATGGGTTTGAAGCCGTCGAGGTCCAGGCAGAGCACGCCGAGCTCCATGTTCTTCAGCCGCTCATGCTGGGGCAACTGCTCGGAGAACTCGTTCAGGAAGGCCCGGTTCCACAGGCCGGTGAGCGCGTCGCGATGGGCTTGTTCCACCAGCGCCTGCACGGACTCGTCTTGGTTCTTGAGCGTGTCTTGCAGGTGCGCCACGGCCTGGGCGATCTGCCTCACGTTGTTGCGGCGGGGGCGAATGCCGATCCGGAGCCGGCGAGGGTCGCTCGTGAGCAAGGTGTCGGCCAGCCGTTCCACCGGTGCCACCAGCAGCCCGATGAACCACCAGCCGGCCAGGGCGAACAACAGCCCGATGCCAAGCGTCCAGGCCATGGCATCGCGACGGGCCAGGTGGATGTTCATGGCGTCGGCGGCGTTCAGATCGCGCACGACCACGCGCCAGCCGAAGCCGGCGAAGTCGCCGGTGGGGCGGCTCTCGGCCACGCTGGTCAGCACCTCGCGGCCGTCGCTCCAGCGTTCGACCGCGTAACTCTGTTCGAGAAACGGCAGTCGCGCCGCCGGCAGATTGAGCGAGGCCGCAGCGCCTTTGGGTGCCAGCAGCATGCTGCCGTCGGCTGCCACGATCATCAGCTCCAGCTTGTCGGCGGCATGGCGCGGGCGAATGACCGAATCGCGCAGCTGATCGGCCCACTTCCAGCTCAGGTGCAAGGCCAGCACACCGCGGAACTTGCCGTCAGCGCCCATCACGGGGCCTGCCACGTCGACGAACTTGATGGGCTCGCCCGTAGGGTCGGGCACGAGCTTGGCGAGCATGACGGCGGTGTGCACATCGCCCGTCCACAGCTTGCTCTGGCTGTTCTGGAACACCGGACGTGGGGCGATCGACACGCCCTTCAGGATGTCGCCCGTGGAGGCGATCACGGTGCCTTGCGTGTCGGTCATGCCGATCCACGCGAGGGTGGTCATGCGGGACTGGAGTTTTTCAAGGGCGGCTCGGGCGAGGCCGGGGTCAGTCACGTCGCGCAGCACATCGAGCTGCGACAGCAGCAGGACGTCGCGGGCACGTGCGGCCATTTCGTTGGACAGCTGGTCGGCCATGTGCCGCGCAGTTTGCAGCAGCTGGCTGCCGGCATCCACACGGGCCTGCTCGACGCTCTTGCGCGCGATCAGCTCGCCAAGAGTGAGCGACGCCAGCAAGACAAACAGGCACATCGGCACCCGCGCTTGCGTGCGAAGCGACCACTGGCGGGGACGGACAAGGCTGAACATGACGACGGACGGACGGTGTTTCAAAAGACAAAGGGCAAGCTGTTGCAATTGTCCTTCGCCCGCCTCAGCGAGAGGCACTGAATAGCGGGGCTTGTCCAGTTCAAATGCCGCAAAAACGGGGTTCCTGCGGCTTTGTTCTCATCCTCACGCGTCCGATTTACAGGATCAGGGCGGCGGCGTACCCCGTCATCTCCAGGTACCCGCGGCCGACGGCACGGCCTTCGGCATCGAGCAAATCGCTCAGGCCTTCCCAATAGAACGCGCCTGTGCTCTGACGGCTGTCTAGTTCCTGCGCGTCCATCAGGGGACGCACGGTGAATCGGCCGGCGGGCGTGATGACCTGCCAGGCCACGGGATAGTGGGCGCCTGATGCCGGGCTGGTCCAACGCCTTCCTGGGATGAACTGCACCTCGCTGGGCGCGAAGCTGCGCACGCTGCTTCTGGCGTGGCGAAAGCTGCCTCCGGCATACAGCGCGCTGCCATCGGCCCGCCGCACCTGAAAGGCGGTGAGGGCGCTGCCGTCGGCGAGGTTCATGCCGATCCAGTCCCAGCCCACCACGCCGGGTGCGAGCAGGCTGTCGGCCCATTCGTGGTCGAGCCAGGCGCGGCCCGTGACGGTGAGCGGCCGTCCGTCGAGCGTGAGCGTGCCTCTCACCTCCATCTGCGGTTCGCTGTAGTACAGGCTGCTGGCCGCGCCCTGTGGGGCCTTGAGCGAGAGGCCGTTCACGCCCTGGAGCAGCGGCGGCTGCGTGGCGGTCAATGCCAGGTCCAGGTTGAAGCCGGCGTTCGGGCTCAGCACCTTCGCGGTGTACTGGCTGGCCTGCACCGGGCCGCTGCGCCGGAGCCGCCAGTCGCGCAGGTGAACGCCGGTTTCCCCTTCGGCTGTGGTGGCCACACCGAAGCCGGCGCGCGCCACACGCTGGTCGTGGCGCTGCCGCCCCGCGCTCACGTCACTCAGGGCCGCGTGAGCGAACACCAGTTGCCGGGCGGCGAAGCGGCTGGGGTGGGTGTCTGCCACCGGCGTGCGGCAGCGGAAGAACGTCACCTGAAAACCAAAGATTTTTCCTTCGGCCTCAATGCTCCCGGTCAGGTACCACCACTCGATCCGCTGGTTGGGGTGAGCTCCGAAATCGCTTGGCAAGCGGATGGCCCGCCCGTCGCCTGGCAGGCTGTTTTTGGCATCCGCCCAAGCCGGCCATCCCAGGGGAAGCACAGAAAAAACAAGATCTCGTCGATTCATGGTGCCAAGCATCTCACTCCTGAACGACAATTGAGGGTTGCCCCAAATTTTTCCCATGACAGAATTTTCCATTCCCCCCGACTTCGATTTCGGTCAGCAGTTCGATCGTGTGACGCTGTCCCGCGCGATGGCGATGAACCCCGAGCAGTCGCTGCTGTCCCTGCACATCCACGGCCAGACCCTGCTCACGCGCATGCAGGGCGGCGGCCTGAGCGCCTTCGAGCAGCGCACCGAGCTGCCCATCGACCGCCTCGGCCTGCGCGTGCAGGGCTACTGCACCTGCTCGGTCGGGCTGAACTGCCAGCACGTGGCCGCCGCCTTGATGGCCTTCGAGGCCCAGGAAATCCGCCGCCGCAAGAACCCGCAAGGGGCTGCGCCCGTGCGTTCGCTGGGCGGCTCGGCGCCCGCTGTGGCCGCCCGGCCCGTGGTGGAGCGCCCGGTCGAGAACCTTGGCAGCCTGACCTTGGTGCCGGTGCTTCGCTTGAGCACCTGTGTGGACGTGGCCTCCGAGGCCCTGTTGCATCACCGCTACGGTTCGGCCACGTCGCGCAACACCACGCTTCGACAGGCGTCGGCGCAGTTTTTCCTGCGCTACATCCCCGAGACCGGTGCGCCGTTCGAATTCCATTTCCCGGCCGGCACCGCCGAGCAGACGCTGCTGGAGCGCGCCGACCCTGAAAACCCCGGTCAGCGCAGCACCATCCGTTTTCAGCGCCAGGGCAAACAAGAAGCCGCTGCGCTGCTCGAACTGTTCACCAACCTGGGGTTCCGCCCCTGGAGCCTCGCCGCGGGCCTCGCCCACAACCGGCTGACCAAGCTGGCTGCGGCCCGCAGCGCCACCACCACGCCACATGCGCTCGAAGGCCAGCCGCTGGTGCTGGTGCCGCAATTGCGCGACCAATGGCCGGTGCTGCTGGCCAATCAGTTGCCCGAACTGCAGGCGCGCGGCTGGGCCATCGAGCTGGCCGATGATTTCCCGTACGAGATGCACAGCGCCGACGACTGGTCGGTCGAGGTGCAAGAGGCGCCTGACGGCAACTGGTTCAGCCTCGGGCTGCAGGTGAGTGTCGAAGGCGAGCCGGTCAACCTGGTCCCGCTGTTGGTCGGTCTGGTGCAGACCGGCTGGCTCAAGCTCGACGCCGCACTGCGCGAGCCCGATGGCGACGTGCTGGTGCCATGGCCGAGCAACGAGCCGGTGCTGCCGGGCCGCCCGGCGCGCCAGCGCCTGCTGCGCGTGCCGGTCAAGCGTGTGGCCCCGCTGATGGACTGGCTGCGCACGGTGTTCGAGGCCAACGGGCGCGACGCCCCGCTGCGCCTGTCGCGCTACGACCTCGGCGCCATGGACGACCTCTCGGTCGATGCCAAAGTCACCGCGCCACCAAGCTTCACGGCCCTGATCGAACAGGTGCGTTCGCTGCGCACCGGTGAAGGTCTGCCGCCTGTGGCGCCTTCGCCGCGCGTGCAAGCCACCTTGCGCCACTACCAGCTCGACGGCCTCGCCTGGATGGACTTTCTCCGCCGCGCCGGCCTGGGCGGTGTGCTGGCCGATGACATGGGCCTGGGCAAGACGCTGCAGGCCCTCACGCTGCTGCAGGGTGAGCTCGACGCCGGCCGGCTCGACCGCCCGAGCCTCGTGGTCGTGCCCACCAGCCTGATCGGCAACTGGCACGCCGAGGCCCAGCGCTTCGCGCCCGACCTGAAGCTTGTGGTGCTGCATGGCCCGCAGCGCATGCAGCACTTCTCGCGCATTCCGAAGTGTCATCTCGTGATCACCAGCTATCCGCTGGCCGTGCGCGACATCGAGACGCTGGCCGCGCAGGAGTGGCACTACCTGATGCTCGACGAAGCGCAGCGCATCAAGAACGCGCGCAGCCAGGCCGCGCTGTCGGTCAAGGGCCTGCACGCGCGGCATCGCCTGTGCCTGAGCGGCACGCCGCTCGAGAACCACATGGGCGAGTTGTGGAGCCTGATCGACTTCGTCTGCCCGGGCCTGCTCGGCAACGAGAAAGAATTCCGCGAGCACTACCGCAACCCCATCGAGAAGCGCCACGAGGCTGCCTTGGCCGAGCACTTGGCGCGCCGGGTGCGCCCATTCATCCTGCGCCGCACCAAGCAACAGGTGGCGCGCGAGCTGCCCGCCAAGACCGAGAGCCACCTGCGTGTGCAACTCAGCGGCGCCCAGGCCGACCTGTACGAGACCGTGCGCGCCACGATGGACAGCAAGCTGCGCGAGGCCATCGAGAAACAAGGTCTGGCACGCAGCCAGATCATGGTGCTCGACGCCTTGCTCAAGCTGCGCCAGGTCTGCTGCGACCCGCGCCTGCTGAAGGCCGGCGAAGGCGCTGCCACCAAGAGCGTGCCCTCGGCCAAGATGGAGCTTCTGCTCGACCTGCTGCCCACGCTGGTCGAAGACGGCCGGCGCATTCTGCTGTTCTCGCAGTTCACCGAAATGCTGTCGCTCATCGAGGCCGAGGTCGTCAAGCTCAAGCTGCCGTACCTCAAGCTCACTGGTGAAACCAAGAACCGCGCCGAGATGGTCGAGCAGTTCCAGACCGGCGACATGCCGCTCTTCCTGATCAGCCTGAAGGCCGGTGGCGTGGGCCTCAACCTCACGGCGGCCGACACGGTCATCCTGTACGACCCATGGTGGAACCCCGCCGTGGAGCAGCAGGCCATCGATCGCGCCTACCGCATCGGCCAGGACAAGCCCGTGTTCGTCTACAAGCTGCTGGCCAGCGGCACGGTCGAAGACAAGATGGTGGAGCTGCAAGCCCGCAAGGCCGGCTTGGCCGACATGCTGCTGTCGGGTGTGGCGAGTGATGCCGCACTCAACGCGCAGGATTTCGACGAGCTGTTCAAGCCGCTGGGGGCTGTGCAGAACAGCTAGGCGCTGGCGGCATGGAGATGGCTCACCCCGTCGTGGCATTCACGCGGGGTGAGGTGGATGTGGGTTGCGTCCACAGCGTGCTCGCCATCGCGTGGGTTCCAACGCGGGTGAGTCAGCCCACCCCGTGGGCTGGGCGTGGGGCCATGCCCATCAAGGCACGACGCGTGCCGACGTGCCCAGCGCGTGGCCCACAAGGTGGACCATGGTGTTGTACTTCTCGTTTTCCTCGCGCGGCGCTTTGCCGCCGCGCTCGGCCTGGACCTTCACGAAGTCCATCGTGAGCTGGTGGTACTGCTTTCGCAAAGCCTCTTGTTCATCGGGCTTGTCGGTCTTCACGTAAGCGGCGTAGAGCGCCTTCAGTTTGGCAGACGCATTCTCGACGGCGGGGTCTGCGAACACCGGCAGCGGGACGACCTCGGCGGTGGGCCGTGCCGGGGGCTGCGTGGGCATGGGGCTGCGGTACCTGGCGTAGTGGCCCGACAGTTCCTGCGTGGTCTCGAAGTACGCGATGAATGCACGTTTCGCGAAGAGCTTGGTGGCGATGTTGCCGTTCATGGTGGCGCTTCCCCGGATGCTCTCAGGAAAGTCCTCGTGCACGCCGTAGCGCCAGTCGGTATCGATGAACAGGCCTTCGATGAGGCTGTAAGGGCCCGGAAACGGCACGCCGTCGAGGTGCACGACGGCAGTCCCCGGGCGGAAGCTCTTGGCAGCCGCGTCGTTCACGGCGTAGATCTCGCTCACCTTCACGTAGGGGTTCAGGCTCGGGTTGATGAGCCCGCCCTTGCTGCCGGCGTAGACAATGAAATTGAGCTTGCCGATGGCAGGTGAATCGATGGTGTGGCGCCCTGCGGGCAGCGACACGTCCTGTGCCGTGTGGGGCTTGATGTCGTAGGCGGTGTCGTCGATGCGCACGCTCAGCACCGCATCGGTCGGGTTGTCGACCGAGAAGTCGATTTTTTTATTGAAACAGCCAGACAGCGGGAGCACCGCGCCCACGGCAAACAGCGCGACAATCGATCGTCGTTGAATCTTCATCAGGGTTCAGCCAAAGAGTGGTTTCTAAAATGTGCCCGACCACTGCGGGCCTCCCAGCACAGCAGCGGGCATTGTTTCATTTTTCATGGCCAAACCCATCCCCCGACTCTCGCCAGCGGACATCGCCCTCATCCTCGATACCGCTTGGAAAGCCCCCGATCCGCTCACCGCGGTGCTGTACAGCCACGGGCTGTCCGAGGGCCAGTTGGTGCAATTGCTGAAACGCGAACTGACGCCCACGGCCTACAAGCTGTGGGCGCAGCGCGTGAAGGCGGGTGGTGGTACCAAGGCCCCCAAGCGCGACAACCTGCGCGGACGCTGATCCCGCGTCCGTCTGGGGCAAGCCGCCCGGCGGCGGCCAGGCTGCACGGCTGATCGGTGCAGCTCTGTTTGGCGCCAGACCGTGACCTTGTTGGCAAATACGCGCGCACAGTGCATCCCTCGAATTTCTACACTCAACGCCACAAGCACCGCTGAAAGCGGGCAGGGCGACTCCGCCGGCGTTGGGGAACTTGCAGGTCACGCCTGCAAGTGCAATGCACACGGGCCGTGGCTCCTGGTGACCCGGGAGCCACTCCTCATCGGCCGTCGGCCGTAGGCCGACAGGCCATGGCGATCGCCCTTAGATGCAGGTCCCGTCGACCTCGCCCGTTCCCATGACGACTCCTTCCACGTCTTCGCCTGCTGCGCTGCGTTTTAGCCGTGTTCTCATGCCCTGGCTGCGCGCGTTATGGCCTGCACCGGTGAGGGTCGATGCCGGTGAACGGCTGCGCGCCGTGCTGGGTGCGGCGATCGGCATCCTGATCACCGGCCTCGTGTGCCACTTCGTGGGGGGCGAGGCGGCCCGCGCCTGGCCCTGGCTGGTGGCGCCGATGGGGGCCAGTGCGGTGCTCGTGTTCGCCGTCCCTGCGAGCCCCATGGCCCAGCCTTGGGCCTTGATCGTGGGCAACACGCTGTCGGCGCTGGTGGGCATCGCCTGCGTGAATGTACTCGGGCACTCCGAAGCGGCCGCGGCGCTCGCGGTAGGGGGTGCCATCGGGGTGATGTTCATCACGCGCTCGCTGCATCCGCCGGGCGGCGCATCGGCGCTGCTGATGGTGCTGACGTCCATGTCCGATCCGCGTTTCGCGCTGGTGCCAATGCTGCTCAATTCGGTGCTGCTGGTGAGTGCGGGCATCGTGTTCAACAACGCCTCAGGTCGGCGCTACCCGCATGCCCAGCTGGCAACCGTCAAGTCGGAGCCCGGCGCGAAGCAGGGGGCCACCGAGGCCGACCTCGATGCCGTGCTGGCCCGCTACAACCAGGTGCTCGACATCAGCCGCGACGACCTCGAGGCCCTCATCCAGCAGACGCTGGCCATGGGCGTGCAACGCAAGCTGGCCGAGGTGCGGTGCAGCGACATCATGTCGCGCGAGGTGGTGACGGTGGAGTTCGGCACTTCGCTTGAAGACGCGTGGGCCTTGCTGCGCGAGCGCAAGATCAAGGCCTTGCCGGTGGTGGACCGCGTCTACCGCATCGTGGGCATCCTCACGATGGCCGATTTCATGCGGGCCGCCGAGCTTGACCTGCATGAAGGCTTCGACGTGAAATTGCGCGACCTCATTCGTCGCAGCGGCAAGACGCACTCCGACAAGCCCGAGGTCGTGGGCCAGATCATGACGCGGCGCGTGCGTGTGGCGAGTGAACACCGCAGCCTGATGGAGATGGTGCCGCTGTTCGGCAGCACGGGGCACCACCACATTCCCATCATCGGTGAGGGGGAGCGGTTGGTGGGGATCTTGACGCAGTCGGATGTGGTGGCTGCGCTCAGTGCCGGGGAGGGGCGCTCTGCGGCTTGAGCTTGGGCCTGTTTCGCACCCAACGCTCGGTCGCCCCGTCGCAGGACGGGGTCCACAGGTCCGATGGGGAGCTGCTTGTGCTTCGACGCACCGTCGTCGGTTCTTGTGCGCCGTACGCACCCACCACTCGGTCACCCCGTCGCAGGACGGGGCCCACAGGTCCGATGTGCAGCTGCTTGTGCTTCGACGCTCATTCGTCGGTTCGTTTGGGCTGAACGCAAACCGGTTTGTGCATGGCACTGCCGCGCTGGGTATTCGCCCCGGCAGGCGAGTAACTTTTGGCTGCGTTGGCACTTGAACGCACACAAACCTCGGTCACCCCGTCGCAGGACGGGGCCCACAGGTCCGATGTGCAGCTGCTTGTGCTTCGATGCACCGTCGTCGGTTCTTTGGGGCTGAACGCAAACCGGTTTGTTCACGCCTCCGCCGCGCCGGGTATTCGCCCCGGCAGGCGAGTAACTTTTGGCTGGTCCCAAAAGTCACCAAAAGTACAGCGTCCTGTGAGCGTCGCCCCT
>JBEGTX010000253.1:0-13496 GCA_041179165.1 Pseudomonadota bacterium | reverse complement strand
TGGTGGCTCACGGCCACCGGCTCGTGGCCGGCGAGGCGCGCTTCGAGCAGGCAGCGCTTGTCTTGCGGGCCGGACTTCTCTGCATTGTTGTCGGCGAAGTGGACCTCGATGCGCGTGATGTGGTCACGGAAGCGGGCCAGCTTGTCGGTCAGTTCGGTGTTGACCCAGAGGGTGAACGCGTCGCTGTTCTCGATGTGGGCATCGGTGTGAACCTGGATCTGCATGGATGGCCTTCCTCGTGTGATTCCCGGTGCGGAGGCGCCGGCGGGACATGACAACCGTTCGATCACACCCTAACACCTTTGGCGAAGGCCACGTCCTTGCATCGGCGGGGAATTTGAGGTGCTCTTTGAGGCTTCACCGGGCGTGGCGCATGGCGAGGCACCAACGCACTCACCCCTCAGTCGTTGGGCTCTTCGCCGTCTTCATCCACCGGCTGTTGCCGCGACGGCTTCTTTTTGTCTTTCTCTTTGGCCTTGCGCTTGGCGGCCTCGGCAGCGAGACCGGCAGCAACCCAGCCAGCGTACTCGACTGGTGTCTCGAGCGTGATGCGCCCCAGCGTGCCGGCGCGGAAGTCGTGCATCACGGCCTCGGCCGCCTTGGTCAGGTTGATGCGCCCGCCGCTCAGCACCGCACCGCGTTTGCGGCCGATGGCGGCCAGCAGCTCTTCGTCGGGCAGGGCGGCGGTGTCGGTCAGCTTGTAGCGCTCTTCGAGCAGGCCGGCGTAGGGTCCGCGCAGGTAGCCGATGAGCTCGGTCGCGACTTCTTCTTCGTTGTAGGCGTTGCGGCCGATGCCGCCGCTGGCTGCGAGGTTGTAGCCGCTTTGCTCGACCACGATTTTCGGCCACAGCATGCCGGGGGTGTCGAACAGGTAGAAGTCGTTGGCCAGTGTGAGGCGCTGCTCGACCTTGGTGATGCCGGGCTCGTCGCCGGTCTTCGTGGCCTTTCGGCCCATCAGGGTGTTGATGAGGGTGGACTTGCCCACGTTCGGGATGCCGCAGATGAGCACCCGCACCGGCTTGGCCATGCCACCACGCAGCGGCGCGAGTTCACGGCAGGCGTTGATGAGGCGCTGTGCGGGCGCGGTGATGCTCGCATCGAGCCCGATGGCCTTGGTGGCGGGCAGGGCGTTGTAGTGCGCGAGCCAGAGCTCGGTGCGCTCGGGGTCGGCCAGGTCTTGTTTGTTCAGCAGCTTGAGCGCGGGCTTGCCCTGCGTGAGCGAGGCCAGCAAGGGGTTGGCGCTCGAGCCCGGCAGGCGCGCATCGAGCAACTCGATGACCACATCAACCCCCGCCTTCACGCGGTCGATGATCGCCTTGCGCGTGGAATTCATGTGGCCCGGGAACCATTGGATGGCCATCGTCTGCTTCTTTCAGTGAGTCGGCCGCGCGGCAAGGGCCGCGCTGGCGAGGGCGAACTTTAGCCCACCTGGAGCGTGTCAGCCGGCCGTTGCCAGCCGGGCCGTGCGGCGTTGCGTGCGGCCGAACCAGAGCAAGGCCGCTGCGGCGATGGCCAGCCAGGGCAGCAGGATCAGGTTCAGCTGCGCCCACCCGAACCGCTGCAACAACGCTGCCGCACTGAACGAACAGGCCAGCCCCACCGCAAAGACCGTCATGTCGTTCGTGGCCTGAGCCCGCCCTTTCTCTGCCGACGTGTAGGTCGTGGTGAGCAAGGTCGTGCCGCCGATGTAGAGGAAGTTCCAGCCCACGCCCAGCAGCACGAGCGCACTCGCGAACGAGTTGAAGCCCGTGCCGGTGAGGGTCGTCAGCACGTGCGCGGCCAGCAGCAGCACGCCGGTGAACATGATGCGCAGCACGCCGAAGCGGGCAATCAGGGACCCGGTGAAAAACGACGGCACGAACATGCCGAGCACGTGCAGCTGGATCACGGTGGCTGTGTCACCCAGGTCGTGGTGGTGGTGCACCATGGCCAGCGGCGTGGCCGTCATGGCAAGAATCATCACCCCGAAGCCTGTGGCCGCACCGAACAGGGCCACCAGGTAGGCTGGCTGCGACACGATGGCGCGCCACGGGCGCCCCGGCACGGTGGTGCCCGCCGCAGCCACTGGCGCGGGCGGCATGCGCAAGCCCATCAGCACGGCCGCACCCGTGGCCGCCACCAGCGCCAGCAGCACAAAGGAGCCCGCATACGGCGTGGCCAGCAGCGGCCCGCCCCATCGCCCGAGCAGCGGCCCGGCCAGCGCGGCCACGATGCCGCCGCTCATCACCAGCGAGATGGCGCGGGGACGGAAGGCGTCGTCGGCCACCTCGCCAGCCGCAAACCGGTAGAACTGCGCGAACGCCTGGTGGGCGCCGAACAAGAAGGTGCCCGCGCACAGCAGCACCAGCGAGCCTGCATGCAAGCCCGCTGCGGCCAGCACACCACCGAGTGCGCCGAGCAGGGCCCCGGTCACGAAGCCAGCGCGTCGGCCGACCCGGGCCATCCAGATCGACGCCGGGAAGGTCATCAGCGCGGTGCCCAGGAACACGGCGGCAATCGGCATCGTCGCCCATTCCGGACGGGCCGAGACCTGGCCGCCCGCCAGACCGCCCACCGTCAGCACGGCGACCGAGATGGTCTGGAACAGGGCTTGCGCGGCGGCGAGTAGAAAAACTTGCCGATGCATGGAGCTCACGGTCATTGCAAAAACCTCCTTGGATCCAGATTGTGCACCGCAGCAGCTGAACAGGGAGTTCGGAGCCCGGGGCCTGGCACGGGGTTGCGACCATGCCGCGGGCGGCGGCAGAAGCGATCCGTCGATTCCGTCACGAAGCGCTTCGGGCCAGGGATTTCGGGGGGTGTGCAGGTCCGAATAGCCAGGGCTTCACCCTGTTTATCCGGCTCAAGTTTTGGGGCTCAGCCTCAACAATCGAGGAAGCTGTTCCCACCCCCCCCATCATGGCCGACCAAGACAAAAAACTACCCGCCTCAGCCAGGAAACTGGCCAAGGCCCGCGAAGACGGTCAGATCGCCCGGTCGAAAGACTTGGGCCATCTGGCTGCCGTCGCCGTGGGTGGGGCGGTGCTGGTGGCCTTGGCGCCCACGGCCTCGCGCTGGCTGTCGAACATGCTGGCAGGCGCGCTGCGTTTCAACGCAGCCTCGGTGCAGAACACCGGTTTCATGGGCGAACGCCTGACCGACCTCACCTTCAAGATGCTCTGGGTCGTGCTGCCCCTGGGCTTTCTGATGGCGGCCGTGGCGCTGGGCTCGAACATCGCCATCGGCGGCTGGGTCTGGACCTTCAAGCCCATGGCCCCCGACCTGACCAAGTTCAACCCGATCACGGGCATCCCACGCATTTTTTCCAAGCAGCAGCTGATCGACGCCCTGAAGGCCTCGGTGCTGGCCCTGATCCTGGGCGTGATCGGTGCGTTCTACCTGCGCAACAACATCGAGTCGTTCGGCGGTGTGCTGTCGATGCCGCTGCCGGCCGCCCTGTCGCACGCCGGCACCGTGATCCTCGGCGGGCTCACGCTGCTGCTGGTGGCGATGGCCGTGTTCGCCATGATCGACGTGCCGCTGCAGAAACATCTCCACGCCAACAAGCTGAAGATGAGCCACCAGGAAGTGAAGCAGGAACACAAGGACGCTGAAGGCAGCTCCGAGGTCAAGGGAAAGATCCGCGCCCGCATGCGCGAGGTCGCCAACCGCCGCATGATCGCCGCCGTGCCCGGTGCCGACCTGGTCGTGATGAACCCGACCCACTATGCCGTGGCCCTCAAGTACGACGAGGCCAACATGGGCGCGCCCCGTGTCGTGGCCAAGGGCGCCGACCTGATGGCCATGAAGATCCGCGACACCGCCCGCGACGCGCAAGTGCCCGTGCTGCAGGCCCCGGTGCTCGCCCGTGCGCTGTACGCCCACGCCGAAGTCGACCGCGAAATCCCCGCCGCGCTGTTTTCAGCCGTGGCCCAGGTGCTGGCCTACGTGTACCAGCTGCGCGCCGCGATGTCCGGCAAGGTGGCCATGCCCGGCCACCTGCCTGAACTCAACGTGCCGGCCGAACTCGACCCGCACAACAAGCCTACCGCCAAGGAGAGTGCTGAATGAACGCCCTGATGCGTCAGATTCAAGGCATGCTCGGCCCGCATGCCACGGCCATCAAGGCCCTGATGGCCCCGGTCTTCATCATCATGGTTCTCTCCATGATGGTGCTGCCACTGCCGCCGTTCGCGCTCGACCTGCTGTTCACCTTCAACATCGCGATGGCGCTGATGGTCATGATGGTCGCCGCTTACATGGTGCGCCCGCTCGACTTCTCTGCCTTTCCGATGGTCATCCTGCTGACCACGCTGCTGCGTCTGTCGCTCAACATCGCCTCCACCCGCGTGGTGCTGCTCGAAGGCCACACCGGCACGGGCGCGGCCGGCAAGGTGATCGAGTCGTTCGGCCACTTCCTGATCGGCGGCAACTTCGCGGTCGGGATCATCGTGTTCGCCATCCTGGTGGTGATCAACTTTGTCGTGGTGACCAAGGGCGCCGAGCGCATTGCTGAAGTTGGCGCGCGCTTCACCCTGGACGCCATGCCCGGCAAGCAGATGGCCATCGACGCCGACCTGAACGCCGGCCTCATCGACGAGCGCGAAGCCAAGCGCCGCCGCGCCGAAGTGGGCGACGAAGCCGAGTTCTTCGGCTCCATGGACGGTGCCAGCAAGTTCGTGCGTGGCGACGCCATGGCCGGCATGCTGATCCTTTTCATCAACATCGTCGGCGGCTTTGTCATCGGCGTGCTCCAGCACGACCTGTCGGCCGCCCAGGCTGCCAACAGCTACATCCTGCTGGCCATCGGTGACGCCCTGGTCGCCCAGGTGCCAGCGCTGCTGATCTCGGTGGCTGCGGCCCTGGTGGTCTCCCGCGTCGGCAAGGACCAGGACGTCGGCACGCAGATTTCTGCCCAGGTGTTCAACTCGCCCCGCGTGCTGGGCATCACGGCCGGCGTGATCGGTCTGCTGGGCATCATTCCCGGCATGCCGCACATGGTGTTCCTGCTGATTGCAGGCGGCATGGGCTACGCCGCCTACTGGATGAACGAGCGCGACAAGCGCCTGAAGGCCGCGCCGCCACAGCGCGCCTCGGTGCCGTCCAGCGAACCCAACGCCGAAGCCAGCTGGGACGACCTTCAACCCGTGGACACCCTGGGCCTGGAAGTCGGCTACCGCCTGATCGCCTTGGTCGACAAGGTTCGCCAAGGCGACTTGCTGCAGCGCATCAAGGGCGTGCGCCGCAAGTTCGCCCAGGACGTCGGTTTCCTGCCGCCGCCCGTGCACATCCGCGACAACCTCGAGCTCAAGCCGAGCATGTACCGCCTCACGCTGCGCGGCGCCGTGGTGGGCGAGGGCGAGGCCTTCCCAGGAATGCTGCTTGCCATCAATCCGGGCGGAGCGACCACCAACCTCATCGGTACCAAGACCACCGACCCCGCCTTCGGCCTGCCGGCCATCTGGATTGAAGAGCGTCAACGCGAATCAGCCCAAATGAACGGGTTTACGGTTGTTGATTGCTCGACCGTCGTGGCGACTCATCTTTCACACTTGATGCAACTGCACGCAGCGAAATTGCTAGGCCGCGTGGAGACCCAGCAACTGGTTGAACATGTGACGAAACTGGCACCCAAAATGATTGAAGACGTGGTCCCGAAGATGGTCAGCATTCCCGCTCTGCAGAAGGTTCTGCAGTTGCTGCTGGAAGAAGGCGTCCACATTCGCGACATGCGCTCCATCGTGGAATGCCTGGCCGAACACGCTTCGGTGGTCACCGACCCGAGCGAGCTGGCCCGCCGCATCCGCATCAGCCTGGCCCCAGCCATCGTGCAACAGATCTACGGCCCGGTTCAGGAGCTCGACGTCATCGCCCTCGAGCCTGAACTCGAGCGCATCGTCACCCAGGCCCTCAATTCGCCGCACGGCGCAGCGCTCGACCCCGGTGTCGCCGACACCCTGGCCCGCAGCGCCGCGCAGTCGGCCAAGCGCCAGGAAGACCTCGGCCACCCCGCCTGCCTGCTGGTGCCCGACATGATCCGCGCCCCGATGGCGCGCCTTCTCAAACGCGCAGCACCCCGTCTTCGGGTGCTGGGCCACAGCGAAATACCTGAGACCCACTCCATCCGGATCGGGTCGATCATTGGGAGCTCCACATGAACGTCAAACGCTTTACCGCGCGCACCTCGCGCGATGCCCTGAACCTGGTGCGCCAGGCTTTCGGCGACGACGCTGTGGTGCTCTCCACCAAGCCCTGCCCTGAAGGCGTGGAAGTCCTGGCCATGGCGCCTGAGAGCGTGCAGCAGATCGAGCGCCTGTCGGCATCGTCGATGGCTGCCTCGGCTGCGGCCAAGGCCACCGGCCGTCCTGCAGCATCGGTGGCCCGCCCGCCGGTCGCTCGTCCTGCCGCCCGCCCACCGGCCGCCGCGCCTGTGTCGGCCGCGCAAACCGAAGAGATCAACGACGACGTGGCCCGTCTGTCGATGAGCACCTTGTCGTTCCAGGACTATGTCCGTGAACGCATGCTCAAGCGCCGCCAGGCCGCCATGCGCGCCGAGCGCTCGGCCGAGCCGGCCTTCGCTGCCGAACCTGAACAACTGCCCGTGGCCCTCGAGCAGCGCCTCGCCGCCCGCAACGTGGTGCCGATGCCCACCCGTGCGCCTGTGGCCGAAATGACCGCACCGCCAGCGGCCCCCATCGCTGCGCCCATTGCGGCCCCGATCGCCCGCGCTCAGGTGCTGCGTGAGCCGCCCGTGCTGCACGAAGAAGTGCGCGCTGCCAAGGCTGCTGCCGCCATCCCGTCGCTGGCCGACGCCGCCCTGGTGGCCAACCAGGCCAGCGCCCGCCGCGACCAGCAAGACATGATGAACGAGTTGCGCTCGATGAAGGGCCTGATCGAAGACCGCTTCGGCGCGCTGGCCTTCATGGAAAAGCTGCAACGCCATCCCGCACAGGCCCAGCTGATCCAGAAGCTGCTCGACTGCGGCTTCTCGCCCGCCCTCGTGCGCAAGCTCACCGAGAGCCTGCCGACCGACGTGACCGATGAAACCGCGTGGGCCGCCAATGTGCTCGAACGCAACCTGGTGACCGGCGAAGCCGAAGCCGCTCTTGAAGACCAGGGCGGCGTGTTCGCCCTGATCGGCTCCACCGGTGTCGGCAAGACCACCAGCACCGCCAAGATCGCTGCCGCCTTTGCCACGAAGTACGGCGCCGCCAACCTCGGCCTCATCACCCTCGACGCCTACCGCGTTGCCGCTCACGAACAGCTGCGCGCCTACGGCCGCATCCTCGGCGTGCCGGTGCACACCGCCCACGACCGTGCCTCGCTCGAAGACCTGCTCGAACTGCTGTCGTCGAAGAAGATGGTCCTCATCGACACCGCCGGCATGGCCCAGCGCGACAGCCGTACCCGCGAACTGCTCGACATGCTGGCCCACCGCTCGATCCAGAAGCTGCTGGTGATCAACGCCTCGGCCCAGGGCGAAACGATCGAAGACGTCATGCTGGCCTATCGCGCTTCGGCCTGCAAGGGCATCATCCTCTCCAAGATGGATGAAGCCGTGAAGCTCGCTCCCGCACTCGACGCCGTCATTCGCCACAAGCTGAAGGTGGTGGGTGTCGCCAACGGCCAGCGCGTGCCTGAAGACTGGCACCGCCTGTCGGCCCATGCCCTGGTGCACCGCGCCATGCGCGCCAACGTCAACCCGGCCTACCGCATGGATGCCGACGACGTGAACCTCATCTTCACCGCGCGCCAGCAAGCCCAGCGCGCCCGTCCGGCGCTGCATGCCTGACCTGCCTCACGTGCCCGAAACAACATCAGCCGCCGCCATGCACGACGACCACGATCATTCCTACCCGCAAGACCAGGCTCACGGCCTGCGCCAGATGTTCGCCCACGCCCGGGTGCGCATGGTGCCCGTGGTGGCCAACCCGCACATGGCCTTCGGTGGCCTGATGCTGGAGCGGCTCTGCACGGCGTTCAGCGAACAGGGCGCCCACGTGCTCGTGATCGACGCATCTGACCGCGCGCCGGCACCGGCCGAGATCTCCTTCATGGACCTGGGCGAATGCATAGAGACCCTCTCGCCGCAGGTGTCCTACCTGGCAGCCCGCGGGCTGCCGCTGCGCTACGTGGATGCCCAGGGGTCGACAGCGAGTTTCCTGCAGGCCGCCATCGACGCCGCCCCCTTCGTGGATGTGGTGCTCGTGCATGCCAACGAATCCGACATGTGCCGCCTCTTCATGCGCAGCGAGGCCCGCCCGCTGCTGCTGGCCGACGACCGGCCCGCCAGCGTGACCCATGCCTACGCCGCGATGAAGCTGCTCACCCAGCGCGCCGGCCTCGTGGTGCACGACCTGCTGCTGTGTGCCGCACCCAGCTCACCGCGCGTTGAACGCATCGCCATGCAACTGGCCACCTGCGCTGACGACTTTCTCGGCGCCGTGCTGCGCGAGTGGCTGCATGTGGACCCTGCGTCCGATGCACGCGATCCGCCCACGCCCGAACTGCGCCGCTGGGCCAAAGAAATTCTCAAGCCGCACAGCCGCGTTTCGCTCGCTGCCGGCATGCCCGCCTCGCGCGACCACTCGCAATACGCGTTGAACTGACCTTGGAGCCGACCATGTACACCGCCAAAGGCCAACTCGACGTCAACACCATGTTGAAGCAATACAGCCCGCTCGTGCGCCGGCTGGCCCACCAGATGATTGCCAAGCTGCCCGCCAACGTCGAGCTCGACGACCTGATCCAGGTCGGCATGATCGGGCTGACCGATGCCTTGAGCCGCTTCGATGCTGCACAAGGCGTGCAGTTCGAAACCTTCGCCACGCAGCGTATCCGCGGCGCCATGCTCGATGAGCTGCGCGGCAACGACTACCTCTCGCGCGGCATCCGCAAGCAGCAGCGCAGCATCGAATCTGCCGTGCACAAGCTCGAACAGAAGTTCGGCCGCGCCCCGGCTGAAAGCGAGATCGCCCGGGAGATGGGTGTCACGCTGGTCGAGTACCAGGAGCTGCTGGGCAAGGTGCGCGGCACCCAGCTCGTGTACCTCGAAGACATGTCGGGCGATGAAGGCGACAACGACTTCCTCGACCGCCACGTGGCCGACGATGGGCTCAACCCTCTGTCGCAGTTGCAAGACCATCGCATGCGTGAGGCCTTGGTCGAAGGCATCAAGACACTGCCCGAAAGAGAGCAGTATGTGATGAGCATGTACTACGAGCACGACATGAACCTCAAGGAAATCGCTGCCGTGCTGAAAGTGACCGAATCTCGGGTTTGCCAACTGCACAGCCAGTCGATTGCCCGCTTGCGGGTGAAGCTTCGAGAGTGGTAGAACACTGAACAATGTTCCAGGTCTTCCGGAAGTCTCCTCCTCCACCGCCTCCGCCCGCGCCTGCGCCGGCGGCATCTGCCGGGCCCGACATGCAGGCCACGGTGCTGTCCATCAGCAAACAAGCCGGCATCATGGGACGCGAGGCCGCCGAAGTGCGCGGCCAGCTCGATGACGCCAACAAGGCGCTCGCCCGCCAATCCCAGACCGTGCTCGCCCTGGCCGAACAGGTGCGCAACATCACTGCCGCCCAGCAGGGCATTCGGGGCACGAGTGACAACAGCCTCCATGCCGTGGCGCGCGCGCGCGAGGCCGTCGAAGGCGTGAGCACTGAAGTCTCCGGCATCGTCAGCACCCTGCGCCACGTGGCCGATGCCGCGAGTGAAATCACCCAGATCGCCCTTCAGACACGGCTCGTCGCCTTCAATGCCTCGGTCGAAGCCAAACGCGCCGGTGAAGCGGGCCGCGGCTTCGGCGTGGTGGCCGACGGGGTCAAGGACCTGGCCTCGAAGGTGGAGTCGTCGTCCAAGGCCATCATGAGCACCGTGGGCGAGCTCGACAAGCGCATCGAAGCGCTGTCACGCGAGTTGCAGTCGCGCAGCGATCAGCCTGCACAGGGCAGCGTTCACCTGGCCTTGGCCGAGGTCGAGCGCGGTGTGTCCAGCATCACGGCTGCGGCCGATGAAAGCCGAGGCATCTGCGACGGCCTCAACGGCCAGATGCACGCCATGGAGGCCGAGATGAGCCAGTCGAGCCGCGTGCTCGACTCTGCCATGGTGCGCAGCGAATCGTTCCTGAAGGTCTCCGAGCACCTGTTCGAGCTCGTGGCCGAGTGCGGCCTCGAGACCGAAGACTCCCCCTTCATCCGGGCCGTCACCGAGGCCGCGGCCGAAATCTCCCACCTGCTGGGCGATGCCTTGGAGAACAAGCTGATCACCGTGGCCGAACTGTTCGACGAAGATTACCGGCCCATCCCCCGCACCAACCCCGCGCAGTTCACCACGCGCTTCGTGGGCCTGGCCGACAAGCTCTTTCCTGCGGTGCAAGAGCGTGTGTTGGGCCTGAGCAAGAAGGCGGTCTTCTGCATCGCCGTCGACCGCAACGGCTATGTGGCCACGCACAACCGCGTCTATTGCAACCCGCAGCGTGGCGACCTGGCCTGGGACACGGCGAACAGCCGCTACCGCCGCATCTTCAACGACCGCACGGGCCTGGCCTCGGCCCGCAACCAGCGGCCGTTCTTGCTGCAGACCTATCGGCGTGACATGGGGGGTGGCAAGTTCGTGCTGCTCAAGGAAGCTGCCGCACCGATCATGGTGAATGGCAAGCACTGGGGCGGTCTGCGCCTCGCGTTCAACTTCTGAGCTGCCGGTGATCTGGCCTCTGCCCGCGTTGTTGGTGTGGGCGGGGGCCTGGGCGCTGTTCCTCGGTTTGCGTTCTGTTCAGCTGCCCGACTGGGCCGGCCTCATCGTGTGCACGGTGGCGGGCGCCTTCTTCAGCCTGCTGGGCAGCACACGCTGGCGCCAGGTGTTCATCGGCCTCGGCTTTCCCTTGTCGCTGCTGGTCTCCGGCTTTGCAGGCGCAGTACCGGCTTGGATCTGGCTCTTTCCGATGTTGGCCTTGCTGGCCGTCTACCCGCCGTACACCTGGGGCGATGCTCCCGTGTTCCCCACCCCGCGCGGCGCCTTGGCGGGCCTGTCGGCGCTCGCACCCCTGGGGCCCATGGCGCGTGTGGTCGATGCAGGCTGTGGCGTGGGCGACGGCCTGCGTGAGCTGTTCGCCGAGTACCCGCAAGCCGACATCGAGGGCCTCGAGTGGAGCCGGCCGCTGCGCGTGCTGTGTGCTTGGCGATGCCGTTGGCTCAAGGTGCGGGCACGGGTGCGGCGGGCCGACATCTGGGCCGACGATTGGTCGGTCTACCAGATGGTCTACCTGTTTCAGCGGCCCGAGAGCATGCCCCGTGCCGCACAGAAAGCGGCGTTGCAACTCAAGCCCGGTGCCTGGATGGCCAGCCTCGAGTTCGAGGCCCGCGACCTGGAGCCCACCGCGGTCCATACCTGCCCCGACGGGCGGCCCGTCTGGCTGTACCAGCAACCGTTTCGGCGCCGGGAGCCGGCAGCCGCTTGACTGTGGCCACTCTGGATGGCGCCCGCGCAGCTCAGACGTTTTTCAGGAACGACAAGTCCATCAGGTAGCGTCGCGGCTGGGCGGCGTCGACATGCACCACCAGGAACGAGCTCTCGAGCTGCGGCGTGGGGTCGGCCCACAGCGGTTCGCTTCGAAACACGTGGGTGTCGGCGGTGATGGGGTTCTGCCAGTGGGCGACGATGCGAAACGGGTGTTGGCCGCCGCGGCTCAGCGCAGGGTCTTGCTCGATCGACTGAATCTTGGCGCGAACAGGGGTGCCGGTGGTGCGCAGGCGGGCCAGACGTTGCGCCTGCGCGCCACGCCACCCCAACACGCTGCCCACCGCGAGCAGCAGCGCGCCGGGTCCCGCCAGCAGGCTGAGTTTTGTCATCACGGGCATGGCCTCGTCGATCTCGGCCTCTTGAGGGCGGCCCAGGCTGTAGCGCACTTGCACGCTGTCGCCTTCGCGGTAACGCGAGGGGCTGGAGGCGCGCGCGGAACGGAATTCGAGTTGCTGACCGCTGGGGGTGTGGAACTCCACCACCGGGCTGAAGGCGAGTGGGTGCGCGGGGTCTTCGCGCCAGGGCAGCACGTCGATCACGGTGCCCGAGGTGGCCAGCGTCTGGCGGTCGAGCTGCCGGGCCTGGGACCAAGTCACCGCGGCCGTCGCAAGCAGGCCCACAGCGAGTGCGCCACACAGGGCACTGAGGAGGGAGGGCTTGTTCACGGCACAGTTGATCGCAGAGACGCCACAGCCGCAGGGGGAGCCGGGGGTACAGGGACAGAGGCCGGTTCGGGGGAGCCTGGCTGCAGGTTCCAGGTGACGTTGGTCTCGAGCGGCGTCCAGGCACTGATGCGCACGCCGGCCCAGCGCAGTCCGCGGCCGGTCCAGGTGTTGCAGGTGTTGAAGAGGTTGTAGCTGCCGCGGGCTTCAAAGAAGGCGTCGTTGCGGCCGTAGTGGTAGCCGGTCACGGGCACGGCCCGCTGCTTGGTCACCACCAGGCTGCTGAGGATGTATTGCGTGAGAGCGGTGTACTGGTCGGCGGTGAGCGGCACACGGTAGCTGGTTCTGCGCACGTCTTGCGCGCGCAGAAAACTCACGTGAGCCAGGCTGCGCCCGCTGCCGGACAGCGCTTGCAGTGCGCGCTCGGCGGTGAGGTCGGACCAGCGCGGCGTGTTCAGGTAGAACTCGCGGTCGCCCCAACCGATGGCGACGAAGGCGGCATCGGCCGGCACCGACGGGAAGCTGGCGGCCGGAAAGAGCTGCATCCAGCGTTGGCCCTCGCCGGCCAGCGGCAGCACGATGTCGGTGTGCACGCCGTTGGACAGCACATAAGCCTGCACCGTGGGTTCACCGGACGCAGGACCGGATTCACTGGGCCAGAGTGAAAAGCCGAAGGCCGCTGCCGCGTACAACAGAGGCAGGCACACCAGGGCGGCTAGCGACCACGCAGTGAATCGGACGATGCGCATGGTGGCTCGGGATCGGGGGCTCAACGAGGGGAGATCGGGGGAGGGCTCACTTGCCACGCGCAAAAAACGTGAGCAGGAACTTGCGCAGGGGTTTGCGGGTTTCGACGTACAGCGGAACGATGATGCCGGTGAGCAGCAGTGGGGTCGACCAGGCCGATCCCTTCACCAGGAGAACCAGGCCGGCCAGCAGGGACACGACACACAGGCTGCGGTAAGCCGTGCGCGAGGTGCGGCGGTGGCGTTCGAAACGCTCGGCTTCGCGGCGGGCGTGTTCGCGCTCACTCGATTCCCGGTCGCGCAGGGCTTCGACCTGCTGGTCGAAGTTGACCAGCTTGCGCAGCTTCACGGTTTCGGTGAGGGCCCAGCGGGCTTCTTCGGTGAGGGTGGTGTGCTGGGTGGCGACGATGCGGATGAGGTCGGCGTCCGACATGGCGGCATAGCTTTTCATCATCGCGTCGGCGTGGGGCTGGTTCATCGTGTGGCGCGTCCTGGAGAGAGCGAGGGTTTCGCTCTGAAGCGAAGGTCTCGCAGTCTGCCAGATTGTGAATGCGCCAGCACTCCCCAGAACCCGCGGGTCGTGCGG
>JBEGTX010000252.1:0-20254 GCA_041179165.1 Pseudomonadota bacterium | reverse complement strand
TGGTCTCGGCCAAGCCGAGGAAGGGGAGCACGTCGCCGTGGCTGCCCAAGGTGCCGATGAGAATTTTCATGTGGAGTCTGCGCGGGTGGGCTGCTGTGCAGTGTCGGTGAGAAACGGGGTTCTCGCGCGGGCGTGAGGCCTGCGGTGCGCGGGCGGTCTGCGCACCGTAGGCAAGGTCTTACGTCAAGTGCCGCTCGTGTCGGCTGGAAACTGTCATGGGATGCTGGTCTGATGAAGCCATGTCGAATGCACCTTCAACGCGGCCTGCCGTTGTCCCTTCATGACCCCCATGCTGATCGCGCCCAACGCGCCTCTGTCCATCGTGATCAACAGCAAGTCGGGCAAGCAGCCGACCGATCCGTTCCGTCCTGCACTCACCCAGTTGCTGGGGGAGGCGGGCCGCGCGTTCTCACTGCACGAGGTGAAGGATCCTTCTCGGCTGGCTGCCGTGGCAACCGAGGCGGTGGCCGAAGCGTGTGAACGCGGTGGCGTGGTGGTGGTGGCCGGTGGTGACGGCAGCATCAACACGGTGGCGCAAGCCACCTTGGGCAGCGGCCGGCCGCTGGCCGTGTTGCCGCGCGGCACCTTCAACTACTTCAGCCGCACGCATGGGATCTCCTCCGATTTGAAAGAGGCCGTGCAGGTGATGCTTGGCACACGAGCACACCCAGTGCAGGCGGGCCTGGTCAACGGCCGCTTGTTTCTCGTGAACGCAAGCCTGGGCCTGTATCCGCAGCTGCTCGAGGATCGCGAGGCCTACAAGAAGCAGTTCGGCCGCAGCCGCCTCGTGGCTTTCGTGGCCGCGGTGTCGACCTTGCTCGGTGGGCATCATCGTCTGCGCTTGCGCATTGAAGGAGACCAGGCCGAACGTGACCTGGAAACGCCCACCCTGTTCGTGGGCAACAACCAGCTGCAGCTCGAACAGATCGGCATCGATGAGGCCACTCGCCTGGAAGAAGGCCGCTTGGTCGGCATCGTGCTGAAGCCGCTGAGTTCCTCCGCGCTGTTGAAGCTCGGCCTTCGGGGCGCCTTCGGGCAACTCGGCTCGGCCGACGAGGTGAGCAGTTTTGCGTTTCGCCGCATCAGCGTCACGCCTCGCCAGGGGTTCAGCGGCCGCCGTGTGAAGGTGGCGACCGATGGCGAGGTGGTGTGGATGAAAGGGCCGCTCGAGTTCAAGGTGGCACGCGAGCCGCTGTGGCTGCTGCGGCCCGATCCGGCCCCCGACGCGCTCAAGGCCACGTTGCCATGACCACGCTGCTGCATGTGTCCGACACACATTTCGGCACCGAGAGGGGACCTGTCGTGCAGGCCTTGTTGCGCTTGGCGCGGGCGGAACGCCCCGACGTGGCCGTGCTGTCGGGTGACATCACCCAACGCGCTCGCCGCAGCGAATTCATGAGAGCGCGCGTGTTTCTGGACAGGCTGGCCCTGCCCACGCTGTGCATTCCGGGCAACCACGACATTCCGCTCTTCAACATATTCCAGCGCTTGTTCATGCCGTACTCGCGCTACAGCGCTCTGTTGCACAAGGAGCTGGAACCGGAGTTCGAGGCAGAACGCCTGCTGGTGATCGGGGTGCGCACCACGCGCCGCTACCGCCATGAAGACGGCGAGGTGTCGGCTGCACAGGTGGCCCGCGTGCAGGCGCGGCTTGCCCAGGCTGACCCCGACGTGTTGAAGGTGGTGGTGACCCACCAGCCTGTGGTCGTGACCCAGCCGCGCGACAAGAAGAACGTGCTCAAGCGCGGGGAGCTTGCGGTCCGGACCTGGGTGGCGGCCGGCGCCGACCTCGTGCTGGCGGGGCACATCCATCTGCCCTTCGTGGTGCCGCTGCATCGCCGGTTTTCGGACTTGCCTCGCACCGCATGGGCCGTGAACGCAGGCACGGCTGTGTCGTCACGGCTCAGGTTCGAGGCCAACAACTCGGTGAACATCATCCGCTACGGCGGGCCGCGAAACCAGCGGCGCTGTGCCGAGGTTGAACGCTGGGATTTCGTTCCCGCACGCACCGCCTTCGAGTGTGTGTCGCGCGAAGAGCTTCACTTCCACGCGCGAAGCACTGCCGAGTAGGCGCTCAGCCTCCCGACAGTGCTGCGGGGTGAACGCGGAGTCGGCTCAGTGACGGCGATCGTAGCGATCGTCTCGTCTGTCATCGCGTCGGTCATCGCGCCGATCTTCGCGTGAGTGACGGCGTCCGTGGTCATGCCCGTGACCATGGCCGTAGCCGGGGGTCACGTCGACCACCACGGGGCCGGGGCGATGGTGGCCATGCCGTCCCGGCACCACCACACAGGCGCTCAACGCCACCGTGCCCACCATCACCACACCCAGCACGGCGAGCGTGCGACCTGTCAGCCAGTTCTTCATGTGATCTCCTTCGAGCCGAAACGTCGGCGCTGAGGAGACAACGCCGCGTTTGTCGCGCCTGTTGACCGGGTTCAGGTTGCTGGAACGTAAAGTTGCAGGCGGACGCTCACTCCTGCAAGAAGCGCACTTTCACGCTCTTGCCCTTCACCTTGCCTGCATTGAGTTTTTGCAGGGCTTGCCGACCGATGCTGCGTTCAACGGCCACGTAGGTGGAAAACTCGTTCACGTTGATCTTGCCCACCTGGGAAGCCGAAAAGCCAGCCTCGCCCGTCAACGCGCCCAGCACGTCGCCCGCGCGGATCTTTTCCTTGCGGCCACCGAGGATCTGCAGCGTGACCATCGGCGGCAGCAGGGGGCCGCCGGCGGTGGGCGTGAGTTCGCTCAACGGATGCCACTGCGAGGTCATGCCTTGCAGTTTCTCGATGTTGCCCACGCGGCCCATGTCGTCCATGCTGGCCAGGCTCAGCGCCCAGCCGTCTTCGTCGGCCCGTCCGGTGCGGCCGATGCGGTGGATGTGCACCTCGGCGTCGGGCGTGATGTCGACATTGATGACCGCTTCGAGCTGGGCGATGTCGAGGCCGCGTGCGGCCACGTCGGTTGCCACCAGCACCGAGCAGCTGCGGTTGCCGAACTGCACCAGCACCTGGTCGCGGTCGCGCTGTTCGAGGTCGCCGTGCAGGGCGAGCGCCTGCACGCCCTGGGCGCTCAGCACATCGACCAGGTCACGGCATTGCTGCTTGGTGTTGCAGAAAGCCAGTGTGCTGACGGGGCGGAAGTGGTTGAGCAGCAGCCCTACCGCGTGCAGCCGGTCGGACTCTTTCACCTCATAGAAGCGCTGGCGTATCTTGCTGGCCGTGTGCTGCTCCTTGAGCTTGATTTCCTGCGGCTCGCGCAGGAACTGCTGGCTCAGTTTCGCAATGCCCTCGGGGTAAGTGGCCGAGAACAGCAGGGTCTGGCGCTGCTTGGGGCACTGCTTGGCGACGGTCGCGATGTCGTCGAAAAAGCCCATGTCGAGCATGCGATCGGCTTCGTCGAGCACCAGCGTCTTGAGGGAGTCCAGGCGCAGGCTGCCGCGCTCCAGGTGGTCCATGATGCGGCCCGGCGTGCCCACGACGATGTGCGCTCCGTGCTCCAGGCTGGCGATCTGCGGGCGCAGCGTGGAGCCGCCACAGAGCGTGAGCGTCTTGATGTTCTCTTCGGCACGGGCGAGGCGGCGGATCTCCTGCGTCACCTGTTCGGCGAGTTCGCGCGTCGGCACCAACACCAGGGCTTGTACGGCGAACTGGCGCACGTTCAGTTTGGTCAGCAGCGCGAGCGCAAAGGCCGCCGTCTTGCCGCTGCCGGTCTTGGCCTGCGCGATCAGGTCCTTGCCGGCGAGCGCCACCGGCAGGCTGGCCGCCTGGATGGGCGTCATCGTCAGGTAGCCCAGCTGCGTCAGGTTCTCCAGCATGGGCGCCGGGAGATCGAGCTGGCTGAAAGGCGCGCCGGCAGGGCGGGCGGAGGAGGATGCGCCCGCAGGCGTGGAGATGTCGGTCATGCGAGATTATCGTTGCTCGGCCTGGCCAGGCCGCGCGGGATGCGCCTCACCGGGCGTCAGGGCCGGTGTGTAGGCGGTCAGGACCAGCAGGTCCATGCGACAGCTACACCCCCAATAGCCATTCGCTGACACGCCGCAGCGCGAGGTGCCGACATCCAAACCTGGGGCCTGCGCGTAAATTTCAATCATCGGTGATGCGTTCTTGAAGGGCCTTCACTGGTGGCAGCGGCACCACGGCGCTGTCGGTTCAGCAGTGAAACTCAAGACAGGGAGTTCTCATGAAGTCCTCGAGCATGATGTCTGCAGATGCAGCCTACGAGATCCGGTTCCAGTCGCTGTTCAACGAGGGCCGGGCGCTGACCTTCCCTTGCGACGCTGAAGGGTATGTCCAGATGGACGAGCTCAGCGAACGGGCCCGCGACAACTACCTCTACGCCCGTGCCGTGGTCGGCCGTGAGTACGCCACCCCTGCGGTGCAACTCAGCGACATGCACTGAATCTGCGTGCTGCGCGGCTTGCGCAGCCGCCGGTGGATGTTGAGGCAAGGCGCCATGCGACAGCAACGGCCCACCAAAACGTGCCGCAACACCACGATTCCAGTGAATTTCGTGCGGCAGGTCATGCCGCGACGCGCAGATTAGCCTTAGTCTTGACCCTTTCCATCAGGAAGGTCCAGTGATGCTGACGGCCATCGCGGAACAGTTGTTCCGAAAGCGCTACACCCTTCCCGCTGTCGTCGCCGCCGCGCTGGTGCTGGTCGTGGTGAGCGAAATCACCTACCAAGATACCGCCAGCACGCTGCGAGGGGGCCTGTCCCTCACGGACGCCCGCATCGCGACCGCCCACCTTCTGCAGCTCGTGACCGATGCCGAAACTGCGGAGCGCGGTTTTCTGCTCACGGGCGAAGGCGCCTACCTTTTGCCGTACACCGCGGCCAAGGAAGCCCTGCCGCCGGTCCGAAACTCGGTGGCCAAGTACCTGGAGGCCCAAGGCGCGACAGGGCAACTGACGGCTGCGCGGCTGTCTGAAGTCACCTCACAGACCCTGAGCGAATTCGATCAGACGATGGCGCTGTACCTTGACGGCCGGCGTGCGGAAGCTCTGTCGCTCTTTCGCGCCGGCGCTGCCCGCCACCAGATGCTTGAACTGCGCAAGCAGCTGGAAGCGCAACTGCTCCAGTCCGACAGCTTTCAGCAGCACTCGCGCGACGCCATTTTTGCGGCCTTGCTGTTCAACCGGCTGGGCGTGGGCCTGTTGGCCTTGTTGAGTGTGGCGGCGTTTTTCGTGTTCGTGCATCAGCTGCGCGGTAAGGACCGCACCCGGGCCGAGCTTGCCGCCCTGCTGGCCACCGAGCACGACCGCCTCGAACGCGAGGTGGCCTCCCGCACGGCCGAGTTGCGTGAACTTGCCAAACACCTGCAAACGGCGCGCGAGGACGAGAGAGCCCATCTGGCGCGTGAACTGCACGATGAGCTTGGTGGCCTTCTCACCGCCATGAAGCTCGACGTGGCCAGGCTGCGCCAGAAGATCGGCGCGAACGAAGAGCTGAAGGAACGCTTGTCCCACCTGAACGGCAGTCTCAACGATGGCATTGCCCTCAAGCGCCGCATCATCGAAGACCTGCGGCCGTCGGCGCTGGTTCACCTGGGGCTCAAGGCGTCGCTTGAAAACCTGTGCAGTGACATGGCGCTGCGCCTGGCCATTCCAGTGAACGTCGACCTGGAGGCCGTTCGACTCGATCCAGCCACCGACCTTGCCATCTACCGCTTCGTTCAAGAGGCGCTGACCAACATCGGCAAGTACGCTGACGCAAGCGAAGTCACCGTGTCGTTGTCACACCAAGGCGCGACAGCCATTCTTCAGGTCTGTGACGATGGCGTAGGGTTCGACGGCACGGTCTCGCACGCGGGACGGCACGGCCTGTCCGGCATGCGCTTCCGCGCAGAGTCGCTCGGCGGCGGCATGTCTGTGTCCAGCGGGATCGGCAAGGGTACGACGCTGCGCGCGGTGTTTCCGTTGGTCGCCTCGGAACCCTGCGAGGCGGCGGCCGCCTGATCGGTCGGGCGCTGTGTAGGCTGCGTCCGACAACGGCTGCGCGCCCAAGCCGACACACACGCTCGTTGCGTGCCGATAGGGGAACCCCGGAGCCGACCTCAAAGTCGTGCCAATGCGCCTTCGGCCTTTCGCCCCGTTCAAGGAGCGGCACGAGGGCGCACACGGCCCTCCCACCCTTGAAGAAAGCAGTCCATGAAAATCCGTCACCTTCTACCCGCTTTGGCCTTTGCACTTGCCGGCACCGCCGCTTCGGCCCAAGTCTCGTTCACCAAGCTCGCAGACGTGAGCTTCCCGCAGGAATTCAACCCGAACGGTGGAGCCTTTGCGCCTGGCGCCTTCACCTCCGGTGAGATCGGCTACTTCACCGCTTTGAGCGAAGGGACGTTCTCGCTGACGTATCTGGGCCAGGAGTCCGGGTATTTCAACTCGGTGCGCACCACGCCCGGCTTCAGCGTGTCCGAGAACGATGACTTCGGTGACAGCACCACGGGGCTGCTGCACACGGGCCAATCCCTGGGCTTCGAGTTTCGCGGCTCCGACGGCAGCCGCGCGGCCAACGGCACCGAGTTCGCAGGGCATGCGTCGTTCGCCGTGCTGGCGCGCAACGTGACCAACCAGTACGGTCACTTCGACTACCTGCTCGGCTTCAACGATGGCGCGTTGCACGATGACTTCGACGATTTCACCGTCGGGCTCAACGTGGCGTCTGCCGTGCCGGAACCGCAGGGCATGCTGATGATGCTGGCAGGCCTCGGCCTGGTCGGTTTCATCGCTCGCCGCAGCAAGCGCTGAGTCACGCAGGAAGAGACGCCTGAAGACGGCGCTGCGTCGTGATGACGCGGTGTGGACGACCCGGTTCAGCGTGCTGAGCCGGGTCGTTCTGCTTTTCGGCTGGGAGATTCAGCGTTGCGTTCAAGGCGCTGCCGGCACGCATTCGGCCGGTGTGGTGGACGCAGGCTGCGCGATGAAGCGCGACACGGTCTTGACCAGGGACCGCCCCGCCTGGCCTTTGGGCAAGCGGGGATAGCTGGTGATGGTGAGCTGACCCGGTGCGAGCTTGAACTCATGCGGGCGGGCATAGCTCGATGCGTAAGCCAACTGCCCCTGCTCGACCATCTGCATCGAGAACGTGCCGGGCGACTCCAGCGTGTAGTCGAACACGACCCGGGAGGCACTGCCTCCTTCTGGTGGACGGCAGCTCACATGCAGCCGGGCGCCCGTGAAGAACCGGGCGCAGCGCGCCCGCAGGGGCGAGGTCTTTCCGTCGTCCCAGTGGTTCTCCGACTGCACGCTGCTCCAGCAACCCAGCAGGGCTTTGGGCGGCGTTGGCGCCGCCATGGCAGGGGCGCACAAAGCGATGCCGAGCCACAGCGGATTCATCGGACGCAGGCGCGGGACGACAGCGCCAAATGATGCAAACAAGCGATGGGCAGCAGATTTCATGAAGGCAATGTGTGAATGTGGCAACTCAGCACGCTACTTTAGTCCCCTGAGCGCGAGCTTTTCGCGAAGATCGGTCGCGGCATGCGTCACAATGCGTCCGCCTGCAGAACACGGGCGCATGACAACCAACTGACCTACGCATGAACAAGACCGAACTGATCGAACACCTGGCTTCCCAACACGAGCTGACCAAGGCCGCTGCCGGCCGCATCCTGGAAACGCTGCTGGACACCATCGTCACCACCGTCAAAAAGGGCGGCTCGGTCACGATCCCAGGCTTCGGCTCCTTCAAGCAGCACGCCCGTGGTGCACGCAACGGCGTGAACCCTTCCACCGGCGCCAAGATCAAGATCGCCGCTGCCAAGGTTCCGAAGTTCACGCCAGGCGCTGGCTTCAAGGCTTCGGTTGATCCGAAGGCTGCTGCACGCAAGGCTGCCAAGGCCGCTGAAGCCAAGCCAGCCAAGAAGGCTGCCAAAGCCAAGAAGTGATGGTTGAATGAGGGCTCACGGCCCTCTTCGCCCACAGAAAAACGGTCTGCCTTCGGGCGGGCCGTTTTTTTTACGCCGGCTGAAACAGCGTTTGCAGTGCCATGTACGCCAGCCCGCTCAATGGCACGGCTATCGCGGTGAGGGGCCTGCGCTTGAAGTGCGATCCGAACGATCGCGCGATGAACTTGCTTTGGGGTTGGGCGAACAGGAAGTACCAGGCCACGGTGGCCGCATTCACGAAGACGCCCGTCTCCCACAGCGTGCGGGCGTTCAGCCCATGCGAAACGGCCCACCAGGCAATGACGGCGGTGGCGGTCAGGCTCATGACCAGTCCCCGCAGCGCCAGCGACTTCAGCTTCGATTCGCCCAGCACGCGGCTGTTCATGCCGTGCAGCACCGCGCCGAACACGGGCGTCAGGGCAAAGCTCCAAAAGGCGGCGGCGTCCGGCCCCCAGAGCGCAAGCTGGGTGGGAACCGGGCCAGGCTCGACAGTCTCACCCTCCAGGATCAACGCGCCTTTCTCGTAGTCGGCCACGGCACGCAGCGCGTCCTCGTGCTGCGCAGCCGGCACCCACACGCGCACACCGCCCACACCCCCGTTGCCCCCCATCCAGGCGGCTGCCTGAGACAGGTGGTCATTGGTCACCGTGGCGGCGATGCCTGCCGACTCGAGCACCCCGCGCAACAGGTTGGCCTCGACGGCTGAGTTGCACCGGGCGGCCAGGGCCACCTCGGCCGGTTCGGAGGTGTCACTCGGGTCAGCGGGGAGTACAGGGTCGTGCGTCATGAGGCCGTTCGCGAAGGGGATCGAGGTGGCACCAGCATAGCGCGCTGTGTGAATCACTCGACAAGGTGTCCCAGGCGTTCCCAGCGCATGCCTGAGGGGGCGCCGGAAGAAAACCACACCTGCCGCGCCTGGCCGATGATGTCCGACAGCGGCACCGTGCCGAAGTGGCGTGTGTCCTGACTCATGCTGCGGTTGTCTCCGAGCACGTAGGCTTGGCCTGGCGGCACGGTCAGCTCCACCGGTGCGCCGGCCGCATCGGGTTGGGCCCAGACCACGTGCCACTCGCGACCGGCCGTCCCCTCGGTCACTTCGATGCCTGAGGCGTTGGGCGCTTCACGCCGGGTGAGCGGCTTGTCGTTCACCCAGACCGCATGGCCTGCCACACGCACCCGGTCGCCCGGCAGCGCGATGACCCGTTTGATGTAGTGCTGTGTGCGGTTGTTGGGGTAGGTGAAGATGGCGATGTCGCCGCGCTGAACCTCTGCGCCGCCTTCGGGTCGGTTGTAGCGCTTGCTCGCAAACAGAACATCGCCTTGCAACACGCTGGGTTCCATGCTGCGCGACGGGATGCGGTAGGACGCCACCTGATGCTCCCTCACATGGCCGATCAACAAAGGCAACGCGAGCGCATTGCACAGCAGGAAGACGAGCGCATAGACCCCACTGAGTTGCCAGGGCTTCAAGAGGTGCTCTTGTGATTGGCCGGCCACTCGCCACGCATCGGCCATGCCGAACACCCAGAGCCCCACGGTGGCCAGCAGCGCCAGTGCCAGTGCGGGCACCGTCAAGGACGGGGGCAAGAACAGCGCGATGAGCGCGAGGCCGGGGATGCTCAACAAGCCAAAGCAGAGGAACAGCCAGATGGCCTTGTTGATCTGGCCGTTGTAGAGCTGACCGAAGCCGGGCAGGGCAAATGACATCAGCAGCGCGACGGGTGGTTTACGGCGGTGAATCGACGAAGCAGACATGGTCGTGGTCCTTTGAAAGTCAGAGGGCTGCAGAAGTCATCCACAGGCCGAAGATGAAGGTCAGCACCTGGGAGAGGCCCAGGCCGGTGGCGGCCAGAAGCGCGAGCCACTGGAGGTGCTCGCGCCGGCGGGGGGCAGGCCCTGGGGAGGCAGGTGAGGGCAGCGATTGCACCTGCCGCATCACCCGGTCGGAGAAGTCGTCGGGAACCGGCAGCGCGCAGCCGGTGATCAGGGCATCGAGGTCGATGGTCATGGCGTGTTCTCCAAGAGTTGCCTGAGCCGCTGCTTCGCACGGTGCAGCCGCACCTTGACGGCGCCCACGCTGCACCCTTCGATGCGTGCGATGGCGGCCATGTCGAGCTCTTCGTAGTAGGCGAGCGCCAGCGCGCTGCGGTCTCCGAAGGGCAACGTGGCCAGGGCCTGCTGCACCCGCAGGCGCATTTGCTGGTGCATCAGCGCTTGGGCAGGTTGTGGCTGCTCGCAGGCGGTGTCCGGCATTGCCTCGCCCATGCCTTGTTCGTGGCGCGCGGACCCACGGTCGAGTTCGTTGAAGGCGAGGTTGCGCGCTACCGTGAACAACCAGGTCGAGAACCCTGCACGTGACGGGTCGTAGTCGGCCCAGCGTTGCCAGACTCGCAGGAAGGTTTCTTGCGCCACCTCTTCGGCCTGCCCGGGTGGCAGCCCCAGGCGCCCGAGGTAGCCGAAGAGGGGACGCTGAAAGTGCCGAATCAATTCGGCAAAGGCCGAGCGGTCTCCGGTGCTGATGCGTCTGAGAAGAAGGGGGATGTCCACTCGCCTGGGTCCTGGTGATTGCAGGCTTATACCGGTCAGAGCCGGAAAGGTTACAGGCGTCATCAGATTGCCATCGCTTTTGCGTACCCTCGCGGCTGGCCGTGTGTGCGGCTGAGAAAGCTCCCATGCTCACGAACGACCACGATCTGATCCGCCGCATCCACGCCGACCTGGCCGACAGCTACGACGAGGAACTCGAGTTCGAGCTCGACGATCACCTGGTCGACGACATCTCGGGCATGGCCACCGACACCGAGGACTACCGGCAAGGCCGCCGCAAGTACTTCCGCGAGCTCTTCCGTCTGCAAGGTGAGTTGGTCAAGCTGCAGGACTGGGTGGTGGCCTCTCGGCACAAGGTGGTGATTCTTTTCGAAGGGCGCGATGCCGCGGGCAAGGGTGGGGTGATCAAGCGCATCACGCAGCGCCTGAACCCTCGTGTGGCGCGCGTGGCGGCCTTGCCGGCACCCAACGACCGCGAGCGCACGCAGTGGTACTTCCAGCGCTACGTGGCGCACCTGCCGGCCGCGGGTGAGATGGTGTTGTTCGACCGCAGCTGGTACAACCGCGCCGGCGTCGAGCGGGTCATGGGCTTTTGTGACGACGAGCAGTACGAAGAGTTCTTTCGCACCGTGCCCGAGTTCGAGAAGATGCTCGTGCGCTCAGGCATCCAGGTCATCAAGTACTGGTTCTCGATTTCCGATGAAGAGCAGCACCTGCGGTTTCTGGGGCGCATCCACGACCCCCTCAAGCAATGGAAGCTGAGCCCGATGGACCTGGAATCGCGCCGCCGCTGGGAGGAGTACACCCGCGCCAAGGAAATCATGCTGGAGCGCACCCACATCAAGGAGGCGCCGTGGTGGGTGGTGCAGGCCGTCGACAAGAAGAAGGCGCGACTCAACTGCATCCATCACCTGCTGTCGCAGATGCCTTACGAGGCCGTGGAGCACACCCCGATCGTGTTGCCCGAGCGCGAACGCCATGACGACTACGTGCGCCAGGCCGTTCCGCAGGACATCGTCGTCCCCGAGATCTACTGAAGAAGGGCGCACGACCGGCGTGACGCAGGCGTGCGCGTCATCACCTTGTCATGTTCGGCATGCAAGCTGATCCGATTTGCCGCGGCCCTTCGTGAACCTTCCCATTCTTCCGAGCTACGGGGCAGACCCAGCCGGTCTGATCTGCGGTTACCGCATCGATCCGCACCAGGGCAGCACCGCGATCGAAAGCCCCGATGCCGCACGCTGGCTTGCGGCACGGGTTGCAGCCAACGAGGCGAGCGCTGGCGGCAGTTTCCTGTGGCTGCACTTCAACCTCAGCCACACCGGTGCGATGCCGTGGTTGAAACAGCACGCGGGCCTGGGCGCCAGCTTCTTCGACATCCTGAACGACCAGTTGCGTTCAACGCGAGTGGAACGTGCGGAAGAAACGCTGATCGCCGTCATCAACGACATCCACTTCAATTTCTCGTTCGACCCGTCCGACACGTCCACGCTCTGGATCAGCATCGAGGAGCACCTCGTGATCACCGCGCGCCGCCAGCCGTTGCGATCGATCGACAAGCTGCGTGAGGAGATCAAGGGTGGGCAGGCGCTGCGATCGGCGGTGGAGCTGCTCGAGCACCTGCTGCGCGCTCAGGCCGATGTGCTGGTCGACATCGTGCGCGGCGCCGTGGAGCGTGTGGACCGCATCGAAGACAACCTGCTGGCCAACCGGCTGGACCAGAACCGCTTGCGCCTGGGCAGCCTGCGGCGCGTGCTCGTGCGGCTGCAGCGCTTGCTCGCCCCGGAGCCGGCCGCGATGTTTCGCCTGCTGCAGCACCCGCCAGGCTGGATGGCCGAGCTCGATGTGCAGGAGCTGCGCCAGTCGAGCGAAGAGTTCTCGATGGTGCTGCAGGACATGGCCAACCTGCAAGAGCGCATCAAGCTGCTGCAGGAAGAGATCGCAGCCCAGGTCAACGAAGACAACAACCGCAGCCTCTTCGTGCTGACCATCGTGACCGTGCTCGCGTTGCCCATCAACATCATTGCAGGCCTGCTTGGCATGAACGTGGGCGGTGTGCCGCTGGCCGATCACGCGAGCGGCTTCTGGATCGTCGTCGCCATCGTGGTGTCGTTCACCGTGATCGCGGGGTGGGTGGTGTTCTGGCGGCAGCGGGGACGGTGACCTTGGGGTCCACCGAGCGTCCCGCCGCTGCAGACTTCTCCATCGGCTGATAGAGTGAGGATCGCACTTCGGCGAGGTGCGCATTGTTCAACGCCGCGCCAAGGGCGGCTACTGGGTGAGCAGTGCGCACTTGCCGTTCCCTGGCATCGGGCACTTGCGCACCGATGGCAAGGGCTGTGTGTTGGTGCCGGCGAACTATGCACCGGTGAAGTGAGCCTTGGTGAGCTCGGTGGCGCGGGGCCCGAGGCCCCGCCGCTCGGCCTCACAGCGGGAAAAAAAACGCGGCCTAGGCCGCGTTTTTTACGGAGGGCACTGCAGTGCCCGGCCCATGAAACTCAGTTCACGGCTTCCTTGGCCGCAGCCTTGGACTTCTTGGCCGCGCGCTTGGCTTTCGACTTGTGAACCGTGGCCTTGGCCTTGTGAACGGTCTTGTCGGGCTCGCCGCTGCCGGCAGCCTTCACGTTTTCGACACCTTGCTTGGTGGTTTCAGCGGTCGCCTTGCCGGCTTCCTTCACCGCGGTGCCTGCCTGTGCGAAAGACGTCGATGCCACGGCAGCCAGAGCGAGTGCGATCAGTGCTTTTTTCATCTTGAATTCTCCGAAGGTAGGAAGTTGGGTCTTGCGGCCAGGCGGCAGAACCAGCAGGTTCGTCGTCGACTCAGCATGAAACGCGATAGAACTTTGCTGCGTTAACGCCATCTTCACGGGCTGAGAAATCAAGCGGTGTAGGCACACTGACAAAGTGGCTGTAGGACTCCAGCGCTTCGACACATTGACCACGCGCACAGTCGGCGCGTTCACGACTTCACGCGGAAGCAGGCGCCTCCACCGGCACCAGAATCGCATTGCCCGTGGCCACGAGCTTCAGCTCGTCGCCATCCCCTTGCGCAAACAGCTCGGCGGATGTGAACACCTGTTTGCGCCCGGCCTTGATGACGCGGCCGCGCGCGATGAAGCGACGCCCCACCGCGGGTGCCAGGCAGTTGACCGAGAAGTGCGAGGCCAGCAAGCGGCCCGACACGGTGCCCCCTGCAAAGCCGCAAGCGGTGTCGAGCATCGCGCCGATCAAGCCTGCATGCAAAAAGCCAGAGTACTGGCCCATGTCTTCCTCACGCCAATCCATGCTGAGCTCGACCTCACCCTCCGCAGCGTGCGTGACCTCGAAGCCCGCCCAGCGATTGAAGGCGGCCAATTGGTTGATGCCCTTGAGTCGGTCCAGCATGGTGAGTTCTCCTGTGGTTTGGAGTCACTTTACGGGCTGCTTCTGGAAGAGGGCGTCACCCAAGAGACAAATTGGTTTCCAGCGCCGTGGGCCATGGCATGCCAGAGCGACTGGTTCTATCCACCCAGCAGGCGCCGTGCCAGCAGCGACTGCATTTCTCGGCGTCCGTCGGCGATCAGGTAGGCGATGACTTGCCTACCTTCCACGCGGTAGATCACCCGATAAGGCTTGAAGAGGATCTGGCGATATTCCCGGTTGCCGAGCGACAGCAACTCTTTCGGCCAACTGCCGCGCTCGGGCAAGCGCGACAGGCTCTCCAGCGCCTTGCCCAATTTGTCCAACAGGCTGTTGGCGTTGGCCAGGCAGTCGAATTCCGCGATGTGGTCGTGGAGGGCCTCCAAGTCCCGCTCGGCGCCTGCCGTCAGCAGCACGTCGAACGCAACGGGCTTGCCCGCCATCAGCCGGCGGTCCGCTTGGTCCGCAGGCGATCGAGCACGTCCTTGGCGGGCTTGAGCCGGCCGGCGGCCACCTCGTGGTGGCCGAGTGCGAGAATCTTGAGCAAGGCCAAGGTCTCCTGGGTTTCCTCGAACGAGGCCACGTCCTGCAGCACCGCCTTGGCCTCACCATTCTGTGTGATGACCATGGGTTCACGGCACTCAGCGAGCTGAGTCAGCACCTCGGCCGCGTTCGCCTTCAGGTAGCTGATGGGTTTGACTTGAGACGAGTAGCGCATCGGAAACTCCGGCGAAGATGCTGGGAGACCAAATATAGTCTTTTTATGGTCTTGTCGCAATTTGCAGAAGGCGGATGTCGACGCGCAGACGTCATGCAGGCTTGCCTCTACAACCAGCGAGGCAAAGAGAGTCAGCGTTCGTCACTGCAGGGTCGAGCGGCTGCAGCAGGCCGCGCTCGAGGCATATCTTCAGATGGTGGTCGGCGAACAGGCGCGCGGCAGGGGTTGATGCTGGGATGTAGGGCTGAGGAGGCTGGGCGAGCATTGGAAGATCTGCCTGACGGCCAGCTCCTGCCAGGAGCACGCAGGGTTGAAAGGCCGTGCTGGGGATGTGCGCAAGCGTGACGTGCGACGCCAAGCCGTCTAAGCTGAATGCGTCGCAGCGGGAATTCCGCTGCCTGAACCCCGGATGCGCAAGCCGCGAGGCCATTGTTCTAAGTGGCCGTGTCGATTTGGCTTCCCGTCGTTCGTCGTGGAATACGGGGTGTGCTCAGATGAGCGCGCCGACCGGTCAACTTAAAGGAGTGCAGACATGTCCTACATCGACGGTTTCGTGATCGCGGTCCCCACCGCCAACAAGCAGAAGTTCATCGAGCACGCGCGCAAGCTCGACCCGATATTCCTCGAACTGGGCGCCATCCGCGTGATTGAAGGTTGGGGTGATGACGTTCCCGACGGCAAAGTCACCGACTTCCGCCGCGCCGTGCAGGCGACAGCCGAGGAGACTGTGGCCTTTTCGTGGGTCGAATGGCCGGACAAAGCCACGCGGGACGCCGGCATGAAGAAGATGATGGAAGACCCGCGCATGGACCCGTCCGCACCCGGCAACCCGCCCATGCCCTTCGACGGCAAACGCATGATCTTCGGCGGCTTCGAACAGGTGGTCGAAGTGAAGGCTTGAGGGCGGGGCCGCGGCGGCCCCGCTACTTATGGCGCCATTTTCTCAGTGGGCAGAGCCCGTCCCCAGGCTACGGTGTCGGCAACTCAAGAAACCACCGGAGAGACGTCATGAGCACGCGTTACGGCCGTCGGGCGGCAGATGGCACCCTGGAGTACCACGACAACGAAGCGTCGATGAGGGAGGCCCAGTGGCTTGAACAAAGCGCTTGGCGCGCGAAACGGTGCGCCAGGATCGGGTTCGTGCTGGGCGGTCTGCTGGTCTTCATCGCGCTGCACCGGTATGGCGGAGCGGACTGGCCCAAGGCCCTGCGTTTCGGCCTGGTGCTCGCTGGCGCGGGCGGTTTGTCCTTCGCGATGTTCAAGCTGGCCAACTTCGTCTGGAGCATGGCGTTCGCGCTGATTGCGTTGCTCGTGGTGCAGTGGGTCGGCCGGTTGGTCTGGAGTTTGGTGTAGGGGCGCGCCCATGCGCGGCAGGGTTGGATGAGCAAACGCCGAACCACAGACCCACAGGGATGCCGCCTTGCGAAGCGCCCTGTTTCAGATGTCCTGCATGGCAGCGCGGGCCGGTGTAATGGTTGGTAATGGTTTGTCAGCGCACGTCGTCCAACAATGACACCCATGGCGACCGGGAAGGTTCGTCATGTGGGTCGAACGGAGCGTGATTCTCCAGGCGGCCCGCCCTGTCAACGCCTTGGGAGAAACCGCCGTGATACCAAAAATTGCCGATTGGAAGCGCAACACGTCATCCTGTATTTTTGCGCCGCGCACTGCGGAGCTTCAGACGCTTGATGTCGCCATTGCGGCGCATGGCGAACAGCCGTCACCGGCCCACTGCCACGGTGTCAAGCACGCCTTCCAGGCGTGGAAAGCCAGCTACCCGGTCGGATGCTTTTCGAGCTACCGCAGAAACTCTCACGGGATGGTGGACGCACTCGAGCAAGAGTTCGCCCCATCCGCTGCAGCTGAGGCGGTGGCACCTCCCCCCGTGCTCACTGACGTGGTGGCGCCGCGCGACAACCTGGCCGGATCGTCCCTGCCACGCCCGGGTGCGGATGAGGAGAAGGAAGAGGGCCGCTGGGTCTACCACGCCGCCAGTTTCGAAGACCTCATGGGCATCCGGATCACCGGACTCGACTTGGGCCCCGGCACCGGCCGGGCTGCCACAGAACTGGTCGCGAACGACACGTTCATGCAGGCATCCGACCCCTTGGAGCATGCCAGCCTGGAGCCGATGTCTCACAAAGCCGCCACGTTTCGTGCACCCCTGAACGATGCGCCGGCCTTCAAGCCCCGGTTGAATCGGGGCTATGCCGGTGTGCTGAAGCGGGCGGCCGATCCGGTCGAACCGCTGCGCAATACGCTGGCGATCATGCTCAGGTACCCGGCCCGCGAAGGATGCGACAGCAACACGGTCCGGCCGTCCGTCATCGAGGGTTTGACCGCCAAGGGCTGGGTGAACATTGCCATCCTCATCGAGCTGGATCACGCCCGCCTCATGGCCCGCGAAGCGCCCGCCGCGGCCGCGGGTTATGGCCCCATCCCTTGGTTCGGTGCGATGTCCCGCGCCCGGTCCATCTCGGGCATCCGCAGCCTTTGAGCTTTTGGATCAAGTTGGTGGAGGAGAGGAGGATCGAACTCCCGACCTTCGCATTGCGAACGCGACGCTCTCCCGACTGAGCTACCCCCCCCATTTAAATCAGTCTATGCCCATCGGGGTGAGCTTGCACGTGTGCGCGTGGATGTCAGCGGCGCGGGCGGGGTGGGGTGCCTGCCAAGTCGCCGTCGACGTAGAGCCAATGGCCATCGGCCCGAACGAAGCGGCTGAGTTCTTCCATGCGCTGGGCGCGTCCGCCGAATTTGCTGCGGGCGATGAAGTGGACGGTGGCGTGGGTGTCGTCTTGCGGGGTGTGTTGGCGAACGTCGAGGCCGAGCCATTGCAGGCCGGCGGGATCGGCGTCGAGGTCCAGATCGGCAGGGCAGGTGTCAGGCAGCCAGGTGGCGAGCAGGTAGGCGGTGTCGCGCAGCACGTAGGCGGTGTAGCGTGAACGCATGAGCTGCTCGGCATCGGGCGCGAGCAGGTGCTGCGGGCCGGCATGGTAGCGGCCGCAGCAGGCGCTGTACGTCAGGGCCTTGGCGCTGCCGGCGCGGCAGGGGCACGGCGCGTCGGGGGCGAGTGTGATGGCTGGCATGGCGAGATGGGGCAGGGACTTGCCACGGGGCACAGGCGGAGCAGGCCGTGTTCAGGTCACCGCGGGGTCAAACGGCTGCAGCAGGCGCGTGGACGCGCCGCTGCCCGCCGGCTCTTACCTCAGCACGTTGTAGCCGCGGCCGGTGAGGCAGCGCTTGAGCACGGTGCTGCGGTCGGCATCCTTGCTCATGCGCTGGCCGATGATGCCCATCGACGCACGATCGGCTGCGGTGCCGAGCACGCGTGTGGCCACGCGGGTCACATCAGCGATGTCCTGGTTGGCGATGACCGCGCACTGCTTGTAGTCCTCGGCGTACTTGGTCTGGTCCACGCGGGTCAGGTCGACCATGTCGTAGCCGATCAGCGGCTCGACCACCATTTCAGGTTCCAGCGTCGTGCAGCCGGACAGCGCGAAGGTGAGGGCCGCTACGGGCAGGAGGTGCAGTGAAAGACGTTTCATGGGGGCGGTGCGGTCAGCTCAGGTGGGCTGATTGTCGGTCAAGCCGGGCCAGGGCGGGAAGCTCTTCTGGGGGAGGGTGCGGCGTGGCCCATCCCAACCCGAGGCGCACGACCTCCCGGCGCCGGTTCAGCGTCGCCTTAACCTTCACTTAATGAAGCCTCCCTATCGTTGCGGTCATGCGGAATGTTCCGCCCTGATGCCGAAAGGATGTTTCATGACCCTCAAGATGCTGAACTCTGCCCTCATCGCTGCAGGTGTGTTGGCCGTCGGCACCGCTGGCGCCATCAGCCTGAAGCCGGAATGGATCAAGCCTGCCACTGAGACGCAGGCCGTTGCCGTTGCTGCCGCACCAGCGGTCGCGACGACCTCGTCTACCAACGTGGCCGCGGCTGCGCCTGAGCCCGTGCCCCTGCTCACGCAGGCGGGCGTGCCGAACTACCGCGCCATCGTCGCGCAGTCCGGCCCGGCTGTGGTGGGTGTCACCGTGCAGGGCATGCACACGGCCTCGGCCGAAGAGCGTGCCCAGGGCGGCGGCTTGCCGCCAGGGCTCGAGAACGATCCCTTCTTCCAGTTCTTCCGTGGCCTGCCGGGTGCGCAGCCTCGCGGCCAGAACCCGTCCACGCCGTTCAAGGGCCAGGGTTCGGGTTTCATCATCAGTTCAGATGGCCTCATCCTGACCAACGCCCACGTCGTGCGCGAGGCCAAGGAGGTGACCGTGAAACTGAGTGACCGGCGTGAGTTCGCGGCCAAGGTGCTCGGCTCCGACCCGGCCACCGACGTGGCGGTGCTGCGCATCGAGGCCAAGGGCCTGCCTGTCGTGCGCCTGGGTGACCCGGCCAAGCTGCAGGTGGGTGACCCGGTGATCGCCATCGGCTCGCCCTATGGATTCGAGCAAACGGCCACCAGCGGCATCGTGAGCGCCAAAGGCCGTTCGCTGCCTGGCGAATCGGTCGTGCCCTTCATCCAGACCGATGCCGCGGTGAACCCGGGCAACTCGGGTGGCCCGCTCTTCGACGGGCAGGGTGGTGTGGTCGGCATCAACGCGCAGATCTACTCGCAGACGGGCGGCTTCCAAGGCCTGAGCTTTGCGATTCCGATCAACGTGGCCTTGAACGTGAAGGACCAGATCGTGGCCACTGGCAAGGTCTCGCACGGCCGGCTTGGCGTGCAGATCCAGGACCTGAACCAGTCGCTCGCGGAGTCGTTCGGCTTGCCGCGCCCCGATGGCGCGCTGGTGTCGAAGGTGGCGCCCAACAGCCCTGCAGCTGAAGCGGGCCTCAAGCCGGGCGACGTGATCACGCAGGTGAATGGCGAGCCGGTCGTTCGATCGGGCTCCCTGTCCAGCCGCATCGGCTTGTCGGCGCCGGGGGACCGCGTGAAGCTCACGGTGTGGCGTGACCGCAAGGCGCGCGAGCTCGAAGCCAAGCTGGGTGGGGCGGCCGAGGAAAAAACCGCGGCGGTTGAAAAGGCCTCGATCAGTGGCGGCCAGCTCGGCCTGGCGCTGCGTCCGCTCAGCAAGGAAGAACGCCGCCAGTCGAACATTGAGCAAGGGCTCGTGATCGAGAACGTCACGGGGCCGGCTGCACGTGCGGGGATCAACGCAGGTGACGTGCTGCTGGCCGTGAACGGCCGGCCGGTGAACTCGATCGACGAGGTGCGTGGTGTGCTGGGCAGCAAGCCAAAAAGCGTGGCCTTGTTGGTGGAGCGGGATGGCGAACGCATCTTCGTTCCGGTGAACCTCGGCTGAGCGTAGGACTTGTCTGAAAGCGGCTCGGCGGTGGAACACGCCGGGCCGCTTCGTTTCATAGTGTGTTCTTGTCTCTAAAAACAAAGGACGCTACATGAACACCAGAATTCAAGGTCTCCGCCGCATGGCCGTTCCGTTGCTGGCATCGCTCGCCCTCGCGACCCAAGTGTCGTGGGCCCAAGAGGTGGTGCTTCCGGCCGAAAAGACCTCGGGCACCGTGACCTACGTGACCGGCGGCATCCCTGATGCACAGGCCACTGCGTTCAAGAACGCGGCACGCAACTACCCCCTCAACATCGAGCTCTACCAGAAGGCCGGTGCCAAGAGCGAGTACACGGCCGATGCCGACGTGGTCATCACCGACAGGTCCGGCCGTGCCGTGCTTGAAACCAAGGCCGAAGGCCC
>JBEGTX010000251.1:0-18071 GCA_041179165.1 Pseudomonadota bacterium | reverse complement strand
TGGCACTGCCGCGCCGGGTATTCGCCCCGGCAGGCGAGTCACCTTTGGCGTCCCAAAGGTAACCCAAAGGACTGCGGCCTGTGAGCGTCGCCCCTGCGGGGAAGCTGAGTCGCCCGATCTTCGAGGGGGTCGTGCGGAACTCACTACGCTCCCTTCGGTCGCTGCACTCAAACAACCACACGAAGTCAGATTGGAAGCGCTTCGCGCCCCTTCCAAGACCGGGCGCCTCAGCCGACGCTCAATGGCCGCGAGAACTGTTGGCCCCCACGTCCCTTCGGTCCTGCCCCCCGAGGGGGCTGAGCCCGGACATGGACAGTCCAGTGGACTGTTCATGCCTGGCGAAGGGTTGAGCTTCAGCTCAACGCGGCCTGCAAGGCACCACGGGGTCGACCGGCAGAGCCGGATCTCGCGTGGTTGCTTGATCGGACCAGCAACACTGGCCGAGCTCGTTTCGCATCGTCACGGAGACACTCCACGTGGAGGAACGGCTCTCTTCGCGCATCGCGCCTGAGCGCTCGCGAAGCGGCCCCCGGAATTTCTCCGGGGACCTGCATGCATGCCCGAGCGGAAGCCGTCCGCCGGTCACAGGTGACAAAAGTCTAGAGCGAAGCGCATTGCCAAACGTCCGCGGATCCGGCTTTGCCGGTCCGCCAGACGGAGCTCCTTGTATGCTTGAACTTAAGCCTACGATGAGGCACGGTAAGTAGCGGGCAAAGGAGTCTAGAGCGAAGCGCATTGCCCAGAGCCCGCGGATCTGGCTTTGCCAGGCCGCCAGGCGGGCGCCCCTTGGGGGCAGGAGCGATAGCGACTGGGGGGCTAAACGATCCTGACTTTGACCTTCGCGTGCTCATTGATGCCCATGGCACCAAAGAACAAGGCCACCAGGCGGTGGGAGTCGGAGAAGCTGATGGAGCGGTTTTCTGCGCGGCGCGCGAGAACCCAGTTGAGCAGGTCGCCCGCGGCGATGAAGTCCACGCGGATGAGGCGGGCGCACGACACGTTGACGATGGTGGCAGAGCCGAGCTCGCCCTTCATCTTTTCGAGCGTGGCGCTGATGTCGCCGACCAGCTGGCCCGACAACTCGACACCCGCCACCTGCACCACGCCCGGCTCGTCAATCAGCTGGGATTCCTGGAAGCTGGTGGAGACATCGCTCACGAGGGACATCGGTGGCGACTGCGTGCTGAGCTGCGAGCCGCTGATGCGCACCTGGCAGGTGGAGGGCTCCCACGAGGGAGGCGACACTTCGTAGGTGACGCAGTAGTCGATGGCGGCTTCGTCGAACTGGTCGGGCCGGTTGGCCAGGCGAAGCACGTCGAGGCGGAGCTGCCAGAAGACGGGGTCGGCATCGCGCACGCCGGTGGGGGCGGCGTCGTTGAGGATTTGGAGCAGGCGTTCACCGCCCAGCCAGCGCATGTCGATCGACTGCGGCATCCAGCTGCGGAACAGCTCACTCAGGCGTGCGCTGCCTTCGGCATCGAGGTTCTGCAGGGCGTTCCAGTCGAACACCCAGGGCAATGGCATTTGCAAGGTTTGCGAGCGCAGCTGGGCCACGATGTCGGCGTCGACCGAGCTCGGGCAGACCCAGCCCACGTTGCCGTCGGCCGCCGAGCTGGGGCGGCGCTCATCACTGGCGGCTTCTGCCACGAGCTTGGGCATGGAGAACCATTGCGGTGCCGACCAGCCGAACTGCTGCGCGTAGTCGAGCGCCAGGCTCTCGAACTTGGGTTGCTGGCCGATGGCACGGTAGAGATCGAACAGCGCCAGCCAGGTTTCCGCGTGCTGGGCACGCGCGCCGCCGCTCGACGTGAGCGTGGAGAGCGACTCTTCGCACAGCTCGAAATCAGCGTTCGCGAAGGCGATGACGGCTTCGTCGAGGTCGGGATCGTGTTCGACTTCGCTGGCTTCTGCAGCGAACGGGCGTGCCAGCTCAGAGGATTCGGCGCTGCCATTGAGGGGCGACAAGCCAGGGCTCATGACCACCGCAGCGGGCGGGGGTGAGGCGCTGGCGCGCGCTGACGGTGCATTGAGCGCGGTGTCGGGCACCGTGGGCGCATAGCCCATGGCGGCCGGTTGGGTGGGGGCTTCGTAGAAGGCGGGCGTGCGGCGCGACGGCGACGCCAGGCCGTCGCCGACCATTTGCTGCTCGATCTCGTCGATCTTGGCCTTCACGCCGCTGTAGGGCTTGGCGCCGCTCTCAGGCATGCGGGCTTCGGAGTCGTCGATGCGTGAGGAGCCTCCAAGCGTGGCGAGCTGCTCGCTGGTGAGGCCCTCACGGCGCACTTTGCGGAGCATGTCGAATTCGCGCTTGCGCACGAAATCGTTGCGCCGCTTGCGCTCGATCATGGCCTTCAGTTCCGACTTGGCGTACTCGCTCTCGCGTGCTTCTTCGGAAGTCGCGCCAAGTTGAGCCCAATCCGTGGCGGGGTTCGCCACGAACTTGACCACCTTACGGAAAAAGCTGCTGCTGTCTTTCGGGTCCGCCATGTCGGTGTGGTCGTGAGAGATCGACGGTCAGTCGCCAAACATCTTCTGCTTCAGCTCGCGACGCTGCTGGGCTTCCAGGGAGAGTGTAGCGGTCGGACGGGCAATCAGGCGGCCCAAACCGATGGGTTCGCCAGTTTCGTCGCAGAAACCGTACTCGCCCGTGTCCAGGCGGCCCAGCGATTGCGAGATCTTTTTCAGCAGTTTGCGCTCACGGTCACGCGTGCGCAGCTCGAGCGCGTGCTCTTCTTCGATCGTGGCGCGGTCGGCCGGATCGGGGACGATGGAGGTGTCTTCGCGAAGGTGCTCGGTGGTTTCACCGGCGTTGCTCAGCAGGTCGTCTTTCAGGGCGGTCAGGCGGCCGCGGAAGAAGTCGAGCTGCTTGTCGTTCATGTACTCGCTGTCTGGCATGGCGAGAATTTCGGCGTCGCTCAGGTCGCGGCCAGCCTTGGTTTTCCAGGCGTTGGCAAGCTTCGGGTCCGCCTTGTGCGCGGTTTTGGTGATATCGATCAAGAGAGAGTTCATCTGACGGGTTGGGGGCCGAGGCGGAGCGAAACGGTCGGCGAACCGAGACGTTGCCGCTGGAACCGGCGGGGGAGAAGAAGCTGCTGCAGACGCCCGCGCGGCGGCGGACTGACGCGGTTGCACCACCTTGGCCGGCTTGGCCACCACGGGCGCAGGTGCACTCGTTGTCACGGGGGCAGGGGCTGCGGGTTTGGTGGCGGGCTTGGCCGCAGAAACAACAGGTGGTGGGGCGGGTTTGGTGGGCACTGATTTGGCGGCCGGTTTGGCGGCAGGTAATTTGGCAGCAGGTTTGCTGGAGGTCGCAGGCGCTGCCTTTGCTGGCGCCGGTTTGGCCGGCGCCTTGGGGGCAGCTTTGACAGCGGTCTTGGGCGCGGGCTTGGCTGCTGCCTTGGGAGGCGCGGCCTTGCTCGCGGGTTTGGATGTCGGCTTGGCGGGCGGTTTGGAAACAGCCTTCGAGCTGGCAACAGGTTTCGCCGATGCCGATGCCTTGGCCGCCTTGGAGGCTGCTGGCTTGACAGGACTTGTTCGCTGGACCGGGGTCTTGCTCACTGAGATCTCCTCGCAACGGCTGTTATACCCGCTTGTGGGAACCACGCGCACCTTTGGGCGCCGCGGATTGTAGCCACTTGTGCCCCATTGCACAGTGCGAATCAATAAGGGGTCAAACCAGGCACTGCTCCAGGCCGTCCAGAAAGACGTCGGCCGGCAGTTGCAGGCCGATGAAAACCATCTTGCTGTTTTTCTTTTCGCCCTTGGCCCAGACCGGCCCCAGATCGCTGCCCATCATCTGGTGCACGCCCTGGAAAATCACCTTGCGCTCGCTGCCCTTCATGAACAGCACCCCTTTGTAGCGCAGCATGCGCGGTCCGTAAACCTGGACGATGGCGCCGAGGAAATCTTCGAGCTTGGCAGGGTTGAACGCGCGGTCCGAGCGGAAGACGAACGACTTCACGTCGTCGTCGTGGGCGTGGTGCGACGGGTGGTCGCAGTGCTCGCCGTGCTCATGGTCGTGATCGTGGTGATGATGGTGGTCGTGGCTGTCGGCCTTCAGGAAATCGGGGTCGATTTCGAGCTTGGCGTTCAGGTTGAAGCCCTTCAGGTCGAACACCTGCGACAGCGGCACGTCGCCGAAATTCACCGTTTGCATGGGCGCGCGCGGATTCATGTGGCGGATGCGGTGCTTGAGCGCTTCGAGCGTGGCGGCGTCCACCAGGTCGGACTTGCTGATGAAGATCTGGTCGGCAAAGCCGATCTGCAGGCGTGCTTCTTGGCGGGAGTCGAGCTGGGTCTGGCCGTGTTTGGCGTCGACGAGCGTCAGCACCGAGTCGAGCAGGTAGTTCTCGGCGACCTCGTCGTCCATGAAGAAGGTCTGCGCCACCGGGCCCGGGTCGGCAATGCCGGTGGTCTCGATGACCACGCGGTCGAACTGCAGCTCACCCTTGCGGCGCTTTTCGGCCAGGTCGCTCAGCGTGCTGCGCAGGTCTTCGCGGATGGTGCAGCAGACGCAGCCGTTGTTCAGCTGGATGATCTGCTCGCGGCTGTCTTGCACCAGGATCTCGTTGTCGATGTTCTCGTCGCCGAACTCGTTTTCGATGACCGCGATTTTCTGGCCATGGGCCTCCGTGAGCACGCGCTTGAGCAGCGTGGTCTTGCCGGAACCGAGGAATCCGGTGAGGATGGTGGCGGGGATGAGACTCATGGGGAACCTGTCTGAATGAAGGGCGGTGGCCGATGGGCGGGCACCTTGCCAGGGGCACGGTGCCCGGCAACAGGGCCGGGTGAACAATCGAGCGGTGGACCGGCGGAACGGTGGAACGAGCCGCTGCCTGCATATGGGGCGGCAAACCGGGATGACAAGCCGCAAAACCACGGACTTTTGTCGAAGGTATCAGATGTGTCAAGCCAGCGCCGACCCCGATATGCCTACTGCTGTTAAGCTTTTGGGGTCCAAACTCCCCGCCTCGTGCGATGGCTGACCCTCACCCGAGCCGCTCCACCAAAGGCGCAGACCGCCACCCCCCGCATGTCGACAAGCGCAGCTTGTTCGAGCGGCTGGTCGAATTCGTCTCGCCCGGCGTGGACTCGCGCGACGAACTCATCGAAACCCTGGCCGATGCCGAACACCGCGAGCTGATCCCGCCTGAGTCGCGCATGATGCTCGAGGGGGTCATCCGCATGGCCGATCTGACCGCGGGCGACGCCATGGTGGCCGCGCCGCGCATGGACCTGCTCGACATCGAGGCCCCATACGACGAGCTGCTCTGGGTCGTGATCGACACCGGCCATTCGCGTTTCCCGGTCTACGAGGGCACGCGTGAGAACATCATCGGCACGCTGATGGCCAAAGACCTGCTCAAGCTGCAGCGCGCGCCCGAGTTGAACCTGCGCACGCTGGTGCGCCCGGCCGTGTTCGTTCCCGAGTCCAAGGGCCTGAACGAGCTGTTGCGCGATTTCCGCGCCAACCGCAACCACCTGGCTGTGGTGATCGACGAGTTCGGCAACACCGCCGGCCTCATCACGATCGAAGACGTGCTGGAAGAAATCGTCGGCGAAATCGAAGACGAGTTCGACGACAAGGACGGCGAGTCCGGCATCTACACCCTGGCCGACGGCAGCCACCGCGTGGCCGGCGACACCGAGATCGAGGCCGTCAACGACGCCTTCGAGGTGTCGTACCCGATGGACGAGTTCGACACCATCGGCGGCCTGGTGGCTCAAGAGCTGGGTCGGGTGCCTCGGCGCGGTGAATCCGTGACCGTGGGCAGCCTGGTCTTTTCGGTGATGTTGACCCGGGGCGGTGCCGTCCGCTGGTTCAAGGTCACCCGCAATGCTGAAATTGCCCTGGGAACCGACGGTGCGTGAATCTTCTGCCAATGCCCAAGTGAAAAAGACGGCGTCGCCGCCTGAACCTGTGCGCTCTTCGTCCAAGCACCGTGCTCGGCGCAAGGGCACGCTGACCGACATCGTGATGTTGGTGTTCGACGTGCTGCTGGCCGCGGTGCTGGGCGCGGCCCACAGCGTGCCCACGGCCTTCCCGCAGTTCTGGTGGCTGCAGATCGCCTGCGTGGCCGGCCTCGTGTGGCGTGTGAGCCGGGTGGGTCCGGGCCGCGCGGCCTTGCTGGGTTTCATCTTCGGCACAGCGTGGCTGGGTGCGGGCGTGTGGTGGCTCTTCATCAGCATGAACCGTTATGGCGGGTTGTCGGCGGTGCTGTCGGTGCTGGCCATCGTGGTTTTGTGCGGGTTCCTGTCGCTGTACCTGTCGGCGGCCATGGCCTTGTTCTCTAAGCTGCGCCGCAACCGTGCCGTGGTCGACCCGCTGCTCTTCGCCGGCTGCTGGCTGCTGGCCGAGCTGGCCCGAGGGGTCATCTTCACCGGCTTTCCCTGGGCTGCCTCCGGGTATGCGCATGTGGACTCCCCTCTGGCGACCCTCGCACCGATGATCGGCGTGTACGGCATTGGTGCCATGAGCGCCTTGCTCGGCGCGGCGCTGGTGCTCGGCCTGCGGGTGCCGGGCCAGGCGGCTGCGGGCGGGTTGGTCGGTGTGATCGTCGTGGTGGTCGTGCTGGTGGCGCTGGGCACCTTGAAATTGTCGCCCTACAGCCGGGCTGCGGGCACGCTGCAGTTGTCGCTGCTGCAAACCAATGTGCCGCAGAACGAGAAGTTCGAGACTGCGGTGTTGCCCGAGGCGCTCGATTGGGCGTCTCGCCGCCTGATGGCGTCCAAGGCCGATCTGGTGATCGCCCCGGAAACCGTGGTGCCGCTGCTGCCTGACCAGTTGCCCGAGTCCTACTGGACTCCATTGCTCACGCACTTCCAGAAGGGCAAGCAGGCCGCCTTGTTCGGGCGCCCGCTGGGCAGCTTCGAGCGCGGTTACACCAACTCGGCAGTCGGCATCTCGAACGAAACCGTTCGCGTGCCGGATGGCTACTACCGCTACGACAAGCACCACCTGGTGCCGTTCGGCGAGTTCATCCCGTCGGGATTCCGCTGGTTCACCAACCTGATGAAGATCCCGCTGGGTGACTTCAGCCGCGGCCCGCTGGTCGCGCCCTCGTTCAGCGTGAAGGGCGAGCGCATCGCCCCCACCATCTGCTACGAAGATCTGTTCGGTGAAGAAATCGCGGCCCGTTTTGCCGATGAGCACGTGGCGCCCACCATCCTGGCCAACATGACCAACATCGGCTGGTTCGGTGACACCATCGCCTTGCCCCAGCACCTGCACATCTCGCGGATGCGGGCGCTGGAGTTCGAGCGGCCCATGGTGCGGGCCACCAACACCGGCACCACGGCGGTCATCGACCACACCGGCAAGGTCACGCATTCGCTGCCCCCGCTGACCCAAGGGGTGCTCGACGCCCCAGTGCAGGCGCGCACCGGCATCACCGCCTATGCCTCATGGGCCAGCCGATACGGCCTGTGGCCGCTGTGGATCATCGGTGCCTTGAGCTTGGTCATCGTGATGCCTCTGCGTCGCCGCGAAGACTGACCCGACCCCTTCTCTGCGTTCGTCTGCCCCCTTCGGCGCTGTCGGCCGGACCGCTTTTCATCCCGGGCCAGGCTGCCTCTGCGCAGCCTGGCTGCGCTCCCCACTAAAATCGCGGTTTTCCCGCTGAGCCACACACCCATGCTGACCTTCCAGCAAATCATCCTGCGTCTGCAAGACTACTGGGACGCCCAGGGCTGCGCCTTGCTCCAGCCCTACGACATGGAAGTCGGTGCCGGCACCAGCCACACCGCCACCTTCTTGCGCGCCCTCGGCCCCGAGCCCTGGAAGGCCGCCTATGTGCAGCCTAGCCGCCGGCCGAAAGACGGCCGCTATGGCAACAACCCGAATCGCCTGCAGCACTACTACCAGTACCAGGTCGTGCTCAAGCCGGCTCCGGCCAACATCCTGCAGCTGTACCTCGGCTCGCTCGAAGCTCTCGGCTTCGACCTCAAGGCCAATGACATCCGCTTCGTCGAAGACGACTGGGAGAACCCGACGCTCGGCGCCTGGGGCTTGGGCTGGGAGGTCTGGCTCAACGGCATGGAGGTCACGCAGTTCACGTACTTCCAGCAGGTGGGCGGCATCGAGTGCAAGCCCATCACGGGCGAGATCACCTACGGCCTGGAGCGCCTGGCCATGTACCTGCAGGGCGTGGACAGCGTCTACGACCTCAAGTGGACCGACACGCTCAGCTATGGCGACGTCTACCACCAGAACGAGGTCGAGCAGAGCACCTACAACTTCGAGCACAGCGACGTCGACTTCCTGCTCACCGCCTTTGCCGCGCACGAGCGCCAGGCCAGCCACCTGATGACGCAGCAGCTCGCGTTGCCCGCCTACGAGCAGGTGCTCAAGGCGGCACACAGCTTCAACCTGCTCGATGCGCGCGGCGCGATCAGCGTGACCGAACGTGCGGCCTACATCGGCCGCATCCGCAACCTCGCGCGCAGCGTGGCCAAGTCCTACCTCGACAGCCGCGCGCGGCTCGGCTTCCCCATGGCCCCCAAGTCCTGGGGCGAAGAGGTGAGTGCACAGCTGGCCGCCCAGGCGCTGGCACAGGCTGACAAGGCCGCCACCCCGACGACGAAAAAGGCCGACTGATGACCACCAAGAACCTGCTGGTTGAGCTGTTCGTCGAAGAGCTCCCACCCAAGGACCTGAAGAAGCTTGGCGAGTCCTTTGCCAGCGTGCTGGCCGAGAGCCTGCGCACGCAAGGCCTCGCCACCGAGCAATCGGTTGTCTCGCCGTTTGCTTCTCCTCGCCGTCTGGCTGTGCATGTGAGCGGTGTGCGCGCGCAAGCGGACGACAAGGCCGTATCACACAAGCTGATGCCCGTCAGCGTGGGCCTCAATGCCGAAGGCGGCGCCACCCCCGCGTTGCTCAAGCGCCTCGGGGCGCTGGGCGCTGACGCCTCGGCCGTGCCGCAGCTCAAACGACAGCCCGACGGCAAGGCCGAGGCGCTCTTCTTCGACATGCTCGTGAAAGGTGCGAGCCTCGCCGACGGCCTGCAGAAGGCGCTCGACGAGACGCTCGCCAAGCTGCCGATCCGCAAGGTGATGGACTACCAGCTGACCGATGGCTGGACCGGCGTGAAGTTCGTGCGCCCTGCGCACGGCCTCGTGGCCTTGCACGGTGCCGACGTCGTGGCCGTGCAGACGCTCGGCCTCACCGCCGGCCGCGAAACACACGGCCATCGCTTCGAGGCCCAGGTCGACCCGGTCATGCTGCTCGATGCCGACCACTACGCCCGCCAGCTTGAAGAGCAGGGCGCCGTGGTGGCGAGCTTTGCGGCGCGCCACGCCGAGATCTCGCGCCAGCTGCAGGCTGCGGCCGCACGCGAAGGCCTCGTGCCCATCGACGACGCCGACCTGCTGGACGAGGTGACCGCGCTGGTCGAGCGCCCCAACGTGCTGCTGTGCCAGTTCGAGCCTGAGTTCCTGGCCGTGCCGCAAGAGTGCCTCATCCTCACGATGAAAGCCAACCAGAAGTACTTCCCGCTGCTCGACGCCGCGGGCAAGCTGACCCACAAGTTCCTGATCGTCAGCAACATCACGCCGGTCGATGCGTCGCGCGTGATCGGCGGCAACGAACGCGTCGTGCGCCCGCGCCTGGCCGATGCGAAGTTCTTCTTCGACCAGGACCGCAAGAAGACGCTCGAGTCGCGCGTCGAGGGCCTGTCGCGTGTCGTGTACCACGGCAAGCTGGGCACACAGGGTGAGCGTGTGGAGCGCGTGCGCGCCATCGCCCGCACCATCGCCGAGCCGCTGGGTGGTGCAGCGCTGGCGGCGCAGGCCGACATCGCGGCCCGCCTCGCCAAGGCCGACCTGCTGACCGACATGGTGGGTGAGTTCCCCGAGCTGCAAGGCATCATGGGCGGCTACTACGCCCGCGCTGACGGCCTGGGTGATGAGGTGGCCGCAGCCATCGAAGACCATTACAAGCCGCGCTTTGCCGGTGACGAGCTGCCGCGCAATCCGGCGGGTGTCACCGTGGCGCTGGCCGACAAGATCGAAACCCTGGTCGGCCTGTTCGGCATCGGCCAGGTGCCCACTGGCGACAAAGACCCGTTCGCGCTGCGCCGCCACGCGCTCGGCGCCGTGCGCATGCTGGTCGAACGCAGCCTGCCACTCGAACTCGACCCACTCATCGCTGCCGCCGTGGCCGCATTCGGTCCCCTCATCAAGGACCCCGTCGGCACCACCAAGGCGGTGGTTGACTTCATGTTCGACCGCTTCGCGGTGGGCCTGCGCGACCAAGGCTACTCGGCCCAGGAGGTCGATGCCGTGCTGAGCCGCAAGGCCAGCCTGCTGAGTGACGTGCCGCGCGCACTCGCCGCAGTGAAGGCCTTTGCCGCACTGCCCGAAGCCGAGGCCCTGGCCGCGGCCAACAAGCGCGTGACCAACATTCTCAACAAGTCGGCCGAGGCCTGGGGCAAGGTGCCGCGCGCTGAGGGCTTCGTCGAGCCGCAGGAGCAGGCCTTGTTCGAAGCGCTCACCGCCACCGGCCGCACGGCTGATGCGGCCTTCGAGCGGGGCGACTACACCGCCTCGCTGCAGGCGCTGGCAGCGCTCAAGGGCCCCGTCGATGACTTCTTCGCGTCGGTGATGGTCAATGCCGACGACCCCGCGGTTCGCGACAACCGGCTCGGCTTGCTCAACACGCTGCACCGCACGATGAACCGCGTGGCCGACCTCTCCAAGCTGGCCAGCTGATGGACCGTCCCCGCCTCAGGAGCACGCCATGAACCTCATCATCCTCGACCGTGACGGCACGATCAACGAAGACCGTGACGACTACGTGAAGTCGGCCGATGAGTGGGTGCCCTTGCCGGGTGCACTCGAGGCCATCGCGCGGCTCAACCATGCGGGCTGGAACACGGTGGTCGCCACCAACCAGTCGGGCCTCGGCCGCGGGCTCTTCGACATGGCCGCGCTCAACGCCATGCACAGCAAGATGAACACGCTGCTGGCCAAGGTGGGTGGGCGCATCGATGCGGTGTTCTTCTGCCCGCACAACCCCGAAGAATCGTGCGACTGCCGCAAGCCCATGCCGGGCCTGTTCGAGCAGATCGGCGAGCGCTATGGCGTCGACTTGCACAACGTGCCGGTCGTGGGCGACACGCTGCGCGACCTGCAAGCCGGGGTGGCTGTCGGCTGCAAGCCGCACCTGGTGCGCACCGGCAAGGGCCGCCACACCGAAGACGCCGACGTGCTGCACAACGTGCCGGGCACCACGGTGCACGACGACCTGGCCGGTTTCGCGGAATACCTCATTCAACAAGAACGCCTGGTGCGCAGTGGCACCGGCAAGGGAGACTCGGGCATGGGAAGGCTGGACTGATGCAAAAGTTCGTGTGGGGACTGCGGTCGTTTCTTTTCGTGCTGTGGATGGCGGTCACGGTGATCCCTTGGGGTCTCTCGGTGCTGGTGTTCTCGATCTTCGTGCGGGGCGATCCCGTGTACTGGATGTGCGTGGGCTGGTTGCGCACGGCCATCTGGGGCTGCCGTGTCATCTGCGGCGTGAAGGCCCGTGTCCACGGGTTCGAGAACCTGCCCGACGGCCCGGCCATCCTGCTGCCCAAGCACCAGTCGACCTGGGAGACCTTCGCGTTCCCCACCCTGATGCCGCGGCCGCTCGCCTATGTATTCAAGCGCGAGCTGCTGTACATCCCGTTTTTCGGGTGGGCGATGTCGCGCATGGACATGATCCACATCGACCGCAGCCGCCGAGCCGACGCCTGGAACCGCGTGGCCGAGCAAGGCAAGCAACACATGTCGCACGGCAACTGGGTGATCATGTTCCCCGAGGGCACGCGTGCGCCCCGTGGCGGCAAGGGCACCTACAAGAATGGGGGCACGCGCCTCGCCGTCACCATCGGCGCGCCGGTGATTCCCATCGCGGTAAATTCAGCCGTGTGCTGGCCGCGCAAGTCGTTCCTGATCCGCCCGGGCGTGATTGACGTCTCCATCGGCAAGCCCATTTCCTCAGCCGGCCGCGCGCCCGATGAGCTGATGCGCGAAGTCGAAGAATGGATCGAAACCGAGATGCGCCGGCTGGACCCCACCGCATACCGGCCCGAGGCACCGTAGAATCTCAGGCCATGACCCGAACGACGCTGCGTCCCGCCACTCACCAGCTTTCGCTGTTCGAGGAAGCGTCGTCGGCGTCGGCACCGCTGTTTCCCGAGTTGAACCTGAAGGGGCTGGGCACGTCATCCGCGTTGGCCGAGCCACCTCATGCGCTGGGTCATGGCCCGGCGCAGGTGCCCGCTGAACCGCGTGAGTCGCCTGGCACCATGGCCCCTGTGCCTCTGGCCTCCGTCATGCTGCCTGCCGTGTTTCGCCATCCGCAGGCGGAGCGAGAAATCCGCCTCAACGACCATGTGGTCGGCTACGCGCTCAAACGCGCCCGCCGCCGCAGCATCGGCTTTGTGGTCGGGGTCGAGGGACTCAGCGTGGCCGCGCCCAAGTGGGTGGGCACGCTCGAGATCGAAGCCGCGCTGCGCGAAAAGGCCGACTGGATCCTGCGCAAGCTCGGCGAGCAGCAAGAGCGCCAGCAGCGCCTCCACGCCGCCAAGGTCGACTGGCGCGACGGCACCGGTATTCCTTTCCTGGGCGAGACCGTCATCGTTGTGCTCGACGCGCGCGCAGGGGTCACCAAGGCCGGCGCCATGCTCAACACCGACGCCACGGGCCTGCCCGGCGTGCCGCGCCTCACGCTGCACATCGGCTTGCCGCACACCGCCACGCCCGAGCAGATCCGCGACGTCGTGCAAAGCTGGCTGCAACGCCAGGCCCGCCGGGTGTTCGAAGAACGTTGTCGTCACTTTGCTCTGCAGCTCGGTGTGCGCCACACGCGCCTGAGTCTGTCGTCGGCGCAAACGCGCTGGGGCAGTGCGAGTGCCGATGGCTCCATCCGCCTCAACTGGCGTCTCATCCACTTCGCGATGCCCACCATCGACTACGTCGTGGCCCACGAACTGGCCCACCTGCGCGAGATGAACCACAGCCCGCGTTTCTGGGATGTCGTTCGCTCCGTGGTGCCCGACTACGAGCGCGTGCGCGGCTCGTTGAAGGACGACGTGCTGCCTGTGTTCGACTGAGCGCTGGCCCGGGGCGCGCAGTCTCCGTGAGGCTGCGCACCGTGCGGTCTGTTGCTCGGCCACCCATCGCCCGGCCACTGATCGCCCGGCCACCGATTGCCTGACACCGCACCGCCTGCCATGTTCAGCCTGCACCGCTATTCCTTTCGCCAGCTGCTGCTGGTGGCCTTCCTGCTCATCGCTGCGCTCCTGAGTGCCGCGTCGCTGCAGGGCCTGTTCACGCTCGAAGGGCTGCTGAAAAAAAGCAGCCAGGGCGCCCGCCAGGCGGTGAGCCTGAGTGCATCGTCACAGGTGATGGCCGAGCGCAGTGTCGACATGGAGCGCGCGGCACGCCAGTTCCTGGTGCTGGGCGACCCCGGCCTGCGCCAGCGCTTCGACGATGCCTCGCGCGAGGCCGGAGAGGCGCTGGCCAACCTGCGCGCCAATGGACTGCCGGACCGCTTGGCCGAGGGCTGGCGCGAGCAGATCGCCACCATCGAGACCCAGCTCAGCGGCCCGGGCATTGCCATGCGCGCCCGCGAAGCCGCGCTCACGGGAGCCTTTCTGCAGATGGACCGGCTCAACACCGGCATCGCCGAACACGTGAGGCTGTCGGCGGAGGCTCGCAACCAACTGCTGCTGCAGGAACTCGAAGCCCGCCAGGTGGCCTTGGGCCAGCAGATCCTGGGCGCGATCGCCGTGGCCGGTGTGCTCGCGCTGGTGTTCGGCCTGTGGCTGGCGCGCCCGCTCAAGCGGCTCGAGGTCGCCATCGTGGCCCTCGGCGAAAACCGGCTCGAGAAAAAGATCGACATCCGCGGGCCGGCCGACGTGCGCCTCATCGGCCAGCGCCTGGAGTGGCTGCGCTTGCGGCTGGCTGAACTCGATGCCGACAAGGCGCGTTTCCTGCGGCACGTTTCACACGAACTCAAGACGCCCCTGGCCGCCCTGCGTGAAGGCGTGTCCTTGCTCGAAGACGGCGTGACCGGGGTGCTGAACGACAACCAGCGCGAGGTGGCGCGCATCCTCGGGCACAACACCGTGGTGCTGCAGGGGCAGATCGAAGACCTGCTGCAGTTCAACGCTGCGGCTTTTGCGGCGCGGCGTCTGGTGCGCCGGCGCGTGGACCTGGTGGCACTCATCCAGAACCTGGTGGCGCAGCAGCGGCTGCAATGGCAGGCCCGATTGCTGCAAGTGCGGGTGTCGGGCGAGCCGCTGTGGGCCGAGGTCGACCCCGAAAAGCTCGGCATGGCCATCGGCAACCTGTTGTCCAACGCCATTCGCTTCAGCCCGCAGGGCGCTACCATCCATTTTTCGGTGGCGCGCGAGGCGGGCTGGGCCTGCATCGACATTGTCGATTCAGGGCCCGGGGTGGCGTCGGGCGACCGGGCGCGGGTGTTCGAGCCGTTCTACAGAGGTGAGCGCCAACCGGTCGATGCCGCGCGGGGCAGCGGCATCGGCTTGTCCATCGTCCACGAGTACGTCACGGCCCACGGGGGTCAGGTCGATCTTCTGCCTGACGGCCCGGGTGCCCACTTTCACATCGAGCTTCCCCATGCCTCTTCGTCCTGACATCGCCCGCTTCTGGCCCGCGCTCGCTGCGAGCCTGCTGCTGTCGGCGTGCACGTTGTTCAACCCAGCACCGCCGCCGGCCCCCGCGCCTGCGCCACCACCGGCGCCGGCCCCGGTGCCGCCGCCTCCGCCACCGCCTCCTCCACCGCAAGTGGACCCGGCCGACCAGGCCGCACGCCGCCTGCTGGCATACCACGAGCAGTTGCGGCAGTGGTCTCCGGCCGAACTGGGCCAGGAGATCACCCGGCTCAATGCGTTCGTGGCAGCCAATGCGTCGTCGGCATCACCTCAGATGGTGCTGGAGCTCTCGCTCGCGCTCAGCCAGACCCGCAGCAACGGCGACCTCGCTCGCGCCGTGGTACTGCTCGACCCGCTGGTCAAGGCGACCGCGCCCGAGCTGCAGCCGTGGCAGCCGCTGGCCCGCCTGTTGCAAGCGCGCTTCGCCGAACAGCGCCGCGTGGAGGAACAACTCGACCGCCAGGGCGCCCAACTGCGTGATGCCCAACGCAACCTGCAGCAGACCAACGACAAGCTCGAGGCGCTCAAGGCCATCGAACGCAGCCTCACCGCCCGTCCGGCCATCGTGCCGGCTCCGGTCCCCAAAGCCACCCCAGCGCCGGGTGCGCCCAAGGCCCCTTGATGTCGGCCAACCTGCTGCTGGTCGACGACGACCCCGACCTGCTCAAGCTGCTGTCCATGCGGCTCACCGCTGCCGGCTACCGTGTCACTGCAGTGGGCTCTGCCGAAGACGCCTTGGCCCACATGGCCGCGGTGCGGCCGCAGCTCGTGGTGAGCGACGTGCAACTGCCCGGGCGTGACGGCCTGGCCCTCTTCGACGAAATCCGCGCCAAGCATCCCGCCTTGCCGGTCATCCTGCTCACGGCCCACGGCACCATTCCCGATGCGGTGGAGGCCACGGCGCGGGGCGTCTTCACCTACCTGACCAAACCCTTCGACGGCAAGGCGCTGCTCGAGAAGATCGCCGAGGCGCTGGCACTCGCCGCGCCCGCGCCCCTCAGCGATGGTGGCGACGAGGCCTGGCGAGACGCCATCGTCAGCCGCTCCAACTGCATGGCCGAGTTGCTGTCCGAGGCCAAGATGGTGGCGGCATCCGACGCCAGCGTGCTCATCTGCGGCGAGAGCGGCAGCGGCAAGGAGCTGCTCGCCCAGGCCATCCACAGGGCCAGCCCGCGCGCGGCCAAGCCCTTTGTGGCGGTGAACTGCAGCGCCATCCCTGAGGCCTTGCTCGAGTCCGAATTGTTCGGCCACGTGAAGGGCTCGTTCACCGGCGCGGTGGCCAACCACCGGGGGCTTTTTCAGGCGGCCGACGGCGGCACACTCTTTCTCGACGAAATCGGCGACATGCCGCCGGCGCTGCAAGTGAAGCTGCTGCGGGTGCTGCAAGAGCGTTCGGTGAGGCCGGTCGGGGCCAGCCAGAGCATCCCTGTCGACGTGCGCATCTTGTCGGCCACACACCGGGATCTCGATGCCGCCATGGCAGAAGGGCAGTTCCGCGAAGACCTTTTTTACCGGTTGAACGTGGTGGCGCTCACGCTGCCCCCGCTGGGCGATCGGCGCGAAGACATCCCCTTGCTCGCCAACCATTTTCTGGCCCGCCTGAACCGCAAGTACAACAAGCCCTTGAACGGGTTTGCGCCCGAGGCCCTGAAAGCACTGGCCACAGCCACCTGGCCGGGCAATGTGCGTCAGCTGCACAACGTGGTGGAGCAGGTGTGCGCGCTGGCCACCACCCCGCTCATTCCCTTGGCGCTCGTGCAGCGAGCGTTGCGCGTGCCGAGCGTGGAGGTGCTGAGCCTGGCCCAGGCACGGGAGCGCTTCGAACGCGATTACCTGGTTGGTTTGCTCAAGTTGACCGACGGCAACGTGGCCGACTGCGCCCGCCTGGCCGACCGCAACCGCACCGAGTTCTATCGGCTGCTGCAGAAGCACGAGCTCACGCCTGGTTTGTTCCGCGCGGAGCCGCCTGTCGCTGAATAGCAGTGCCCCCGGCTCGGCTGTCGCTGATCGGCGACAGGCCCCGAACGCGCTGCGGCCGGGGGAAACCGACGTGAAGGTAAAAGCCTGTCGCCGAGCGGCGACAAAATCCGCCGTTTTGAGCCCGCGAAATCGACCCGCCGATCGGATGATCGACGCAAGCTGTTGATTCAACACGACTTTTCAGAATTGGCATGTTCATTGCCCTAGCAGGTCCAGGCGCCCCTTTCGGCGCGCCATCTGCCAGGGACCATCGACTTGCCGACGTACCGACTTCCATCACCCGCTGCCGCTGCCGCTGCTCGCTCGACGAGCCCCCTCACCAGCCGCTGGTGCCTGGGCGCTGCCTTGTGGGTGCTGAGTGCAGGCCACGCGATGGCCTTCGGTTTCGACGATGTGGCCGAGAAGGCCCGCAAGCTCGCCACCCAGCCCCACGTGGCCGCGCCCTCGGTGCTGCCCGACGAGCTGAAGAACCTCGATTACGACCAATACCGCGACATCCGCTTTCGTCCCGCACGCGCGCTGTGGAAAGAAGACAAGCTGCCGTTCGAGGTGATGTTCTTCCACCTGGGGAAGTTCCAGACCCAGCCGGTGCGCATCCATGAGGTGACGCCCAAGGGGGTCGAGAACGTCGCCTTCGACCCACGCGATTTCGACTACGGCAAGAACAAGCTCGCGCCCAAGCGTTGGGGTGATCTCGGCTTTGCCGGCTTCCGGGTGCACTACGCGCTGAACTCGGCGGCCTACAAAGATGAACTTGTGGTCTTTCTGGGCGCCAGCTACTTCCGCGCGCTTGGCACGGGCCAGCACTACGGGCTGTCGGCCCGTGGCCTCGGCATCGACACCGTGGGCGGCAAGGGCGAGGAGTTCCCGCGCTTCACCGAGTTCTGGATCGAGCGCCCCAAGGCCGATGCCAAAGAGATCGTCGTGCATGCGCTGCTCGAATCGCCGCGCGCGACCGGGGCCTATCAAATCACCTTGCGCCCCGGTGCGAACACCGTGGCCGACGTGCGCAGCAAGCTCTACCTGCGCCCGGGCGTGAACACCCTCGGCATCGCGCCGCTCACCAGCATGTTCCAGCACGGTGAGAACCAGCCAAGGGCTGGCGAATTCCGCCCCGAAGTGCATGACTCGGACGGCTTGATGATTGCCTCCAGCGATGGGAAAGGAGAAGGGAAGGGCACAGACGAATGGCTGTGGCGTCCGCTGATCAACCCCAAGCACACGCTCGTCAACTCGTTCAAGGTGCAGCAGCTCAAGGGCTTCGGCCTGATGCAGCGCGATCGCCGCTTCGCGAGCTACGAAGACGTCGAAGCGCAATACGAGAACCGCCCCAGCGCCTGGGTCGCGCCGGTTGGCGATTGGGGCCCGGGCCGGGTCGAGCTGCTGCAGCTGAACACGCCAGATGAAACCAACGACAACGTCGTGGCC
>JBEGTX010000250.1:0-5722 GCA_041179165.1 Pseudomonadota bacterium | reverse complement strand
AACTGCACCGGGCGTGGGAAGCGGCCCCGGTCTCTGCCAAGCACCGCCCCGCACCCCCGTATGGGGTGTCATCCCGGTGGCCGGCTTGGCCGATACTGCCCGCTGTTGCCGCTCCCGAGCCCATTTCATGAGCCTTTCTCCCCAGCCGCTGCTGTTGTTGCACGCCACCGCCGGCGCCGGCCATACCCGCGCGGCACAGGCCGTCTCGAACGCCCTGAACCAACTCGGCACGCCCGGCCACCATGTGGTGGACACGCTGGACTGCACCACCGCGTTCTTCCGGCGCATGTACGTGCAGGCCTACATCGACCTCGTGCAGCGGGCGCCCGAACTGTGGGGCCACCTCTACGAGCGCTACGACAAGGTCAAGCCGCCCGGCAGCAAGAGCGCCCGCGTGCGGCTGGCCTTCGACAAGGTCAACAGCCGAGCCTTCATGGGGCTGCTCGAAGCGACTCGCCCGCGCGCCATCCTGTGCACGCACTTTCTGCCGCTGGAGCTGCTGTCCGACCTCAAGCGGCGCGACAAGCTGCAAACGCCGGTGCATGCGGTGATCACGGATGTGAGCCCGCACGCGTTCTGGGTGTACCCGCACATCGACCACTACCATGTGGCCTCCGAGGCCGGCAAGCGCGAACTCGAGCGCAAGGGCGTGGACCCGGCCCGCATCAGCGCGAGCGGCATCCCGATCGATCCGGTCTTTGCCGACAACACGCCAGCCGCCACGATGCGCAGCCAGCTCGGCCTGCCCGAGCGGCCCACGGTGCTGCTGTTGTCGGGCGGGTTCGGCGTGGGCCCGCTGCTCGCCATGCTCGACTCGTTTACAGACACCGAGAGCACGTTGAGCCTCGTTGTCGTGGCAGGGCGCAACGCCGAGCTCGAAGCCGCCTGCCGGGAGCGCGCCGCCACCCTCGGCCTGCCTGTCACGGTGTTCGGCTTTGTCACCAACATCCATGAGCTGATGGACGCCGCCGATCTGGTGGTCACCAAGCCCGGCGGTCTCACCACCAACGAGATCCTCGCCAAGGGCAAGCCCATGGCGCTTGTCGCCCCCATCCCCGGCCAGGAGCAGCGCAACTGCGACTACCTGCTCGAAGAAGGCGCGGCCGTGCGGCTGCACGACGTGGGCGACGCCGCCTGGCACTTCAACCGCTGGCTGGTCGACACCGCGTTGATGGACCGCATGCGCGCACAGGCCCAACGCATCGCCCGCCCGAATGCCGCGCACGATGTCGCGCAGCGCCTGCTGTCGGCACTGAACGCGGAGTGAGGGGCAGCATGAAACAGAAGACCATCATTGCAACGGCCCTCATCGCGGGGGCAGCCGTGGCGGCCGAACCCCGGCACACCATCGTGGACGATGCCTGGGCCACGACGCAAGGCTTTCGCCTGTCGGGGCGATTGTCCGAGACGCATGCGGTGGCCGCGAAAGACGCCGGCAAACGCCGCACGCTCTACAACACCACACGGCTGCTGTTCACCAGCGGCGAGCGGGGCCGTGTGCAGGTGGCCGCTGGCCCGTTGCGCTGGGAGACGCGCGCGGACGAGAGCGGCTACTGGGAGATTTCATCCAACCAGGTGCTGAGCGCTCTGCCACCGGGTTGGCATGAGCTCGAGAGCGAGCCGCAGGCCAGCGCCTCGGCGGGCCTGTTGGTTCACGACCCGCGCAACACCGTGGGCATCATCTCCGACGTCGACGACACCATCCTCGTGAGCGAGGTGAACCGAACCCGAAGCCTGCTGCGCAACAGCCTGCTCGTGCCGGCCGAGTCGCGTGAGGCGGTGCCGGGCATGGCCGATCGGTACCGGCAGATCACGGCACTCAATGCCGTGCCCGAGGCGACGCCCATCTTCTATGTCTCGGCGTCGCCACGACAGCTGACCGACAGCGTGCGGCGCTTCCTGGGCAAGAACGGGTTTCCTCGCGGCGTGCTTCAGCTGAAGGAAGTGCGCACCAGTCGCGGGGATTCCCTCACCGATCAGCAGGCCTACAAGGTGCGCCGCATCACGGCCGTGCTGCAGGCGTTTCCGGGAGTGCGCTTCGTGCTGTTCGGCGACGACGGGGAATACGATCCTGAGAGCTATGCCGAGCTGGTCGCGCGCTTTCCGGCACAAATCAGCGAGGTGTGGATTCGGCGGGTGAACCCCGACCCGCTGCGCGTGCGCCATCCAGGCCAGAAAGAACTCTGAGTCCTGGCGTCGCCTCTTACAGGGCCCGCCGGACATCTGCCTGCGTCAGTCTTCTGCGCTCTGTTGTCGCGCCATGGCGGCGTCGATCTGTTCGACCAGCTTCTCGGGCCGCATGGCCTGTTCGAGCACGCGCAAGCTGGGGTCGTCACAGTCTTCGATGCCCATCTTCTCGGCAATGCGCTGAAGCAGCACGAGCATCTTGGTGTTCTCTTGCTCAGTGAGCAGGTTGATCTGCAGGTCCAGGTGATTGCGCCGATCACTGATGCGGGCTGCCTGGTTCTGGCTGATCAAGATGAATGCCGACAGGAAGATGGCCTCTAGTGACACCACCAGGGTCAAGAAGGTGAACGGGTAGGGATCGAAATGATCGGCACCCGGCCACACATTGAGCGTGATCCAGGATGAAAACAGCAGCACATGCACCCACAGGAAATGCGTGCTGCCGCCAAACGAACTGATGCGGTCGGCCAGCCGGTCGACCGAACTCATGTGCGCATGCGCGGCTCGTTCGAGACGGTCGATCGCCTGTACGTTCTCCTGGGTCAGCTCATCAACGGTGCCGGGGGTTCGGTAGTCGGGCCGGTCATCTGACAGGGAACTCGCCGCGCTCATCGCTCACCCCATGGCCACATAGCGGTCGGTGCGTGCGGCCTGAAGCACGGCCAAGAAGTCATCGTCGATGGCCACGGCGGGCAAGCGGTCACCGAGCCAGGTGTTGGGCGTCGCAAACCACAGGGCCAGTGCCCAGTTGTCGAATGCGGGAGCGAGTTCGCCGGAGATGTGCCGGGTTTCATTCTTCAAGCCCATGTCGCGGCGGTTGAACTGGAACATCGGAATCCACAGTTCGCCGCGCCATTCGAAACTCAGCACCTGCCTTGTGACGACCCAGCGGGCGAGGCGCGACACATCTCCCGTTCCTTTTTGCACCAGCAGGTCGGCCACCTCGTCGCCACGCAACAGGCCACCTGTTTCGCGGAAGGCGCGCAGCATCGTCACGAAGTTGCGATCGCGTTCGATGGTGCCAGCCAACAGCGAAACGGGCTCGGACACCGCCTGGGGCAGCAGCCGGCGCAAGGTGAGCGGCGCGAGCACGGACAGTTCAGGGCGGGGGGCGACGGCGGTTTGCATCGAGGGCTCCAGACGAAGACTTGGCATGGAGGGAACGATAGAAGTTCGCCAGCCCAGCCACCAGAAGGCGTGGGCGCACGGGTCCGTCGGCCTGCAACGGAGCCCTGTGTAGGACGCGGCTCACGATGTGGCCCCGCGACCACCAACACCTGCCCCACGGGCCCGGCTCGTTTCGCAGGGGCAAAGCCATCCCCATGTCGTCTTTTTTTATGCACAAACCGCCCTCGAAGCGGCCTCCTGAAAGGCTATGCTCAGGACACATCGAGAAACACATTCGGCGACTCTGCCGCGCGCCCCCCGGCCGAGAGTCCGGCCGATCAAACGACCCACCAGACATGCCCGACCCACTCCGCTCCCTGCCCTCCTCGCTGTGGCGTCGTGCCTTGTGCTTTGCCCTGGTGGCGTGCCCGTTGGTGGCCGTGGCGGCACAGCCGCTGGCCACGGTGACCATCATCGACGGCAGCCCCGCCACGCTCATTCGCGACAGCGCCAAGCTGCTGCTGACCGAAGGCGTGCGACTGCAAAAGGACGACCTCGTTGAAACCGGTGCGCAGGTGAAGGTGCTGCGGCTCGAGTTCGCCAACGGCCTGGTGGCCGATCTCGGCCCGGACACGCGGGTGATGCTCACGCCCAAGCTCGGCGGCGACCGCAGCAAATCGAACCCCTCGCTGTACCTGCTGCAGGGCTGGGCCAAGCTGAGCGCGCCCAAGACACCGCTCGGCAGCCTGCTGCTGAGCTCACGTTCACTCGACGTGTCGGCAGTGACCGGCCAGGTCGTGCTGACCGTCTCGCCCACCGAGGCGTTGTTGTTCGTCGAAGCCGGCACGGTGAGCCTGGTGGAGCGTGTGGGTGACAAGCCCCGTCCGGCGGCGACGCTCAAGGGCGACCAGTTCTTCGAGCGCACCGGTGCCGCCAAATCGAGCGTGGTCTCGCGGCCGCCGCCTGCGTTCATCAAGCGGCTGCCACGCCCTTTCCTGGACACCCTGCCGCGCCGCGCGGCCACTTTCGCCAGCCGCGACCCGGCCGCCAAGTCTGCAGGCGACTTCTCCTATGCCGACGCCGCACCCTGGATCGACAGCGAGACGGCGCTGCGCTCCGTGTTCGTGCCGCGCTGGCGCGCGCTCGTGCAGCAGGCCGAGTTCAAACGCGGCCTGGCCGCGAACATGAAATCTCACCCCGAGTGGGACCGCATCGTTTTCCCTGAGAAGTACCTCCCCAAACGGCCGGCGGGAGATACTTCGCCAGCCGCCTCACCCGCGCCGTCGGCCCGCCGCTGATCCTCCGTTTCAAAGATCCCCCATGAAGCTGCTCGTCAAGTTCAATCTGGTATTCCTGCTCGTGTTCGCGATCGGGCTCGGCGCGTCGGGCTACATCGCCCGGCAACTGCTCCGAGACGGCGCACACGACGAAGTGGTCGACCGCGCTCGCCTGCTGATGCAGACGGCCAAGGCGGTGCGCGACTACACCGCCTCCCAAGTCGCACCGCGCCTGCAGACGCAGATGAAGTACGAGTTCCTGCCGCCGTCCGTCCCGTCGTACGCGGCCACCGAGGTGGTCAACACCTTGCGTCTTCAGCATCCCGAGTACGCCTACAAGGCGGCCATGCTGAACCCCACCAACCCGCGCGACCGCGCGCAGGACTGGGAAGAAGACATCATCATGCAGTTCAAGCAGACGTCCTCGCTCACCGAGTTCGTCGGCCAGCGCGACACGCCCGCCGGCCGCTCGCTCTTCATCGCCCAGCCGATCAAGATCACCGCCAAAGGCTGCCTGGAGTGCCATGACAAGCCCGAGCTCGCACCCGCGCCCATGATCCAGCAGTACGGCACGGCCAACGGCTTCGGCTGGACACTCAACGAAGCGCTCGGCGCCCAGGTCGTGTCGGTGCCCATGTCGGTGCCGCTCGCACGCGCTGACCGCGCTTTCGGCGTCGTGATGGGCTTGCTCACCGGTGTGTTCGTGCTGATCGGCGCGGCGCTCAACCTGATGCTCTGGAAGCTCGTGATCCGTCCGGTGAGCCAACTCTCCAAGTTGGCCGACCGCGTGAGCCTGGGCGAGCTCGACGCGCCCGAGTTCGCCAACCGATCGCGTGACGAAATTGGCACCTTGTCGGAATCGTTCACTCGCATGCGCAAGAGCCTCGTGCATGCGATGAAAATGCTCGACACCTGAGCGAGTGTGCGCACACCGGCAGCGGCGCAGCATGAATCCCTTTCATGCCGAGGCCGCCGTCCGGCATGCTGAACTTCGCTTGCCAGTCACCGCATGAGGCCCACCCGATCGCCATGAACCACCCTTCCCGCCTGGGCAAATATCCAATCACCGGCGTGCTCGGCGAGGGGGCCATGGGCGTGGTCTACAAGGGGTTCGACCCGATCATCCAGCGGCCGGTGGCCATCAAGACCAT